>NYZC01000374.1 GCA_002686995.1 Phycisphaeraceae bacterium | reverse complement strand
GGGGTAGAGCACCTTCGGCGGCCCGCCGATGTAGCGCGGCCAGACGCCGTAGTTGCAGTTGTTGAAATTGCCGAAGGTGTCCACGTCCAGCGCGTCGAGCAGATCGCCCATGCGCTCGACGCCGAAATGGGATCGAAGCCGCTCGAGGATGTCGTCCGTGGCCTTGAATCCGATCGGCAGCACGTCGGATTCGTGGCGGGCCGCGGCGGCGGCGATGCGCTCCCGTCCGGTCATCGTCTTCGTCGTCATGATCGTTCTCCGGTCGCTACTCGAACGTGGCGGTCAGTCCCGTTTGCCGGATCGCCGAGGCGATCGCGGCGACGCTGCGCTGGTCGGCGATCTCGAACTGCGGCTCGGCGGCATCGTCGGCGCTTGCGTATCCGCCCGGCCGCGTGCTGACCCCCGCGCTGACCTTGGTCACGCCGAGCGCGAGCAGCCTGTCGCGCAGCTCGGGGCGCTCGCGGGTGGTGAGCGTCAGGTGCGCCGACGGAAACCGGGCGCGGAGGAATTGCAGGGCCGACACGAACGTGTCGTCGCCGACCGGCACCGGCGCGACGAATCCGCACGCCGCGTCGGCCGGCTGGACCCGTGGCAGTGAGAAGCCCAGTTTCAGTTCAGGGAAGTCGGTACGGAGGATATCGGCGTGCCGAACCAGGCGCGCCAGCTCATCGCGAAGGGGCGCCAAGCCGACGAGGATGCCGAGCCCGATCGCCTCGAATCCCGCGTTGGCCGCGCGGTGCGGGGCCTCGAGGCGCGCGGCCATGTCGCGCTTGCGCCCGCGCCGGTGAACCCGAAAGTAGACGTCCGGATCGTACGTTTCCTGGTACAGGTGGTATCCCGTGGCCCCGGCGCCGCGCAGGCGCCGGAACTGTGCGTCGGACAGCGCGCCGAGGTTGAGGTTGATGCGCCGAATGCCGGTTTGGGCGCGGATTCGTTCGATCACCTCGCAGACGTATCCTGCGAACGAATCGGTCGGCACTTCGCCGGTCACCAGGTCGATCGTCCGGTGTCCCTGTGCGACGAGGTGGCGCGCCTCCTCGAGCGCCTGGTTGACGTCGAGGACGATGCGGTCGAACCGGGCGGTGCGGCGGAAGCCGCAGTAAGCGCAGTCGTTGGCGCAGGCGTTCGAGAGGTAGAGCGGCGCGAAGATGCAGACGTGTCGGTCGCCCGTCGCGGGGATCCGTTCGGGATCGGGCGGCGCGTCCATGAAAGCGTCGATCGCGGCGCGGATCGAGCCGAGGTGGGCGGTGATCTGCTCGCACATGCTGAACGGGACGGAGAGCTCCGCCCGGCAGCGCCGTGCCTCGATCTCGAGCGCCGATTCGCCGATCAGCTCGTCGCAGGTCGCAAGCAGAAGGCGACGTTCGCGCGGGCTCAACGCGTCGAGTCGGAGCCCCACGACGCATTCGACATCGCGCCGGCCGGCTCGGCAGATCCGGTGTGCGCCGCGATGCGCCACGGCGCCTGCTGCCGGGGACGATGACGAAATCGTCTTCGACGTCGCGGCGCTGTTCGACCACCGTGCGACCCCGATGGCCTCGACGCGGTGGTCGTGGTGGTCGCCGCGGTGCAGGCGGCACAGGTAGTCGTCGCCGATGCGCTCGGCATGGCAGGTGACGTGCCAGGGCGGCCCCGAGTCGAGGTGAACGGGTTGGTGGGCGGCGACCATCGACGATCCCTTGATCAAATCGGATATCTAGATATTATTATAGCGATTCACCGGAGTTCGACATGGCCATGACGCCGCGAGAGCGATGGATCGCCCTGCTGGAGGGGCGCACGCCCGACCGCGTCCCCACGGACTACTGGGCGACGCCGGATTTCCACGAGCGGTTCCGCCGCGACCTGGGGTGCGATGACGACGAACAGCTCTGGCGCCTCCTGCACATCGACCATCCGAAGACCGTCGCGCCGCGGTGGCGGCTCGAGCACCACCCCGACGATCCGCAAGCGGACATGTGGGGCGTGCGCCGGCGGACCATCCCTCACGGAACGGGCACGTACGACGAGGTATGCCAGGGACCGTTGGCGAACGTGCAATGCGCCCGCGACGTCGAGCGCTTCCGCTGGCCCGACCCGGATGACTTCGACTACGGAACAGTGCGCGACACGCTGGCGACGGACGACGGCGAGCGTGCGATTCGCGCGGCCGTCTACGAGCCGTTCCTGATCTACTGCGCGATGCGCGGCATGGAGCAGGCCTTCGAGGACCTGCTGCTGAACCCCACCATCGCCGAGGCGATCCTGGATCACCTGTTCGCCTTTCACTACGAGCACAACCGGCGCGTCTTCGAGGCCGGCGGCGGGAAGATCGACCTGACCTACGTGGCCGAGGATCTCGGCGGACAGTCGGGTCCGCTGTTCGGGGTCGAGCTCTATCGCAGGTTCCTGTTGCGCAACCAGAAGCGCATGGCGGACCTCGCACGGTCCTTCCGCGTGCACGTGTTCTATCACACCGACGGCGCGGCCCGGGACTTCATCCCGCTGCTCGTCGACGAGGTCGGCATCGAGGTGCTCAATCCCGTTCAGTGGCGCTGCCCCGGCATGGAGCGAGAGAGCCTCGTCCGCGACTTCGGCGGGCGGATCGCGTTCCACGGTGCGATGGACAATCAGCAGACGCTGCCGTTCGGCACGGTGGACGACGTGGCGCGCGAAGTCGAGGAGAACGTTGCCATCTTCCGCGACGCGCGGTGGATCTGCGCGCCGTGCCACAACATCCAGTCGGTCAGCTCGACGGAAAATATCCGGACGCTTTACGAGAAGATCCACGATCTCGGGGGAGGCTCGTCATGATGAGCGGCAAGCAGCGAACGAAGATCGCGCTGTCGTTCGGCGAGCCCGATCGCGTGCCGCGCTTCTGGCCCGGCTTCTGGCCCGAGTTCGTCGAGATCTGGACGCGGTCGCACCCAGGCGCCGACCCCCTGGAGTATTTCGGCAGCGACGTGCGCCTCGTCGCGCCGGATGAATCGGCCTGGCCCGGCCAGGCCGGCATCCAGCGCGTCGAGGGCGACATGATCGTGTTCCGGGACGGATGGGGGCAGCTCAAGCGATCGCAGCGCACGAAGCAGGGCATGGGCGAGCTTCTCGAGCCGGCGGTTCGCGGGCGCATCGACCCCGACACGCTCGCGTTCCAGGATCCGGCGGCCGACAACCGGTACGAGGAGGCGGCGCGGCAGATGGATCGCTGGAAGGATGACCTGTTCATCTTCGGCAAGACCGGCGGCCCGTACCTGCGCGCCGCTTTCATGCGCGGCGAGGAAAACTTCTGGATGGACGTGGCCGAGGATCCGCAGTGGACGCGCGCGTTCGTGGATCGCGTCGCCGACCACATCACCGCCGTCGGGGTCGAGCAGATCCGGCGCTTCGGTCTCGAGGACTCGGGAATCGCGATCTACGACGACGTGGCGTCGTCCGCCGGCCCGTTCGTCGGCCCCCACCATTACGAGTCGATCTTCCTTCCCGCGCTGCGGCGCATGGTGAAGGCGTACAAGGACGCCGGCGCGGGTGTGGTGATGCATCATTCGGACGGCAACGTGCTTCCGCTTCTGGACATGTGGATCGACGCGGGCGTGCAGGCGATCAACCCGGTCGAGTTCCGCACGGGCATGGACCCGGTCGCGATATGCCGACAGTACGACGGTCGGCTCGTCTGCATCGGCGGCCTGGACAACTGCGCGATCCTGCCGCGCGGCGATCGCGATGAGGTGCGCGACCACGTGCTGCACCTGCTCGAAGCGGGGCGCGGCGGCGGTTTCGTCATCGGCCCGCACTCGATCGGACCGGACGTCGATCCTGCGACGATGCAGTACGTGCTCGAACTTCTGGATGAGCACGGGACCTATCCCCTGGCGCGCTCATGACGCGTCCGGAGCGCGCGCGGCGCGCTGAGATTGCGCGACTTCGACGTGGTCGACCGGGCCGTGATCCTCCCGTGTTCAGCGTGAAGGTCTAGCGGGCGTCGGCGTCTCGATGAGAGACTTCAGGAGGAACGTCGAGCCGAAGCCGACCAGGAGCGGTATCTCTCGAAGGGTCGTGACCGTGGCCACCGGTAGATGCCGCAGGGCAAGCCGCCTGCGGGCGAAGGCGTCGGCGAGCTGGCGCCACTTCGCATCCAGGTCCTGCCGGTGACAGCGCCAACGCAGGGCAAGGCGACCGAGCATGTGCTGGAACCACAAGGTTTCGGCAATGAGTTTTCTCGCGGGCTGGCCAAGAAACCTGCCGAACCGGAATCGCCGCAGGTCCAGCCAGAGGTCGGTCCAGTTGATCTCGAAGCGCCCGAGGGTCGTGATATGGTCGAATTCCGGGCGGCGGGTCTCGAGCCAGAGCGCCTCGAGTTCGCGCAGCAGGCGGCACCAGATTCCGAAGGTCCGGAAGGTGTCCCGGGCGCGCATGGCGAGGTGCTCGCACCGGCCCGTTCGTGGGGAGCCCGGGCGCCGGGTGCCGCGATCCTTGAATCGGAACATCCCGCTCAGCATGGGATGCTCACCGTGCAGCATCGAATTGCGGTACCACATGAACTGGACCATGTGCCCCCAGTAGGTCTGGCGGCTTGATCGCTTCAGGACCGATTTCATGTGGTCGAAGCAGAAAAAGCGCGTCCAGGCGTCGCGGTAGGCGCGCTCCCACTGCGATCGCGACATCGATTCGTGATCCGTCACCACGTGAAAGGTGTCGTAGCGGTTGAAGTCCTCGTCCGTCGGCTTGCCGGCCTCGACCATCCTGAGATGGGTGACCGAACCGGGTAGCGGCGTGAGGATGAAGAAGGAGACCCGATCGACCCGGACCTGCTGCTTCAGCGTCTCCACGTCGCGCATGATGGATTCGTAGGTGTCCCCGGGGAAGCCCAGGATATACCCGGCGTGCGTGGCCACGTGGTGCGCGGACCAGGCATCGATCAGCGCGCGGTATTCCCCGACCCGGTTCTGCGGTTTGCCCGCGCTTTTGAGGTTTTCCGCATTGACGCTCTCCAGGCCGATGAACACCTGGGTGCAACCGGCCGCCGCGGCGCGCTCGACGAATCCATCGATCCGATGCGACTGGGTGTCGACCTGCATCATGAACTCGATCTGAACGCCTTGCTCCGTCCTCAATCGGGCGAGCTCATCGAAGATCTCCCGCCACCTGGGATTGCGGCAGAAGTTGTCGTCGGTGAAGAAGTAGAACGTGACGCCCTGATCGTGATAGCGGCGAATCGCCCGGCCGATGGCCGTCGGGCATCGTGTCCGCATCGCATGTCCCTGGACGTTGATGATGGTGCAGAAATCGCAGCGAAACGGGCATCCCCGCCCGGCGTCCACGGTCCCCATGTTGGGAAAGGCGTAGCGTTTGCGCAGACGCCGGCTGAGAAAGGGGATCGGCGCTCGTCCCAGGTCCGGCTTGTCTTCGAGCAGGTTGTATACGCCCTTCGACGTGCCCTGGCACAGGTCGGCGAGGATCCGGCCCCAGGCTTGTTCGGCTTCGCCCATCACGACGGTGATGCCCGCGTCGACCAGCTCCTGCACTTCGCGGGGGATGTTCGCGGTCAGGGAAAAGACGCCGCTGACGTGGAAGCCCCCGATGACCACCCTGGCGCCGCCTCGGTGCAGCGTGCGGGCCAGGTCCGCGGCCCTTGGGAACTGGTTGGTCTGGACTCCGATCAGAGCGCAGACGACGGTTCGGCGTCGCGATCGGGCGATGATCCGGTTGACGGGGACTTTCTCGATGGCCTCGTCGATCGTGACGGTCTTCACGCGGCGGGCGCCGAGTTCCCCGCTCGAAGCGGCCTGCTCGGTCAGGGCATTCATGCAGGCCAGGGTGTTGGACGGCAGGGAGCTCTTCCAGTGGCGCAGCACGAAACCGTCATCATCGTACTTGGAAGGCTTGATCAGGTAGACGCTGACGGTGTCCTGATTCATGGGGCGTTTCCAGGGGCGAAGGCCGGCGGTCAATTCCTGGCAGCTGCCGACAGCATGTCATCGAGCGCGTTCGTAAACGCTGTCATTTTCTTGCCGATCACGTCGCCGACCAGACAGTCGATCAAGGCCGCCCGGTGCTCCGGGTGCCGTTCGACGAACCGTCGAAAGCTGAAACCCGGTGTGTAAAAGGCTCGAATCAGTTTCTCGATCACCGCGACGCCTTCGCCCAACAGGTCCAGATGCGCACCGAGCCGCGTCGAGGAGGGATCATCGACCTGCAATGCGTCATGGATGCTTTCCGCAGCCAGTTCCGCCGACCCGAGGGCGAGGTAGAGTCCGGACGAATAGATGGGATCGAGAAATGCCGCGGCGTCACCGATCATCACCCAGCCGTCGCCCGCCATGCGTCGATTCCGATAGGCCAGCTCTCGGAGTCCGCGCACGCGATCGTTTCGCTCGGCCTGGGTCAGCCGAGCGGCCAGCGGTTCGCACGCGGCGACCTGGGCGTCATAGGACGCTTCGGGCGAGAGACCTTCCTGGAACAGGCGCTGCGGATCATCGACCACCCCGACGCTGACGATGTCCTCCGGCAAGGGGATGTACCAGAACCACCCGCCACCGCGGAGCAGAAACACCGTCGTCTCGCCGGCGTCGATCCCTTCCAGACGCGCTCCGCCACGGTAGTAAGACCAGAGCGAGCCCTTGAGCAGGCCGGGCACCGGAGCTTTCAGACCCAACTGGTCGCCGATCAGCGTGCGACGTCCGGTTGCGTCGACCACGACCTTCGCGGCAACGTCGTACGATTCGCGCGGGGCGGGACGAACCGTGACGCCGACGGCGCGATCACCGTCGAAATGCACCCGCTCGATCGGCGCGTTCATTCGAACGTCGACTCCGCTGGCCCTGGCATGATCGACACACAGCGCGTCGAAGCTCGATCGCTCGACCTGCCAGGTTCTCGATCCCTCGCCTTCGATCGTCTCCGAGAAATAGAACGGATCGGAGGAACTGCCGGCCGGCGACACGAAGCGCACACTGTGTTTCACCGGGTAGGTCGAACGTCGCAGGGCCTCCAGGAGGCCGAGTCTCGACAGCGTGCCATGGGTGTGGGGAATCAGGGATTCGCCGATGTGGTAGCGCGGAAACGTGGACGCCTCGAGAACGAGGCAGCGATGGCCTTCGCGCTGGAGCAAGGTCGCCAGGGCGCAGCCGGCGGGTCCACCACCTGCCACCACGATGTCATGGTCTTCTCGCGCGGTCATTGCTGGTATCTCCGTTCGGACCATGGGTCGTTCGCCCGGCATCGCCCTGCAGGAACACGGCTCGGCGGCTCGTCGTCGCAGCACGGATCTTCGGCAAGCCGGTCCCCGCCGAGGAGCACCTCCCGGAACACGATGTCGAGCCGTTTGATCAGGTCAATCCGGTGCATCGGAAATCACGCATTGCGACGCCCGGAAAAAATCAGGACATGTTGGTATTAATATATGTGCCGGCGGGTCCTGTCAAGGCGCGGGGCGCAGCGCGGCTTCGGCCGCAATTGGTCCCGGAAAGTGGTCGCTTTCGCAGATCTCATGTTTCCGGGGATTGCAGGCGATATGGCGGCATTCCAGGCCATCGACGGGAGTCTGACGGGCATCGAATCAGGAACAGGCCGGCGAGACAGGTCTTGACATCGTCGCTCGCTGCGGTAAAACAGAATAGTAAACAGTCTGGTAATGGGGATCGAGGACGGCCGCCTTGCCAGCATGTGGCGCCACCGGAATGTGTCGCGTGGCGAGTGGGTGCCACGGCGGTGCGGCGTGCACGACATTTCGCCTTCACGCGATCCGACGCCCTTGTCGATCCGACTTGCCGTGTGATCCCCGGAAAGGAGACAGAGAATGCTGGCGCGCCCGAAACGGCTTCTCGTCGGTGCGATGATCGCGTTGGCCGCGATGCCCTTCGCGGCGGCTTTCGGACAGGACTTCCCTCCAGGGCCGGTCGATGATCCACCCACCGTCTCGTCGGCCATCATCTTCTTCAAGGTGGATCCGCTCTTTCGGCCGCTCATGGTGGAGCCTTCCGGGTTCTCTTATCCGGGATACCGTGAAACGAGTGCGACGCTGGAAAGCCCGTGGCTGACGGATCCGGCTACGACGATCGGGCGCAGCGCCCCCCACGTGGACGGGGACGCGGCCGACCTCGGGGGAGCACCGGTCGGATCCAGGGGCACGATCGTGAGTGATTCCGACATCGTCTTCCCCGCAGGGTTCGAGGGTCCAGCGGGGACCAGGGAGGTGCACACTGAGATCGCATCTCTGCACCTCCAGGACGATGACGGGCTCATCGCCGTGCGCGGCGGCGCAATGGCGCCCAATCGACCCCGCAGTCTTGGTGAAGTCGAATCGCAGGGCACCGGAACGGATTTTCCGGCCGACAGCTTCTTTTCCGTTTTTGCGGCGATCGACCTTCCGCCCCACCCGATCCGCCAGGTTCCGGGCTTCGAGAATGTCGGTTTTCCCGGCGCGACGATTCACAATCCCCTCAGGGATCCGCTGATCGTGCAGCACCCCGGCATCACCGAGTTTCCCCCGAGGGCGGAATACAACCACAGCGGCCTCGCCTTCCAGCAGCCGCAGCCGCGGGTGGATCTTCTTTTCAGCAGCGAAATGCCCGGCCTCTGGAATGAAGGCCAGCGGTTCGGCCAGCTGATTCTGGCGACGCACGGCATGTCGTTCGATGCGAACAATCCCATCGACCTGTTCGAGCTGAACATCATTCTCGCCAACCTGGAGCAGGCCCCGCCCGACGATCCCGGGACCGTGGGCGACGTTCAGATCACCGGCGACGCCGGAGACTGGGACCTCGTGGATCAGTCGTTCATACCGGCCGGCGACCCGCAGTCCCATCTTCAGCTGCCGACACTGAATGCCGACGAACGGTCGAATTCGCTGGATCCCTACGACATGCAGCTCACCGTC
>NYZC01000373.1 GCA_002686995.1 Phycisphaeraceae bacterium | reverse complement strand
GCCTGGCGTCGACCGGCTGCATCGCCCGTTGGCGGCGTCGGCCTCCATCGACGATGCACCGCGACATCGCCTGCTTCGGCCTCCTTGCCAACGGACGATGCGCTCGGTCTTGGGCCCGCGGCAGAGTTCTGAGACAGAGCCTAGTGCCGCGGAGGAGAGTGGGAACATCACAGTTCCACGGCGCGCCGCTCGTCGCAAGAGGTGCGCGCGGCCAAGCCCATTCTGACCGCAATCGCCGCTTCGGTCGGGGCTACATAGGTGGTGGGTCGTCCATGGACGAAGGCCGCAAAGGCACTGAACAGCTTCGTGTCACCGCCACCATGCCCGCCGTCTTCGTTGGGGATATCAATTTCATCGTCACGTGACGGATCCCGGTGACGCACAACCAGCTTCGGGCCCGCCAGGTGGCCTTCGATCATTGCTTTGGTGCCGCTGACCCGCATCCGCCGGTCGCTGAAACCGGCCACCACGTTCACGGTGTAAGAACCGATGACCTGGTTTGCAAACGTGACCGTGGCCACGCCGTGGTCGAACGTGTCCTTGTCGGAGTTGAACAGGCAGAGGTCAGGTCGCTGTCCGGTGGCCTGCTCATAGACCTGGTTCATCCGGTAGCCGCGCGAATCGGGATCTTCCAGGAGTTTGGGATTGGCGCTGGGCTCGTAACGGTCGGGGCAATCTGCCAGCAACTGGCAATCACGGCAGTAGAGGGAGGCGTCGGCGCGAGGCTTGTAGTAGTCCAGCGAGGCGTTGGCGAAGATCTGCCGCGGCGGCGCCCCGGCCATCCAGTTGAGCAGGTCGAAGTCGTGACATGCCTTGGTGATCCACAGTCCGCCGCCCCACGCCCGCAACCGATTCCATCGGCGAAAATAGGTTCTTCCGCCATCATAGAATTCGTCCGCCTGGATGGTCAGGATCTGGCCCGCGACACCGTCGCACAGCAGCTGGTGGATCTTCTGATAGAAAGGCGCGTAGCGGAGGTTGAAACCGACGAAGGTACGTCCCCCCGCCTGCTGATCGGCCGCGATCACCGCATCCAGCTTGTCGGCCGTGATGTCCAGGGGCTTTTCGACGAAGACATGCCGGCCTGCTTCCAGTGCCTGGATGACCAGGTCCGCGTGCGTACCGTCGGGGGTAAAAATGGCCACCGCATCACAGGAAAGGCTCGAAAGACAGGTGGGCAGATCGTCGAAGCAGCTGAGGGCGTCGAGGTTCATCTCGCGCACCAGCAGCTCGGATCGCGCCCTGATCGTGTCCACCAGACCGACCAGTTCGAACTCATCGTGGTCTTGCAGTTTGGACGCCGCCCACACGCCCCGACCCCCCAGACCGACAACCACCGTGCGGATCCTTGCCATGAGAGCAGTATACGTAGCAATCATTCAATTCGTTGCGACAGAATCACCGCGGTCTTCCAGGTCGTGTCCCGTAAGTCAGCCGTCGGCCCAAGGCCGAGCGAAAGGCCCGTGAGCAAGGAGGCCGAAGCAGGCGATGTCGCTGTGCCCCGACCCGTCGCGGCCGAGCGGACCGGGTTTCGGCGATCGGTCGGGCGTGTGTCCTGACTTGCTGGCCCTTGAACAGGACGGGCTCACATCTGACCCGCGGGCTTACGCCGCGCGGTTCGCCGACGACCAGTGCGCGGGCTGCGGTTGAGCGAAGCGAGCCCCGATGCCCTATCCGTGTTCATCCGCGCCCATCCGTGGTTTTGCGACCTCTCGTCGTCCCCTCCGCCCGTCGTCCCGGCGATGAGTCATCGACGTCGCCGGCGAAGCGCGAACAGACCGGCAAACGCGACGAGCGTCGCGGTTGCCGGTTCCGGAAGGGCGTCGACCTCGATCACGAAATTGCCCGGGGGAAGCCCGAGAACGATCTCGTCCAGCGTGTCGAAGGAAATGACTGTCGAAACATTGAACTCGCGGAAGGCGACGCCGATCGTCGGGTCGCTACCGTTGATCGCCGAAAACAGGGCGCCGAGTCCGGCGGCCGAGAACGGCAGCGACTGCGGACCGACTACGCCGTCTGACCAGGGCGCGACGCCGATTGTCGTATGGGCGCCGCCATCGCCGGAAAGGCCCGCGTAGACGTCACGATTTCCGAGGTTCAGATCGGTTTCGGTGGTCGTGAACAGACGCACTTGCGAGGAGCCGGTCTCTCCCGGCTCCAGGAAATCGCTGACGATGTTGTAGTGCAGCGTCGCCGAGACCAAGGGAAGGCCGACGATGCTCGCGAAGTCGCTGGTGGGGAACTGGGGGATGGCACGCTGCCAGCGATCCAGCGGGAGCGGACCGCCGGCGGGCCCGACTACGTAGTTGCCGCCCCCGACGGTGACCGCGGTCGTCGCGCCGGGCGAGGCGACGCGCACGGTTTCGAGGCCCGCGTCGACGCTCGGCACCGAGAGGGTGACGGCCCTGGCGGTCGCCGGCGCGAGGACGCCGGCAGTCAGAATCACTAGGGTGACGGTACGCGCGATCATCTTGTTCACGGACAACTCCTTGGCAAGTTCGGGGCGCTCTAAGCTCCTCCCCAACCACCGTCCTGGGGACCGATGTCGCCCTCGTCCTCGCAACTCGTGTGCCAGAGCGGCAATGCGCCGCGCGATGTGCTCTGTGCGCGCAGAGTCAGCCAGGCGTTCGTCCGGCCACGCTGACGCGGTCAGGATGGCGGCCGTATTGGCAGCCAAACTGGTTGCCGAACCGGCGTGGCGCCGGCGCTCGATCAGGTCATTGTTTTCCAGAAGGCCGATCCGTTGCGCTCGACCCACTTCCCTTTTTCCGCGGCGAAGCGCAGTTGCGCGCCATCGAAACGGATGTCCCATGCGCCGGATTCGAGCGCTCGACGGTAAACGGCGAGACCGGACGCGATCTGGGCGTCGCTGTAGTCGGGCAGGCTTCGATAACGTGCAAATCGTTCCCCGTTGTCCGGTTTGTCGCGTTCGCGTCGGCGCTGCTCGAATTCGAGCGCCTCGGCGCCCTCTTCGATGACGTCACGCATCAGCGCCGCAACGGCGGGTCCGCCTTCAGGGCCGACGGCCTGGAAGAGCCAGTTGACGAAGTGCGTGATGACCACGCTCGCGAACTGGCCAAGGGCCTGTCCGACGAGGTGAGTCTGCGGGCCGCCGCCCGTGCTGACGGTGAAGGGCGGCAGGCCGGCGTCCGGTCCGAGCGTGCCGAGGACGAAGCATCCGAAACCGACGTAGGTGTTCGGCTCGATGATCGCGTTCGAGCCGATGAACGCGCTCTGCATCGTGACGGGACGGTCGGCGGTGCCGCGGATCACCGAACCGCCACCCAGCATGGGAATCGCCGGGACGTCGACGTCGCGCCCGTCCACGCGCACGATCGTCGTGATGGCCGACAGGTGCGCGCACCCGCCCGCCATGTGCATGCTCATCAGGTACACGTCGATCTTCGACGCGTGCATCGTGCCGCCCACGATCGTCGCGCACGCCGCGTCGACATCGGCAACGTCCGCGAACGCGCTGACGGTCGAGTGCTTCGGGAGCCTGCTTCGGGCGAGCAGCGCGGCGTCGGCCGTGGATTGCGCACCCAGGGCGGATTCGACCAGCGTCGTCGATCGGACGACCGACCCGGCGCCGATCTCTGACTGCCGGATGATGCTGCGCTCGACGACGGCGCCGGCCCGTACGGTGCCGGACTCGACGATCGAATTCCAGAGGCGTGCTCCGGATTCGACGACCGCCGTCGCGCCGATCCGGCAGCCCGGACCGATCTCGGCGTCGGGGGCGACCGTTGCCGACGGGTCGATTTGCGGCGACCCGTCGGTGCCGCGCACGCTTCCAGTCGGCATCGCGACGCGCTTGGGCGGCACGGGATCCTCGAACGAGAACAGGTCGCGCTCGCTCAGCTGGCGATCCAGCGCATCCCCCGCGACGTCCAGCACGCGATCGATGCGCGGGTGAGTCCACCGGTCCGATCGCTTCGTCCAGTCCACCGGCCGGCCTTCCCTGAACTGCCACAGCTCGCCCTCGAGGTGCGCGGTGAGCAGCGCCGCGGCGCGCGCGATCCAGCGTGGCCATCCCTTCCTCTGGTCTGCGGTGGCGACGTCGAGATCGACGTTCCGCTCGGCCGCCATGGCGCGTGTCATCTCGAAGGCGGTGCGCAGGGCTTCGATCACGATGGTGTCTGCGAGGTGTCGGCGGTCCTCCTCGAGCGCGTCGTACAGCCGGGCGACCATCGAGATGATCGCATCCGGCGCGTACGTGAACGTCCAGGCGCCATGGCGCGCCTTGGGCCCGATGCCGGTCGAAAGCTCGCCCGGCATCACCAGACCCTGGGTCGACGGGCCGCCGTAGCCGCCGATGCCGAATGGCATGACGAACGTCGTCAGCCCGTCGTTGACGAGCGCCTCGTCGTCTTCGTGCGGGGCCGCCGACTGGCCGATGACCTTCGTCCAGGGCACGATCCAGCAGCACGGGCCCAGCTCGATCTGCTCGTGGCTGAGCATGCCGTCGTGCCATAGCCCGACATGCGGCCCGAAGCCTTCGATGACGCTGTCCGGCTGGGGCAGCAGCTTGCCGGAGTTGGCCGAGTTGACCGTGTTGGTGCCATACCGGCTGAGGTGCGGCAGGTCGATGGCGCCGGTCACCCTGAGTCGTCGCGCCGCCTCGTCGAACTTCAGTTGGAAGAACGTGTTGGAGAAGACACCTTCGAAGTATCCGCGGCGGTCGATGGTGGCATGGTGCCCCAGCCACGCCTCGGATACCTCGGTCGGGCCGGTGACGGACACCGCTTCGGCGCTTTCGGTCAGGACGAGCTTGGCGTCCGCGATGTCGTTGGACGTCCCGAGTCGGCAGTTCGACATCCAGCAGTCGCGGACGCGCGACTTGCCGCCGACGGAGCTGTTGATGAGCGTCGAGCCGCTGATCTGCGCTTCGGGCCCGATGCAAGGCAGATCGGCGCCCTGCACGATCGTCCGCCCGGCGGCGTCACACCTGTGAGCGCGGCAGGGCTCCTCGGCCTGCACGATCGAATCGATCACCTGCGCCCCGGTCTCGATGACGGCGTCGTGGATGCGGCTGTGGTGCACGACGGCGCCGGGTCCGATGGAAGTGCGGGATCCCGTGATGAGCGTTGCGCCTTCGATCCGAGCGTCCGGTGAGATTCGAGGTTCACCGGCACCGATGCCCTGAGGTGGATTCATGCCATGGCTCTCGCAGGCTGCATCGCCGGTTGCAACGCACGTCGTCGACGTCACCACGTGACGTGCTGCGGCGAAGGGCACCTACTTTACCGCGGGGGCCGCGGCGAACCGCTCATCGATATTCGCAGGCCGCCGCGAGCATGGACTCGATGTTCTCGACCGGAATGGTCTGCTGGACGTTGTGAACCTGTGTGAAGACGAAGCCGCCCTCGAGCGCGTGGAATGCGTCCAGGTTGGCGTGCACATGACGACGGACCTCGTCGGGCCCGGCCGACGGCAGGACGCCCTGCGTGTCGCAGCCTCCGCCCCAGAACACGATCCGTCCTCCGAACTCGGCGTGAAGCTCCTTCGGCTCCATGTTCGCGGCGGAAATCTGGACCGGGTTGAAGATGTCGATGCCCGCGTCGATCCAGTGCGGGATCAATCCGCGCACCGAGCCGCATGAATGAAGGAAGGTCTTCCAGCTCGTGTGGGCGTGAACCCAGTCGCAGAGGCGCGCGTAATGGGGCTTGATCATCTCCTCGAAGAGATCCGGCGAGATGAACTCGCAGCGCTGCGTGCCGGCGTCGTCCGAGGCGACGCCCCACGCGAAGCAGGCGTCACCCACCGCCTGGTGGAACTGTTCGGTCTGGTGGATCACGGCGTCGACGAATCGACCCATCATGTCGTGCGCGGTCTGCTTCTCGGTCATCAGCATCATCATCCATTCGTCGAGCGATCCCTGCGTGATGTTGTCGCCCAGCAGGGCGCTCAGACCGATCATCGAAATCGACGCGCCCCATCCGAGCAGGGCCTTGTCGGTGTGCTCGTGAAGGTGACGCGCCCGAAGCGCCATCATCTCCAGCGTTTCATCGGGAACCGTATGCGCCGGCCGAAACGCGTCGGGGTCGATCGATTTTCCGGACATGGTGGGTCGCACGAAGTCGAAGTAGTAGCCGTCCCTGGGCATCCGGGCGTACGGGCTTCCCTTCCCGTCGATCAGCGCCCAGCCTCCGTCGTCTTCGGTCGCAATGCGCGTTCCCGGCTGGAAGTGGACCGGCAGACCGCAGAAGAGCGTCTGTTCGACGCCCTCATCCGCGCGTTGCATCGTCCAGCCGACGTCGCTGGCGTCCAGCGGCAGCACGTCGACGTGCAACTGCTCGACCATGTCCAACTCGACCTCCGCCAGGATCTGCATGGTGTCATGGATCTTGGTGGGGGTCTCCAGGCCCATGCGCTTCTTGAGACCGTGGTACGCGACGGCGTTGATGCCGCTTGCCCGCAGCGCCCCGAGGTCGATCGGCACGCGATCGGGCGCCTCGAAGTTGACCGCGGCCAGGATGCGTTCGCGCGAGTTCATGGATCGTCTTTCCGGTTGGTGCGGAGGCAGAGTTGTATTAGTATACCAGAGTCTCTTTTATTCCCGGGTGGACGCCGATTTCGATTCGGAGGCTCGGATGGCGCACGTCGGGCTCCTTCAAGGGCGACTGGACATGGCCTCGGTCCTGCCCGCGACCCATGCGCGGTATTCCGCGATCGTTGGTGACGCCCTGCGGTTCTTTGTCGATCACCTGTCGCCCGCGCGCCGCGCCCGTATCGACGCGGAACAGGCCGAGATGCCGGCCGCCTCCGACATGGCCGAACGGCTGGTCGGCGTGATGCATCGCTGTCCGACGCTGCACAAGCTCGGTCAGGTCGTGGCGCGGGACCGGCGCCTGCCGCTCGCCTTTCGCCTGCGTCTGCAGCGACTGGAAACGATGGAGCCCGTCACGCCGCGCGCGGTGGCGGAGGGCGTCGTCAGGGAAGAACTGGGCGACCTGGCGCAGCTTGGACTTACTTTGGAGGGTGGCGCCGTGGCGGAGGCGAGCGTCGCGATCGTCCTGCCCGTGATGTGGGAGGATCGTCGAGCAAGGCGACCGGGCGTGCTGAAGGTGCTCAAGCCGGGTGTCGAGCAATGCCTCAGGGAGGAACTCGACGTACTGGTCAGCCTGGGCGCCTTCCTCGATGAACGCTGCGAAACCGACGACCTGCCGCCCATCGACTACGAGGCGACGTTCGATCGTGTCCGCCGCCTGCTCACATCCGAAATCCACTTCGACGTCGAGCAGGCGCATCTTGCGACGGCGGGTCGAATGTACGCGCACGTGGCGCAGGTTCGCGTGCCTGAGCTCTGGCCCTTTCGAACCTCGAGGGTCACGGCGATGGAGCGACTGCACGGCCGCAAGGTGACCGACGTGGGCTGCGAATCTCCGGGAACGCGGCGGCGCCTGGCCGAAACGATCGTCGAGTCGTTGATCGCGTTGCCCATGCACAGCATGTCGGACGTCTGCCTGGTGCACGGCGACCCTCACGCCGGCAACCTGATGATGATGACGGAGGGCACGCTGGGGCTGCTGGACTGGAGCCTGGCGATCCGATTGACCCGGCGGGTTCGCGAGCAGATCGCCGGCGTGCTGCGCTCCGCGCTGACGTTCGACGAACGGCGTCTCGCGACGGCGCTGCGCGAGCTTGCCGAGGATGTCGTGGACGGGCAGGCGCTTGCCCGCGTCGCCACGGCGGGTATTCGGGCCGTGCCGCCGGGGGGTTGGCCGGGGCTCCGATGGCTGGTCGGGCTGCTGGACGATGCGGTGCGAACGCGCGCCGCGCGATTTGGCGACGACCTTCTGATGTTGCGCAAGTCGCTGTTTACGCTGGAAGGGATCGTGGCGGACGTCTCGAATGACTGCAGGATCGACGACGTGCTGCAACGTGCGTTTCTTGCCGAACTGTTGCGCGAAGTGCCGCGGCGCCTGGTGACCGGTGCCTTTTCGCGAGACCTGCCGACGCGCCTCTCGAACATGGATCTCGTCGAAGTGCTGTTCGCGGCGCCGCGAGCGTGGATGCGATTCATGGGCGGTATCCAGAAGTCGTCAGCAGGCGCCTCCCCGTTTCCCCCGACCCTTTCCTGTGCTGACGGGACGTAACCGATGTCGGCATGGCAGCCCGATTTTGAGCGGTTCAGGACCTGCATCGCGCGGCGTCAGCCGACGGATCGGGTGCCCACCGCCGAGGTCGGGATCGACATGGAGATCATCGAGGCGTACCTGGGCGAACCGGTCGACCTGGCGCGGTACGCGAAGTTCTGGAGCCGAGCCGGGTACGACTACGTGCTGCTGCAGGTCCGCGGGCAGCCGCTGGCCGATTCCACGCAGGTGCGAATCGCGGAGGGTCGTCTGCGTCTGCACGGTGACGACGAGACGGTGGCCACTTACGAGTCCGCCCGGATTCACGACGAGCCGTCGTTCGAGGCCTACCCCTGGATCGGACCGCAGGACGTCTACTACAGGGACGTCGACGAGATCCGCCCATACCTGCCCGACGGCATGAAGCTGATCGTCAATTGCGGACCGATCTTCCAGTTTCTCTGCCGGTCGATGGGATTCGAGGCGATGTCGATCGCGATGTTCGAAGATCCAGCGCTGATCGAAGCGATCGTCGAGCGAACGGGCAGCCTCTGCATCGACATCGTGTCATCGCTGGTTCAGCGCGAGTGGGTCGGCGGCATCTGGTACGGCGACGACATGGGGTTCACGACGGGATTGCTCGTGTCGCCGGAGTTCCTTCGCACGTACGTATTTCCCTGGATTCGGCGCATCGGGACGATCTGCCGCAGCGCTGACAGGATCTTTCTGTTTCATTCCGACGGTCTGCTCGACCGTATCGTTCCCGACCTGATCGACTGCGGGATCCAGGGGCTTCATCCGAACGAACCTGCATCGGTGGACATGGTGTCCATGAAGAGCCGTTGGGGCGACCGCCTGTCGCTGTTGGGCGGCGTCGACGTGGACCTGCTCACCCGGGGAACATCCGACGAGGTTCGGGCCGCGACCCGGTCGCTCGTCGAACGGCTCGGCGCGAGCGGCGGTTGCGCCGTCGGATCGGGGAACTCCATCGCCCGTTACATTCCGCTCGAAAACTACCGGGCCATGCTCGCCGCGATTCGCGAACACGGCGGCCTTGGTTGACGGAGTGCGGTCGCGGTACAACAAGGGCGACGACCGCTCGGACGGCACGGACGACTCAATGTGCACCTCGGATGAGATGCGATCCTGGCGGCGGCTGCTCGCGCTGATCGGCGTTGCAGCGGCGCTGCCGTCGACGGCCGGTGCCGGCGGCAACATCGCGCTGCACCGTCCCTACACCTGGAGCAGAGCGCCCAACTACGCTCCCTGTCAGGATGACGGGGATTCGAAGCAGCTTACGGACGGGCAGCTCACCGCTGCGGATCGCGGGTTCTGGATTCAGAAGCCTGCGGTCGGCTGGCAGCGACTGTGGGGACCTCTTTCGATCACGATCGATCTCGGGTCGGTGCGGGCGATCGGCGCCATCAGTTTTCGCAGCGCCGGTGGCGGAAGCGCCGTCGCGTTTCCCGCGTTCATCCATGTCTGGATGAGTGATGACGGTACGTCGTATCACTTCGAAGGCGAGCTGATTGCGCTGTCATGGCAACAGGGCCTGCCCGATTCGGCCGGCGATCCGAGGGCGCCGCGCGGATGGCCCGCCGGCGTGCACCGGTATCTTGCAGAAGACCTCAGGTTGGGCGGTCGATTCGTGAAGCTGATCGTCTGGCCGGCCGGCTCTTACCTGTTCTGTGACGAGATCGAAGTCTTCGAAGGCGGATTCGACGCCCGCGACGCGGCGCGCGCCGGACCGTCCCTGAACGGCGACTTCGACGAGTGGGTGCGACGGCACAGGCACCACGCGATCGCGCAGGTCCGCATGATTTACGACCTTCAGGAACTGGGCCGCCATCCGGAGGCGGGGAACTTCACGGACGACATCGACCGACTTCGCGCCCGCGTCCTGTCGATGCCGTGTATCGAAGCGCTCGACATGACCCGGGGTTTGCCGTACACACCGCTGCACGCGCGCATCTGGGCGCTGCACGGGCGCATGCAGCGCTCAGGGGGCCATCCGGCATTTCAGTGCTGGCCTGCCGCACCGTATCGATCGCTCCATCCGTTCGACGTTGCGCCCGACACGCCGTCTTCGCCGGTCGTCCACCTGCTCGGGAACGAAGCAAGGCCCGTCGCCGTCAACGTTTCGAGCAATGGAACGGAAACGGTCCGGGCTACGGTGAGCCTGCGCTGGACGGGGCGCCCCTGGCCACAGGACGCGATCGAGCTGGCAACCGTGCGGTTCACTGAGACGCAGGAAAGAGCGATATGGTCCGGCGCCCTCGTCGATGTCGCGCCTGCCCGTCCCGATCGCTGGGAGATCGAGCTTCAAGGCGGCATCACGACGCAGTTGTGGCTGACCTTGCACAGCCGTGATCTGCCGCGAGGACGCTACGACGGCACGTTCGTCATGGATGTGGGCGAAGTCGGGAGCCCGCTCGAGTTTCCGCTGGCGATCCACGTCCATGCAGGTCGCGCGCCGGCCATGCCTTCGCTGGACGCCTACACGTGGGACTACCTGCATGTGCCCGGCCGCCGCCTGATCACGGACCGGAATCGATCCGAGGCGCTCGCGCTGCTGCGGCGGTACGGCGTGCGCTCGTACTGGATCGACCTGTGGCACCTGCCCTTCGGTACGGACATGGCGACCGACGGAAGCTATGCGCGCCTGGCCAACCTTGACCGGTTCGACGCCCAGCTGGATTTCATCGGACCGGCGCGGCGGTACTACCTCTATGTCTCTCTCGGCAAGGCCCGGAAGGAGTTCCGGGGCCGGGAGCCGTTCACCGGGGGACATGTGCCCGGCACGCCGCAGTTCGACAACGCGGCACGCAGCTATTTCCGGCTGCTCTCCGACCACCTCGACGCGCGCGGCCTCGACAAGACGCGTTTCGTATTCTGTGTCCTCGATGAGCCGACAGGGAAGGGTCCAGGCGAGCGGCTCGCGGCGCAGTTCATGCGCATCGGTAAGGACACCGAGCCGGCGTTTCTTTTCTTCGAGAACCCCGTCGCCCGGAGCGCCGACGACCTCTATCGTCCGCTGCTCGAGGCGAGCGATGTTCTCTGCCCCAAGTTCACGACGGGCGACGATGCGGCGTACGCAACGTACCTCCGCACGCTCGTCCGGCCCGGGGTCACCGAACTTCACGGCTACGACTGCACCGACGGCGGATGGTGGCGCAGCCCCACGGGCTATTTTCGCCGAATGGCGTGGAAGGCGTGGCAGTTCGACATGAGGGGCGTTGGCGTCTGGAGCTCGATGGCCGCCAACGTTCCCGGCAACTGGGACGACTTCCGCGGCGGCCCGGCGTGGGAGATGCTCCTGGCCACGCCGGAGCGCGTTACGCCGACGAAGCTGCTCGCTGCCTGGCGCGACGGCATCGCGGACTACGAGTACTTCCGGATCCTGCGCGACCTGGTGAGACGCGGGGAGGCCGCGAAGTTGCGGGAAGGTCGGCTGGAGGCGGCGCGGGATCTCCTGGAAGACCTGGCGCCGGCGGCGATCAGGCGTACGTCCCCGCGCGAGCGGAACGTGGGGCACGACAGCTTCGATCAGGCCCGTCTCCGGCTCCTCATCGCCATCGATGGTCTCACGGACGCGATCGGTCGGTAAGCGACGCCGACGGACCGGTCACGGGGCCTCGGCCTGCCGCTTCATCTGCTCGATCACTTTCGTCAGCGCGGCGCGCTTCCGCTTGAGCTGATCGCGGAACGCGAGCCGGTCGGTGTCCGCGATCTCCATGCCCAGCTCCGAGACGCAGCTCTCCAGCACCTCGATGAGAATTGCCCGTTCCTGTTCGTTGAGTTCCAGGTCCATGGTGATTTCCTCGACGCCCGGATTGAACGATCGCCCACCGCTGTCCGGGCCCCGGCAAACGCGGGAGGCACGGTCGCGGCTCACCAGTCATGCTTCGGCCGGCCGGGCGCGGCCGCCGATTCCATCAGGTCGTCACGCGATCTTCGTCCGCGCGAGCTTGCGCATGAACCAGATCGCATACGCGATCAGGGCAAACCCGCCCAGGAAGCTGCCGACGCCCAGCACGGGACGGCCGTGGTAGACGCCCCAGGCGCCGAACATGTCGGCAAGCATGATCGCGGCGAGGATGAAGACGAGGTGGAAGGTTCGAAGAGACATCTTCGCGCTCCTTTCCGACCACGGACCCACGACATTGTAGCACGGGCCCAGAACAAAAGACTACAATATCTTTTGATGGGCCTCGGGGTTTCGGGGCTGCCCGGCGTTTCCGCTCGTGGGTTGAGCGATGACCACTGACTCGCCATCCGATTCCGGACAAATTGGCGAACCTTCGGACGCATTCGGCCGGAGACAGTTTCTGGTACGCGCCGGTCAACTGACGACGGTCGCGCTGGCAAGCGGGGGTGCGCCGGGGGCGCAGGCGGCCGAGGCCGGCGACGTTCCGACCGACGCGATGGGTGTTCTGGTCGACCTGACCGCGTGCGTGGGCTGCCGGCTTTGCGAATACGCCTGCAGGAACGCGAACGGCGACGATTCCGGGCCGCTCGAGGCGTACGACGATCAGTCGGTGTTTGCCGAGCCGCGCCGTCCGGGCCCAGACGCGCTGACCGTGATCAATGCCTGGCCTGTCGGCGAAGAAGCGGATCGCCCCGTTTACGCGAAGATCAACTGCATGCACTGCCATCATGCGGCGTGCGTGTCGGCGTGCATCGTCGGAGCGCTGCGCAAGCAGGACACCGGCGCCGTCACCTACGACGCGGACAGGTGCATCGGATGCCGCTACTGCATGGTGGCATGCCCCTTTCAGATTCCGGCGTACGAGTATGGCGATACGCTGACGCCGAAGGTGCGCAAGTGCGAGTTCTGTTTCGACGCCATCTGCTCGGGGTCCGCACCGGCGTGCGTGAACGCCTGCCCGAGACAGGCGCTCCGCTACGGCCGGCGCAATGAACTCGTCCGGCTGGCACACGAGCGCATCGTTGCCCGTCCGGGCGCCTATTTCGATCACGTCTACGGCGAGCGCGAAGTCGGTGGTACGTGCTGGCTGTACCTTTCCCCCGTGCCCTTCGAAGACGTCGGGTTTCTCGCGCTCGGTGACGTCGCCCCGCCCGCGCTGTCCGAGGCGATCCAGCACGGCGTGTTCAAGTACGGGCTGCTGCCCTCCGGGGTCGCCGCGCTCCTCGGCGGCATCATGGCCGGGACTTCGCAACGACGGATCGCCGCCGCCGAACCGGTCGCGGCGGAGCGGAAAGGGCCGATCGAGGCGCCCTGCCCGGACGGCGCGGCACAGCCGGCCGTGACTCCGGTGGCGTTTCTGAGCCCTGGCGCCTGGGTGCTGGTTGTTCTCGCGTGCGTGGGCGCGGCGGCGGCCCTGCTGCGATTCGTGGCTGGCCTGGGGCCCGTGACGAACCTGGACCAGCAGCATCCGTGGGGCCTCTGGATCGCGGTGGACGTCGCCAGCGGTGTGGCGCTGGCGGCCGGGGGATTCACCGTCGCGGCGCTGACCCACGTGTTCCATCGGCAGCATTACGAGGCGATCGCGCGCCCGGCGCTCCTGACGGCGATGCTCGGTTACACGTTCGTGGCGTTGGGGCTGCAGGTGGACCTTGGACGCTACTACAACGTCTGGCACCCCCTGATCATGTGGCAGGGCAACTCGGTGCTGTTCGAGGTCGGCATGTGCGTCATGTGTTACCTCACCGTGCTCTACCTCGAGTTCGCGCCGATTCTGTGCGAGCGACTGCAGCAGGCGGAGGGCTGGCCGCGCATCCGGCGCGCCGCGAGACGGGTGCGCGCGATGCTGAACCGCATCATGTTTGCGCTGGTGATTGCGGGCGTCGTCCTGTCGTGCCTGCATCAGTCTTCGCTCGGGACGTTGCTCGTGATCGCGCCGTCCAAACTGCACCCGCTCTGGTGGACGCCGATCCTGCCGCTGCTGTTCCTGCTCTCGGCCGTCGCGGTCGGCTTTCCGATGGTGATCTGGGAGTCGCTGTTCGTGTCCTGGTCGCTCAAGCGCGAGGCGGAGATGCACGTATTGCGACCGTTGGCCCGTTACATCCCGGTTTTCCTCGGCGCCTACCTGCTTGCGAAGGTGGTCGACCTGGTCTGGCGGCGGGCGTACGTGCACCTCGCCGAGCTCACCCCGCAGAGCGTCGCCTACGTCGTGGAGACAGGGCTGGGCGTGGTGCTGCCCCTGGTCATGCTGCTCGACGCGCGGGTGCGCCGGTCGCCCCGTCTTGTTTTCAGCGCGGCATCGCTCGTCGTGCTCGGCGTCGTCCTGAATCGCGTGAACGTGTTCCTCGTGGGGTACCAACCGCCTTACGCGGTGCGGACCTATTTGCCGTCGATCGGAGAAATCGCGGTGACTTGCGGGCTGGTTGCGCTGTTGATGCTCGTGTACCGGCTGATCGTGATGAACCTGCCTGTCCTCGGGCACGGTGAACCGGAAGGGGGCGGTGCGAGGTGAAGAGGATGCGCGGCGCATCGTCGTTTCGACCGCTGGCGCTGGCCGCCGCAGTGCTTCTACTGGCCATCGTGCGTCTTGACGCGATCGTGTCGCGGGAAACGGGTCCGGAGATCGTGATGCTCGACGAACTGTGCGACCTCTACGACCCGGTGCCGTTCGAGCATGCCGCGCATGCCCGGATGGCGGAGATGTCCGACGGGTGCCGCACCTGTCACCATCGCGACCCCGCGCCCGGGACCGAGGCGAACGAGTCCGTGCACGCGGATCGGCGGCGCGGGCAGGATCGGGAGATGCGGATACCGGACTGCAAGTCGTGCCATCCGGTCAACGCGGCCGAGGCGGACATCCGCATGCCCAGCCTCAAGGGCGCCTATCACCGCCAGTGCCTGAACTGCCACAAGGCATGGACGGGCGCGAACGGCTGCGTGATCTGCCACCGGCCCCGGCGCGCGGGCACGGAGGTCGCACCGACGCCGGACGACATCGTCGGCAGGATGCACCCCCCGATCGAGCCGCCGAAGGTCACGATGTACAAGGCCCGGTTCACCCCCGCCATGGGCGGCAGCGTCATGTTTCGACACGAAGAGCACGTGCGGCGGTACGGCCTGAAGTGCGTGCGGTGCCACCGGCGCGACTCCTGCGCCGATTGTCACGGCACGGACGGTCACGCCCACCCGCGCAAGCCCGTCGCGCCGGCCCGTTCGTGGCGTCAGGCGCACGGGCCCTGCATGGCCTGCCACCGACAGCAGGCGTGTCGTCACTGCCATTACCCGGAGGGGGGCACGGCGCCGCCGCCGTTCGATCACGAGCGCACGGGCCAGGTCCTGGATGCCGACCACGCGTCACTGCCTTGCTCACGTTGTCACGCGAAGCTCGATTTCCATGCCAACCCCGGTTGCGGGTCGGCTGAGTGCCACGATCCGGGCGCGGCCGTAGCGTTTCCCGACCACCGACCCGGCCCCATCATCGAAGCGCGGGCGCCGACCCTGGTGGACGGCAAATCGCCCGCTGCGAAACGACCGTCGGAGGATCGGGGCGGACCGCGGATTGCGCCGGACTGGTACCGCCGGAAGCTTCAGGTCCGGGAAACCGAGCGCGACCCGGGCTCGTCCGAGCCGATCGTGACGAGCCGATCCGTCGTCGAGGCGAAGCGGAATGGCGACCGTCTCCTGGAGCGGGACGCCGCGCGGGTCGGGACGCGCACGGTAGCGTCATCGGCCGCCGCGCCGGTCGCGCTCGCCGTGCCGCTTCGACCCGACGGGCGGCCGACGGTCGCGGTCGAATCGCGGCATTGCGCGACGGCCGGATGCCATGGTGCCGTCCGGGAGGCTACGGTAATCCACGGGCCCGTCGCCAGCGACGCCTGTGACGTCTGCCACAAGCTCATGGATCCGGCGCGGCACACCTTCGAACTGCGCCGCGACAAGGCGCGACTGTGCACGTATTGCCACGAGTTCGACGTTGGTGACAGGCCGGTGAGGCACGCGCCGGTGATGTCGGGTCAATGCCTGGGATGTCATGATCCCCATGGCGGGCGCGATCACACGCTCACGCGCGAAGCGTCGATGTCGCGGCTGTGCGGCCGATGCCACGAAAGCGTCATGAGCAACCGACGATCGGCCCATACGCCCGTGCGCGAGGGCCGCTGCGTCGATTGCCACGCGCCGCATGCGTCGTCGTATCCGGCGCTGCTCGATGTCACGGGACCGGCTCTCTGCCTCGCCTGCCACACCGGTTTCGATCGGGCGCTTGGCGCCACGCGGGTCGTGCATGGGGCCGTAAAAGAAGGATGCGCGACGTGTCATGACGCACACGGGACCGACCTGGCGATGGTGTTGCGCGAACCGGTTCCCGATCTCTGCCTCGGTTGTCACGACAAGCAGAAGGATGAATGGCGCGCGGCCAGGTATCCGCACGCTGCGCTCGATTCCGAGAGCTCCTGCCTGACCTGTCATGCGCCGCACGGCGGCGGGCGCGCCGGACTTCTGGCCGATGCGCCGGTGGTGACCTGCATGAAGTGCCATGACGAGAAGATCGAGCTGCCGGGTCGAAGAACGGTCCGCGCGATGTCCCTGCTGAACGAGCCGTCGGCAATCCTCCACGGTCCGATCCGGGAGGGCCGTTGCGAAGGCTGTCATCGGCCGCACGGCGGTGACCGGCCGATGATGCTGACGGAGGCCTACTCCTCGAAGCTGTTTCTCGACTTCAGGGCCGAGAAATACCAGCTTTGCTTCGAATGCCACGACCGCCGACTCGCCCGGGACGAACATACTGAGGGCGTGACCGATTTCCGCAATGGCGATCTGAACCTGCATTACGTGCACGTCGCCCGCCGGCGGTGGGATCGTGGATGCCCCGTCTGTCACGATCCGCACGGAAGTTTACAGCCGCGGACCGTTCGATCGTCATTCCCCTTCGGACAGTGGCGCGTCGGGATCAGGTTCGACCGTACCGAATCGGGTGGCCGGTGCTCAACGGGCTGTCACCGGACCGCCGTCTACGATCGCCTGCGCCCGGCGTCCGACCCCTTCGGTCGCGCAACTCGGGAAACGTCGCCGGCGCGCCGTGCACGTTCACCTGATCGCCTGCAACCGGGTAGCTGGACGGGGACGGATCTGGCCGGTGGCGATGTGCAGATCCCCGACCCGCGGCGGACGAGCGTTCTGCTCTTTGTCCGCGGATTCGACCGCGGGACGGTTGAGGCCGCGGAGGCCATCCGGACCGCGGGACCGACGGACGCGGAGGTCGGGTTCCTTCTCATCGTGAGCGGCAAGGATGCCCTGCGGTGCGCCCGAGAGCTGGCGTCGAGGAATCTGCCTGATGCGCGCGTCATCGTCGACGAAGAGGGCGCCTTGTCCGATCGGCTCGAAGTTCGGGCCTGGCCGACCGCCCTCGTGGTGAGCGAGGACGGATTCCTCCTGGGACGGCTGGGCGGCGCGCCACCGTCGCTGTCATTGAAACTCGGCGCCTACCTGCAGGGATCGGGTAGAGCCGAAAGGATCGATGACGGCCTGGCCGGTCGGTCGAGCAGGTGCCTGCGCGAGGCACTCATGCTCCTCGGTGACGGGAAAGCCGATCAGGCGGCGCAGCTCCTGAGTGACGCCCTGCAGCGAGAGCCGGATTCGGTTCGCATACGCATCGCCCTGGTTGAAGCGCTGCTCGCCGGCGGGCGATCCGATGAAGCGGACCGGTGTTTCGAAGGCCTTGCGCCCGGATCACTCACGGAGGATCGCAACGCTCTGATCAGGGCGAGACTGCTGCATGCGCGGGGGCGATCGTCGGAAGCGATGAAGCTTGCCACGACCCTCGTCGAAGAGGGGACGCGATCGTCGGAGGCGCACTACCTGATCGGCCGGATTCACGAGCAGGAGGGGCGGTGGCGTGAAGCGGCGGAGGCCTACCGCGCTGCGCACGATCGTCCGCGCCGGCGTAACCTTCGTGACCCGCAGACCCCATCAAAGCAGCGGTGATGCCATGACCCCTCGCGAACGCGTCCATCGTAGCCTGTCTTTCGACCATCCCGATCGCGTTCCGCGCGACCTGTGGGAGCTGCCTGTCGCCGCGCTGAAGCACGGGGCCGAGGCCGTGGGGCGTCTGCGCCGCCGGTGGCCGACGGACTTCGCGCGGCCGGATGTGCCGAACGTCGCGCTGCAGGCGCTGCGCGAGGGCGAGCCGACGGCCGTCGGGACGTTCCGCGACGAGTGGGGGTGCCGCTTCACGAACCTCCAGGCGGGGGTGATCGGGGAGGTCAAGGAGCCGCTGCTGGATGACTGGTCGCGCCTTGATGGGCTGCGGCTGCCGGAGGAGGCGCTGGACCTCGACTTCGACGCCATCCATCGAGCGTGTGCCGCGTCGGATCACTTCATGTTTGCCGGCTGCGGCCCGAACCCGTTCGAGCGTATGCAGTTCCTTCGCGGCTCCGAGAACGTCTACCTCGACCTTGCCGAGGATAGCCCCGAGCTGCACGAGCTGCTGCGGACGGTGCACGGTTTCTACTGCCGCGAGCTGGAGCGCTGGGCGGCGACGGACGTCGACGGGCTCATGATCGTGGACGACTGGGGGGGCCAGCAGTCGCTGCTGATTTCGCCGGCGCAATGGCGGCGCGTCTTCCGGCCGATCTACGCGGATTACGTCCGGATCGCGCACGACGGCGGCAAGCGGATCTTCATGCACTCGGACGGGTGCATCCTCGAGATCTACGAGGACCTGATCGAGATCGGCGTCGATGCGATCAACAGCCAGCTCTTCTGCATGGATATCGAGGAGATCGGTCGGCGGTTCCGGGGACGCATCTGCTTCTGGGGTGAGATCGATCGGCAGCGGATTCTTGCGTTCGCGGAGCCGTGCGAGGTGCGCGACGCGGTGCGGCGGGTCGCCGCGGCGCTGTACCGGCCGGAGGGCGGGGTGATCGCGCAGTGCGAGATGGGGCCCGGAGCGAAGGTCGAGAACGTGAACGAGGTTTTTCGCGCGTGGGAGGAGGTAGGGATGCGGGGAGCAGTGGGCTGACAGTATGCGGAGCGCGCGTCGGAGGCCGGCAACTGGTCTCTCCCCGCTCCTCGCTCCGCTCCGCTCCCGGGCCTCCCCCCGGCCTTGCACCGAGCGGCCCATGCCCAATAAACTCACGTTCTTCACGCGAAGGAGAACCCGTCCATGGAAGTCATCATCGAGCAGGATTACGAGCAGATGAGCAAGGCGGCGGCGCGCGTGGTCGTCCGGACGCTCAACGAGAAGCCGAACGCGGTCCTGGGCATGGCCACCGGATCGACGCCGCTCGGACTCTACCAGGAGCTCGTGCGGCTGCACCGCGAGGAGGGGCTGGACTTCTCGCGCGTGACGACGTTCAACCTCGACGAATACGTCGGCCTGTCGGTGACGCATCCGCAGAGCTATCACCACTTCATGTACGAGAACTTCTTCCAGCACGTCAACATCGCGCGGCAGAACATTTACATTCCGTCGGGCACCACGAGCAACTACCGCTCGTTCTGCGAGTGGTACGAGCAGCGCATCGAGGAGCTCGGCGGCATCGACCTGCAGATCCTGGGCATCGGCTCCGACGGGCACATCGCCTTCAACGAACCGACGAGCTCGCTCTCCTCCCGCACCCGGCTCAAGACGCTGGCGCGCCAGACGATCGAGGACAACGCGCGCTTCTTCGAGACGGCAGACGATGTGCCCGTCTACGCGATCACGATGGGGGTCGGCACGATCATGGAAGCCGACCGGATCGTGCTCCTGGCGAACGGCGCGAAGAAGGCCGACGCCGTCGCGGCGGCGGTCGAGGGGCCCGTCACGAGCATGATCACGGCCAGCGCGCTGCAGATGCACCCGCGCGTCAAGCTGTTCGTCGACGCCGATGCCGCGGGCGAGCTGCAGATGCGCGATTACTATCAGTGGATTCTGAAGAACAAGCCCGGCGCGCCACCTTCCTGAGCGCCGGGAGTCGCCTCGGCAACGCAAGGAGTCTGAAGTCTTGCGACTGATCCTCTTCGATCTCGACGGGCCGCAACGTCGCAACTTCTATCCGCTCAGCCTGAGCCGGCCGATCTGGGAGCTGCGCTGCGGGATGAGCACGCTGGGAGAGAAGCTCGTGGTCGCGACCGGCGTCGCCGACGTGGCCTGTTTCGTCCCGGCATACCTCGAGGATGCTTACCGGGCCCGTTGCGCCTGCCCGGTCAATGACGCCTCGACCCTGCTCGACGACGACCTGCTCCTGGTCAGCGGGCGAATCAAGCCCGAGGTGTTCGAAGAGGCGGTCTTCGACGGATCGACCCGTCTCTGTCGCACCGAAGACGACGAACCGATGATGCTGTGCGTCGCTCACGACGACCTCGAGCGTCTCGACACGGGCTCGATCGAGGGGCTGCTTTCGAGCGCCGCTCAGACGCTCGGCACCGAGTCGATCGATCTGCCGGCGTGGCGGTACACGTGGGAGCTGGTGCTTGCCAACCCCGACCAGATCAGCGCCGACTTCGTCGCGGCCGGTCGGGTCGGCATCGAGGGGACGGTCGAGCAGCCATGCGGCATCCGCGGCAGCCGCGACGACGTCTACATCGCGCCGGGCGCGACGGTGCATCCGATGGTCGTCATCGATGCCGAGCACGGGCCGGTCTACCTCGACCAGAACGTGGAGGTGCACCCGTTCACGCGGATCGAGGGGCCGTGCTACGTAGGCCCTGGCTCGATCCTCCTGGGCGCGAAGTGCCGCGAGGGCAACTCGATCGGCCCGGTCTGCCGCGTGGGCGGCGAGATCGAGGAATCGATCATCCAGGGCTACTCGAGCAAGTACCACGACGGGTTCCTCGGGCACGCGTACGTCGGTGAGTGGGTCAACCTGGGAGCGCTGACGACCAACAGCGACCTCAAGAACGACTACGGCCAGGTCGAGGTCATCCTCGACGGTCGCAAGCCCGTCAACACCGGCTCGATGAAAGTCGGCGCCCTGATCGGCGATCACACGAAGACCTCGATCGGCACGCTGCTGAACACCGGAGCCTATGTCGGCGCGATGTCGCTGATCATGACCCACGGCAAGCCGCTCGGGAAGTACATCCCGGACTTCTCGTGGCTGCTCGACGGGAACGTGACCAAGGGGTTCGGCAAGCGGAAGCTTTACGACACCGCGAAGGTCGCGATGTCCCGTCGCAAGCAGACCTGGACCGACGCCGAGCAGGCGATGTGGGACGCGGTGTTCGAGATCACCGCGCCGCAGCGGGACGAATACATCGCCCGGGGGCGGCGCCGCATGCTGAAGAAGTGACGGTGGACGACCATGGAGACTGAACGCGTACCGCATCGGCTGGACCCCATCTTCCGACCCCGAAGCGTCGCGGTGATGGGCGTCGTGCCGCGCCCCGGCACCGTCCCGCACGACATTTTCGACAACATCCTTCGCAGCGGCTTCAACGGCGTCCTGTACCCGGTCGCGCCCGGAAAGCGCAGCATCAGCGCGGTGAAGGCGTACCGGTACGTCGTGGACATCCCGGATCCGGTCGAGCTTGCGGTGATCGTGTTTCCGGCCAGCGTCTGCGAACGCGCGCTCGAGCAGTGCGCCGAGAAGGGCGTCAAGGGCGTCATCATCATCTCCGCGGGGTTTCGCGAGGCCGGTGCCGACGGCGTCGACCTCGAGCGCCGGATCGTGGAGATCTGCCGGCGGCACGACATGGCGCTGATCGGCCCGAACTGCCTCGGGGTGATCAACGCGGATCCGCAGGTGGGGTTGAACGCCTCGTTCGCGCGGAAGATGCCGGCCGACGGCCGGATCGGATTCCTGAGCCAGTCGGGGGCGCTGTGCACCGCCGTGCTCGACTACGCGCGGAACATGGACATCGGCTTCTCCAAGTTCGTCAGCTTCGGCAACAAGGCCGACGTCAGCGAGATCGACCTGCTGGAGTATCTGCACGCCGACCCGCAGACGGACGTCATCCTGCTCTACCTCGAGGAGCTTCGCGACGGCCGCGCGCTCATCGACGTCGCGCAGCGCGTCACCCGCGGCGAGGGCGCGAAGCCGATCCTGGCCATCAAGTCGGGGCGCACGCGGCAGGGCGCGAGTGCCGCGGCGAGCCATACCGGCTCTCTCGCCGGCGAAGACGAGCTTTGCGACGTCGTGTTCCGCGAAGCGGGGATCGTCCGCGTCGACGGGATCGACGAGCTGTTCGGGACCGCGATGCTGTACACGCAGCAGCCCATGCCCGCGGGGGATCGCATCGCGATCGTGACGAACGCGGGCGGGCCGGGCGTGATGGCAACCGACGCCGCGGTGAGGCTCGGTCTGTCGATACCCCGGTTCGATGCGGACACGACCGAGAAGCTTCGGCGCGCCTTGCCGGCTTCGGCGAACCTGAGCAATCCCGTCGACGTGATCGGCGACGCCCGGGCCGATCGATACAACGCGGCGGTCGAGGCGGTGCTGGCCGACGCGCACGTGGACCAGGTGCTGGTGATTCTCACGCCGCAGTCCATGACGGACATCGACGATGTGGCTCGTGGCATCTGCCGCGTCGTCGAAGGCACGGCGAAGCCAGTGGCGTGCTCCTTCATGGGCGGCGCGGATGTCGCATCGGGCATTCGGATTCTCCGGCAGGCCGGCATCCCTCATTACGAGCAGCCGGAGCGGGCCTGTCGGGCGATGGCCGACCTGCAGGCCATCCGAAAGTGGCGCGAAGGTGGCCGATCGACGCTCGAGCCGCTCGAGCCGCTCGAGG
>NYZC01000372.1 GCA_002686995.1 Phycisphaeraceae bacterium | reverse complement strand
TCCGCGCCGAAGCGCCCGGTGATGAGGACAGCGCCTACGACGGCGAACGCACCGACCGCGCCGCCGCGGCGCTGGGGCTGGGCGAGACCGAGTACCGGCTCAACTGGATGCCCCTCGGGGGCTACGTGAAGATGCTCGGCCAGGACGACATGAACCCGGCCGCCCAGGTCGACGACGAGCGCTCGTTCAACTGCAAGCCGATCTGGGCCCGCGCCGTGGTGGTCAGCGCCGGCGTGGTCATGAACCTGATCTTCGGCGTGCTGTTCTTCATCGTCTGCTTCCTCGACGGCGTCGAGTTCCCCTCCGCGATCGCGGGCGACATCGATCCGTCGGGTCCCGCCGCGCTCACCTATGCCATGGGGCACGACAAGGATCCGGCGTATCGGGGCCTGCGGGCGGGCGACCACATCGTCCAGATCGACGGCAAGCCCGTCACCGACTTCATGCAGGTCGCGGTCAGCACCGCGCTGGCGCGGCGCGGATCCGTGCTCGACGTCGCCGTCGAGCGTGAAGGGCACGACGGCCCGCTGCACTACAAGCTCACGCCGACGCCGAACCCCGCGACCCGGCTGCTTTCGCTCGGCATCGAGGCGCCGCGCACGCCGGAGATCGAGCTCGTGCCCACCTCGGGCGATTTCGCGTTCCTCCACGAGCAGGGCGTCAAGCCCCACATGCTCGTCACGGCAGTCGACGGCAAGCCAGTCGAGCGCTACGCCCAGTACCACCGGGCGGTCGCGGCGGCTCGCGGACGACCGACACCGGTCACGTTCGAGGACATGGAGACGAACGAGACCGTCACGGTGCAGCTTTCCAGTCGGGCGGCCCTCGTCCGCGACGCGAACGGCCCCGAGCACCTGATCGGACTCGTGCCGGCCGTCCGCATCTCGAGCGTCGCCGAAGGCTCACCTGCCGAGGCGGCCGGCATCCGGGTCGGGGATCACCTGGCCCAGGTCGCCGACGAGCGCTGGCCCTCCATCGAGATGGTGACCAGGCTGGTCCGCGGCGCCGACGGCGCGATGATGCAGCTCTCGGTCTGGCGCGACGGCGAAGAGGTGACGCTCGATGCGACGGCGCCCGGCAGCGACGGCATGCTCGGCATCGGTCTCGAGTACGACGCGGCCGTGATCGGACGGACGATCGACGGCACGACGGCGGCGGCGCTGGACCTGATCGGCGGGTCGCGCGTGACCTCGATCGACGGCGCACCCGTGGAAACGTGGTCCGACATGCAGCGGGCGCTGCAGACGATCGCCGACGGCGCAGACGGCCCGGTGGTCGTCAACCTGGAGATCGCGGAGGCGATCGCGGGCAACCCGACGCGGCAGAAGCAGGTCACGATCGACGCCGACGCGCAGGCCGAACTGCAGACGGCGCGCTGGTACCCGTCGCTCGGGAGCCAGGTCTTTGCGATGAACCGCCAGGAGATCAGCGCCGCCACGCCGATGGCGGCGGCGGCCCTGGGTATCCGCAAGACACACCAGTTCATGCTGCAGACGTACGTGACGCTGGTGCGCCTGTTCCAGGGCACGGTGAAGCTGGAGCACCTGCGCGGCCCGGTCGGCATCGTTCACGAGGGCACGCGCATTGCGAAGCAGGGATGGTCGTACCTCCTGTTCTTCCTCGGCGTGATCAGCGTCAACCTGGTGGTCATCAACTTCCTGCCCATCCCCATCACCGACGGCGGCCTGATGGTCTTTCTCATCATCGAGAAGCTGAAGGGCTCGCCCGTCAGCCCGAAGGTCCAGACGGCGGCGTTCTTCGTCGGCCTGGCGCTGATCGGAAGCGTGTTCCTGATCACGCTGTACTACGACACGGGTCGGCTGCTCCCGTAAGGTCTGGGGTCTGGGGGCGAGGGGCGAGGGGCGGGAGCCATGTCACCTAAGACGATCTCGCGCGAGTCCGGAGAATTGGTTATCGATTACTGGTTATTTGTTATCTGTTACTTCGGAGTGACCGCTCCGAAATAATCGAGCCAGCATCCGGTTCGCGCCGACCCGCGATGAACGCACCGGGGAGACGCCACCGCGTCAGGATGTGGGTAAGGCTGTGGGGTCACGCCCGCGGTACGCCAGCTTTCGGCGAACCGCGCGGCGTCAGCCCGCGGGTCGAATGCCACAGCAACCTCGATCGGCACCGACGTCGTCAGACGCCAGCCCTCTCCCTCTACCCGCATTGCGACTTCTGCCGCAGCCAGTGATCCGCAAGCGTGATCGCCATCATCGCTTCGCCCATCGGCACGAAACGCGGCAGCAGACACGGATCATGCCTTCCCCTGGTGCGGATCGTCGTCGCCTCTCCGTCGCGCGTCACGGTCGGCTGCGGGCGCGACAGGCTGCTCGTCGGCTTGACGGCACAGCGCACGACGATCGGCAGGCCCGAGGAGATGCCGCCCAGCATGCCGCCGTGGCGGTTCGAAGACGTCGTGATGCGCTCGCCTTCAGTCGTGAACAGGTCGTTGTTCTGGCTGCCGCGCGCCGTGGCGACCCCGAAGCCGGCGCCGTATTCCACGCCGAGCACCGCCGGCAGGCTGAACATCGCCTTGCCGAGGTCGGCCTTCAGCTTGTCGAAGACCGGCTCGCCCCAGCCCGGCGGCACGCCCGTGGCAACGATCTCCGCGACGCCGCCGATCGAATCCTCGTCTCGGCGCATCTGCTCGATCAGCTCGATCATCCGCTCCGCGGCCCCGGCGTCGGGGCAGCGCACGATGTTGGTCTCGACCTGCTCCAGCGTGATTGATGAAGGCTCGTCGATCTCCGCGACGATCGGGCCGACCTGCCGCACGTAGCCGACGATTCGCACGCCGATGCCCCCCAGCAGCTTCCGCGCCACCGCGCCCGCGGCGACGCGCACCGCCGTCTCGCGCGCGCTCGAGCGTCCCCCGCCCCGGTAGTCGCGGCGCCCGTACTTCGCGTCGAAGGTGTAGTCGGCGTGGCCCGGGCGATACTTGTCCTGAATATCGCTGTAATCGCGCGACCGCTGGTCGCGGTTGGCGATCCGAATCGCGATCGCGGTGCCGGTGGTGTGCCCTTCGAAGACGCCGGCGAGAATCTCCGGCTCGTCCGCCTCGTCACGCTGGGTCGTCACCTTCGATTGACCGGGCCGGCGCCGATCCAGGTCCGGCTGCAGGTCCGAGACGTCCAGTGGCAGGCCCGGCGGCACGCCGTCGATGATCACGACGTATCCGGGTCCGTGGCTTTCTCCTGCGGTGGTGACGCGAAAGAGCTGTCCGAAGCTGTTACCGGGCATGCGCTGGTCCGGTCACGATCCCGGTCGCTTGGTGGCGTAACGCCCCGGATCGCCGGGAGCCTGCGGCGCCGTGGAATGACCTGCGAACATGAGGTTGCGGGCGACCGCCTTCGCCTTCAGCAGCAGCAGGGCCACCTCCAGCTGCGGGTCCAGGCCCTCGTCGAGAATATTCTGCGGATCCTCGCCGCCGGCGTCGGCCTCGTCGCGGCGTCGAAGCACGTCCAGGTTCTGGCGCCGCTTCAGCGCCTCGCGCACCTGGTCGTCGGACATCTCCACGATGAGATTCGGCTCGATGCCCCAGCGGGTCGAGTCCGGCTCCCGGTGGATGATCCGGTTCAGCGGAAGCCGGTAGTGGTGCGTCGTGAGCTTCAGCAGCGCGTGGCCGCGGTCGATCGGGTAGAGATCCTGCACGGAGCCCTTGCCGAAGCTCCGGGTCCCGACGACCGTCGCGCGGCCGTGGTCCTGCAGGGCCCCGGAAACGATCTCCGAAGCGCTGGCCGAGCCCTGGTTGATCAGCACCACCATCGGGAAATCTCGGTGCGTCCGGTCCGGCGAAGCGCGGCGCGGGTCGGTCACCTTGCCGTCGGCGTCGACCGTCGACACGATCAGGCCCGTCTTCACGAACGCGTTGGTCACGTCGACCGCCTTGTTCAGCAGGCCGCCCGGATTGAACCGCAGGTCGAGGATGAGCCCCTCGAGACCCTCGCCGTCGTCCATCTGGTTGATGGCGCGGTTCATGTCGTCGGAGCTCTGCGGGATGAACTGGCTCAACCGGATGTAGCCGATCCGCCGGCCTCGGTCGACGTAGAAATCCCACGTGTCGTCGCCCTTGAGCCGCCAGCCCTTGATCGACTCGATCTCGATCTCGGCGCGCTTGATGGTCTTGTCGATCAGGTCGGGCTCGCCCCTGCGCTCGATGCCGAGCGTCACCGCCGTACCGGGCGGGCCGGTGATGTTGCGCACCGCCTGGTCGAGCGTCCAGTCGTCGGTGGGGTCGCCGTCGACCGTCGCGATCACGTCCTCGGCGAGCACGCCGCCGAGATACGCCGGCGTGCCCCGGAGGGGGCTCTTGACCGTCAGCCGCCCCTGCGGCCGCTTCACCGTCAGCGTCACGCCGTGATCCGCCTCGATCAGCACGGGCTCCGCCTCGCCCTTCCGCTCGACCGCGATGCGAATGCCGCCGCCGGACTCGGCCCGGGTCTTCCACATCACGTAACGGGGGCTGTAGCCGCGGACGTCGTAACCGTCGATCTCGACGACCTCGTCGCCCGCGCGGAAGCCCACGGCGTGGGCTGCGGAGCCCTCGACCAGGTCGATCACCGTCAGCGGCCCCACGGACATCGAGATCTGGATGCCGACGCCGGGGAACCTGCCCTTCGTGTTGCGGCGAAACTGCTCCTTGTCGTAGGGCCAGATCACCGAAGTGAACTCGTCGAGGGCGGCGAGCGATCCCTCGGTCATCTCGTAGATGACCACGGCGTCGGGCAGCTTCACCGTCTCGCGGTTCTTTCGCATGATCCGCCTGATGATCATGCGGATCTCGGATCGCTTCAGCTCGCGCTTCAGATCGCCCAGCGCCTGCCGGCGGTCGAGCAGGTCCGCCTCGAACCGCGCGATCGCTTCGAAGTCGGCCAGCGACGGGAACACCGCCTCCATCCCGTCCGTGTTGATCAGCACGATCAGGGTGTCGATCGCCCCCTGTAGCTGCGGCACGTAGCCCCGGTTCGACACGTGACGGCGGTGCACCTCGTACAGCGCGTCGCGCAGCATCGTGAGGCTGACGCCCTTGAGCCGCTCCTCCCAGGTGTCATCGCCGAAATGGATCGGATCGATCTGCTCGCCGCGACGCTTCGCCCTCTGCTCACTGAGCTTGCGCAGCCGATCGGGAATGTACATCCGCATGACGCGGATGTGCTGGCTCGCCCGCTTGAGGTTCTTGTGATGCACCGACGCGCGGTCGTCGAACAGCAGATCGAGTCGGCGGTAGAGGTTCGCCGCCTCCACCCAGTCATCCTTCCCCTCGGCGCGATCCGCGCGATCGACCGCCTGCTTCACCAGCCGCAGCGTCCGGACGTCCTGCAGGAACACGTCCGCGTCAGGAGCCAGCCCGTGGGCTTCGATCGCGAATCCCAGCGCGTCCTCGATGAAACCCGCGTCGAGCAGGACGCCCATCTCGTCGACGGCGTGCTCGAAGGCGATGCCGCGGTCGTGCGACCACCGGTCGACGTGCTTGCGGTGCAGGTGCAGCGAGCGGATCAGGTCGTCGACGCGATTGCCGTCGGGGTCGATCCCGCCGTTCTCGACCAGATCGAGCATCCGATCGAACTGACCGGCCTCCGCCATCGTGGTGAGCTGGCCGACGACATCGTCGACGGCCTCCGCCGACGCCGACGCGCACGAAGCGGCGACGGCGATCAGCAGCAGCCACAACCACTGCCGCAGGCTCCCTGGCCTCGGCCCCCACGCATTGCTCCCACGGGCATGATGCATTGAATTGCGATCCTCGCCGAATCCGGTCCCTCCGGGACGGTACGAAACGACTACACCCTTATCATACGGTGGATCGGGCCCGCGGGATCGGGCAGGAGCCGGCAGAAACCGCCGCTCAGGCCGATTCCTTCTTGGGCTCGCGCAGTTCCGACAGGGCCTTGTGCTGCTCGATGGCCTGCGCGTCGATCACGTACTTGGCGCCTTCGTTGGGCAGCTCGGGGAACTCGTACATCAGCTCGAGCATGATCTCCTCCATCACGCTCCGCAGCGCCCGCGCGCCGGTGTTGCGCTTGGCGGCGCGCTGAGCGAACAGCGACAGCGCCGAGGGCGTGAACTCGAGCTCCGCGCCTTCCATCGAGAAGAAGTACTGGTACTGGCGGACCAGCGCGTTCTTCGGCTCGGTGAGGATCTCGATCATCATCTCTTCGGTCAGCGGCTCGAGCGCGGTGATCACGGGCAGGCGGCCGATCAGCTCGGGGATCATCCCGAACTCCATGAGGTCATCGGGCGTGACCTGGGCGGTCAGGTGCGCCTTGTCGGCAAGCTTGTCGTCGACGTCCTTCAGCTCGCTCGCGAAGCCGATCGAGCGCTGGCCCAGCCGCTTGCTGACCAGGTCCTCGAGCCCCACGAACGTGCCCGCGCAGACGAAGAGGATATTGCTGGTGTCGATCTGGATGTACTGCTGCTCGGGATGCTTGCGGCCGCCCTGCGGCGGCACGTTGGCGACCGTGCCTTCGAGCATCTTCAGCAGCGCCTGCTGCACGCCCTCGCCGGACACGTCGCGCGTGATCGAGACGTTCTGCGAGGTCTTGCCGATCTTGTCGATCTCATCGATGTAGATGATGCCGCGCTGGGCCGAGTCGATGTCGTAGTCGGCGGCCTGCAGCAGCTTGAGCAGCAGGTTCTCCACGTCCTCGCCGACGTAGCCGGCTTCGGTCAGGGTCGTCGCGTCGCCGATCGCGAACGGCACGTTGAGCGTCCGCGCGAGCGTCCGGGCCAGCAGCGTCTTGCCCGACCCGGTGGGTCCGATCAGGAGCATGTTGGACTTGTCCAGCTCGACCGGCGCCTCCTTGTCCTCGGCTGCGGTCAGCCGCTTGTAATGCGTATGGACGCTGACCGACATCGCCCGCTTGGCGCGGAACTGCCCGACCACGTACTGGTCGAGGAATTCCTTGATCTGCCGCGGCGTGGGGATCGTGCCGAAGACGGGGCGCGTCGCGTGGACGCGACGGCGCTCCTGCTTGAAGATGTTCTGGCACAGGTCCGTGCAGTTGGCGCAGATATAGACGTCGTTGGGCCCTTCGACCATGGGGCCGACCTCGCGCGAGGTCTTGCCGCAAAACGAGCAGGTGGTGACACGCCGCCCCTTGAATCCGGCGCCGCTGCCGCCGCCGCCATCATCGTCAGCGCCTGCACCCGAGTCTCCGCCGCGACCACCCTTGCCTGAACGTCCGTTTGGCATCTGCAAGTTCTCTTCGGACCCGCCGCGATGAGCGACGCGCCTGGTGTTTACAACCCGACCGCCCTTGTCACCACAGCGGGGCTGCCGAAAAACATGACGACCCGAAAGCCGGGCCATCCCGTACAACGCCAATCACAAGGATCAAGCCGTACAAAAACTTGATCGTCATTCCACCCAATGGCCTTAATCCCTCCCCGTGCTCACGCCCCGAGAGGCGGTTTTCCGCGGTCTGATGACGCCAACGTCCTCCCCGCGATCGCCAAACCGGCAGATGAAACCACTTACTTCATCATACCGCCTGTAGCCGTGTTGACAAGCGGCAACGCACGAATCGTCAACGTCCGAGAATGCCTAATCACGATGCCGGCGCGTCATCGCCGTTATCGGAACTGTCGTCTTCGGCGTTGCCATCCGCTTCGGCATCGCCGGTCGAAGTCGACGCGGGACGGGGCCGCGGCGTGTCGCCGCCTTCCATGGCGCGGCCGATCATCGCCGACTTCATACGCTCGAACTCCTCGTCGCTGATCTTTCCCTCCTCGTGCATCCTGCGCAGCTGGCCGAGCGTGAAGGGCACATCGCTCGTCTCGATGCGCCGTTGAACGGCCCGATAGACGAGCACGCCGACCAGGACCAGGACGACGGCGAGCACGGCAATGATCGCCAGCGACCTGAGGATCTCGGAGGTCGCTGCGGCGGGCGAGGATTGTGCGATGAGCGCGAGCACGGCCGAAGGTGCTCAACCCCGTGTCCGTGCGGCACGGAGTTCGCGTTGGATTCGAATCGTACGCATGGGCGACTCCTGGAATCGGGCCGGGACCGGCCCGGGGCAGCCGTCGCGTGCCGTGTGCAGGATGGGCTCAGTCTCCCGAATCTTCGTCCTTATCGGCGTCCTTATCGGCGTCCTTGTCGGCGCCCTTATCGGCGTCCTTGTCGGCGTCCTTGTCGGCGCCGCCTTCGTCGTCGACGTTCGCCGCCTCGAGGATCATGTCCAGCGTCTTCTCCTCGCGGATCTGGTGTACGAGGTGCTCGAGCTCGCCGTTCTTGTGCATCTGCTGGCGAAGCTTCTCCGGGCGGCGCCCCTGCTGAATGGCCATCACCGCGATGCGTCCGTTGAGCTCGTCGGGCTCGACGTCGACCTCGAGCTTCTTCGCCGCCTCGTTGAGAATGAAGAACTGCGCCAGCGACTTGCGTGCGTCGGCCTCGTGCCCGGATCGCTGCTCGGCGATCTCGCGCTCGACCTCCTCCTCGTCCATGCCCTTCCAACGCAGGTACATGCGCTGGCGCGACAGGATGCGCTCGGTCTGTCGGCTGGTGATGCCCTCGGGCAGCTCGAGGTTCGCGTGCTCCTGGAGCTGGTCGTTGATCTGCTGGTGCTGCTCGACGCGCTTCTCGTGCTCGATGCGCGATCCGAGCAGGTCGCGGACCCGCTCTTCGAGCTCTTCCTGCGTATCGACGCCCACGACCTCGCGCAGCTCCTCCGGCGTTACCGGCTTGTCCCGCCGCGCCTGCCTGATCTGGAGATCGATGCGGATCTCGGCGTCCCGGATGCGCTCGTCCTCGTGCCCGGGCGGGCCCTTGAGCGTGAACGACACCTCGTCACCCACGTTCTTGCCGACGACCTGCTTTCGTAGTCCCGTAACGATGATGCCCTCGACGGGCCCCTCGTCCTCCGCATCGTCGGCCGGCACGCGCACGACGCTGACGGGCCCGTGCCGAATCTCCTCGCCCTCGCCCTCGGTCGTGTGGAGGCGCACCTCGCAGACCAGCGAGTCACCGGCCTCGATCGCCCCCGACTCCACGGGCTCGGATTCGCCGTACTGCCGGCAGAGCTTGTCCAGCTCGGCCTCGACCTCCCCCTCCTCGATCTCGCGCTGCGGGCTCACGACGCGCAGCTTGTCGAAATCGGGCAGGCTGACCTCCGGAGCGACCTCGATCTCGACCTGGAACTTCATCGGCCCGTCGTCCGGAAGCTCGATGTCGTCGATGTCCTTCACGTCCGGCTCGCCCAGCACCTGGTAAGAGTGGTCCTCGACCGCCTGGGTGAACCCGTCGTTGATGAGCTGACCGCGCACGTCATCACGGATCGACGTGCCGAAACGCTTCTCGATCAGGCGCATGGGCGCATGGCCGCGGCGAAAGCCGGGAAGCTGGGCGTCCGACTTGAGCTTGTCGTAGCTCTCCCCAAGCGTCCTGGCGATGTGCTTCTGCGGAATTTCGATCGTGAGGCACTTGCGGGCCGGACCAACGTCCTCGACCTGGACCTCCAGGGGGATCGACTCGTCCGTGTCGCTGGTGCTGTCGGCAACTTGCTCGGCCATTTCGTGACTCCGTATCTGTCCGGTTGACGCGGCTGCCTGCCGCTAGATCGGATTATACGGATTGGCCACGCACGGGACCAGGGTCTGGGGTCTGGGGGCGGGGGGCGCGGGTCGGGGGTCGGGGCGCGCGATTACACGGTTTCGGCCGGGGGCCAGAGCTCCTCGTCCTCGAGGGGCTCGAGCACCGCGGCGTCGCCGATCACGCGGCGGCTGCGCAGCATGAAGCGAAACGCGACGATGCCGAGCAGGGCCGATGCGGCCATCGTGCCGCCGAAGAGCTGGGCCGACATGATGAGGCTGCGGTCCTCGACGGCGTGCCGATCGCGCGCCGCCGCCTGCGCGATGGAGGCCGTGTTCTCGCGTTCCGCGGCGCGGTCGCGCGCCATCTGGTAGCCGACGATCGCACGGCCGATCGACTCCAGCACGAAGACGGACAGCTCGCTGTCCGTGTCGCGATACTCGAGCTCGAGCCGGCCGACCTGGGGCACGTTGACGGTCAGCGTCTGCGAAAGGTGCGCCGACAGCGCCGCCGCGTCGTCGAACGGCCGGTATCCGCGCTGCCCGAGCTGGTTGATCGTCTCCCGCGCCACGGCCTCGCTGAAAATCATCTTCTGAACCTGCGCCGACCACTGCGGCACGGAAGGCGTCGCCGATTGCAGGTCGAACGACAGGGCGGTCGTGGCCCGCCAGACGGGCGTGGCCAGCCGCTGCCCGGCAAAGAAGCTCGCCACCGCGAGCCCCACCGTGCACACGACCGCGACCATCGCGACGGTGATGCCCCGGTGCACCGCCCAGCGCCGGACCAGCTCGTCCTCGCTCGTCGCCAGGAAGCGCTTGGCTTCGACGACGAGCTGCTTCTGCTTGAGCAGGCCCTCGTACTGCTGCTTTCCGCTCTGCACCTTCGCCTTCGCGTCGACGATCGCCGCCGATCGTTCGCGAAGGAGGCGCCGGTACCGGTGCAGCTTGGCTCGCCGGGACTCGACGGCCCGATCGGCCTCGCGCACTCGCTTCTGCTGGCTCTCGACGCGCTTCACCGCGTCCTGCGTGGCCTGGTGCTTGTCCCGGGCGTGTGCCATCTCCTTGGCGACCTTCTGCTGCGCCTGCTTGACCGTCTGCTTGAACGATGACTGCTTCTGATCGAACTCGCGCTCCTGCGCTTCCAGGTTCGACTTCGACTTCTCGATCTCCTTCGCGCGGTCCTCCAGCGCCTGCGCCCGCTCGTCCAGCGCGCCGGCCCGCTGCGCCAGGTCGACGTCCTGCTGCTCGAACGACGCGTCACGGCCCTTCAGGCTCTCGACGATCTTCTCGATTTCGGACTCGCGCGCCACCAGCTCTTCGCGCTGCGCCTCGATCCCGGCCAACTGCTCGTCGACCCGGGCCTGCGCCTGGTCGATCTGATCGCGACGGGCGTCGATGTCGGCTTCGAGCGCCTCCAGCTCGGTGGCGCGCTCCGACGTGATCTGCTCGCGGCCGTCCGCGAAGTCCGCGCGCCGACGCGCCTGCTCGGCGAGCGCCTCCTGCCGCCGGGCGAGCTCCTGCCGGTCTTCGTCCAGCGACTGGTGCAGCTCCTGGACGCGCTGAAGCTCCTGGTCGAGCCGTTTGCGATCACGGCCCAGGTCCGCGTCGAGCTGCTGCAGGCGCTGCTCCTCGAGCGCGTGACTCTCGATACCGGCCTGCAGATCCTGTTTCTTCGCCGCGAACTGATCCTGCTCGTCCGCGAGCGCCTCGAACTGCCCGTCCAGGCCGCGCTGACGCTCTTCCAGCTCGGCGAGGCGGCCATCGACCGCCGTATCGCGCTCATCGACCTCGCGCACCAACCCGTCCAGGCGCTCGCGCTCTTCCGCAAGGCCACGCTGCGCTTCGTGAATCGCATGCTCGGTCTGCTCGACCTGCGCCCGACGCTCGTCGAGCTCGCGACCGAGCGCGTCGATCTCGCTCCCGCGTCGCTCAAGCTCGCTCGCATGCTCTTCGACCGCTCGGCATCGTTCGTCCAGCTCCGTCGCGCCGGCGTCGAGCCGGTCACGGCGCTCGTCAAGCTGCTGCTGCGCGGCGGCAAGCTCCGCCGCGCGGCCGTCGAGCGCTTCGCGATCCGATCGAAGTCGTTCGGTGACCTCTTCGAGCTGCGCTCGCTCCGCGTCGACCTGCTGGCGCTGCGCTGCGACCTGGCCGGCGGCCTCATCCAGCTCGTGGTGCCGCGCCGCCTGCTGCTGTCGCTGCCGATCCAGGTCGGCCGTCGCCGCTTCGAGCCCGGCGCGGTGACCATCGAGCTCCTCGGCCCGCGCGCCGAGCTCGCGCTCGAGCTGCTCGAGACACTCCCGATCCCCGTTCAGCCGGTCGCAATCCGTGTCGACGGCCTGGCGGGCCGCCTCGACCGCGCCCCGCTGATCGTTCAGCTCCTGCCACTGCGATTCAAGCTGCTGCTGCTGCGCTTCGAATGCCTGCTGGCGCGATTCGAGCTCGTGATGCCGTTGCGCCGCGGCCTCGGCCGCCGCCTCGATCTCAGCGCCGCGCCCGTCGAGCTGGGCACTGCGCTCGACCAGGTCGTGCGCCTGCTGCTCGAGCCGTTCACTTTCGGCCTGCATCGCTTCCCGATCGGTCCGGACCGAACGTTCGGCCTCCTCCAGGCGCTCCCGCTGCTGCTCGATCTCCTGCCGGCGCGCGTCGAACTGCTTCGCCGCGTCCTCGATCTCCTGGCGACGCTGCGCCATCTCCGCGCGGGCCGCCTCGATCTCAGCCTGCTGCTGCTCGATCTCGTCCTGGCGCGCGTCGAGCGCGTCGCCGCGCTCACGCACCTGCTCCACGAATTCGTCCTGCTGAGACTGAAATTGTTTCAGCAGTTCGAGCCGCTGCTCGAGATCACCCAGCAGATCCAGCGCCTGCCCGGCGTCGGGCGCACGTTCGTCAGTTGCCGCTTCGTCGCGCTTCATCGCGCTCGCTTTCTCAATTGAATCAAGGGATACAGGTCATATCGGACGGACAAAGGAGCGACCTGAGTGGGCGGGGCAAACATTCTGCTCTGACCGGAATCTACGGCATGTCCGGATAACCCAAAGGTCGACGGCGCGAAGGTTCCCGTGCCCCTGCCCGTACCCTACACCTGCCCGTACCCTACACCTGCCCGAGGAGGACACGGACACGGGCACGGGAACGGGGTCGATAACGAGTAAGATGCCTTCCCCTCATGACCACGTCCGAGAACACCATCGACGGGACGCCTCGGCTCGAATGCCGGGATCTCCGCTTCGCGTACGAATCGGACCGACCGGTGATCGAGAACCTCAGCGCCACGCTGGGCGCGAGTCGCCTCTGCGCCCTGATCGGCCCCAACGCGGCCGGCAAGACCACCCTGCTGCGCGTCATGCTCGGTCAGCTTCCGCCGGATTCGGGAAGCGTGCTGCTCGAAGGAACCGCGATCGACGGCCTCGATCTTCGACGGCGCGCGGCGCTCGTCAGCTACGTGCCCCAGCGCGGCGGTCCGGGATTCGACTACACGGTGGGCGAAGTGGTGCGGATGGGACGCTACGCGCTCGCCCCGGACGCGGCGGCGGTCGATCGAGCGATGGAGCAGTGCGCCCTGAACGACCTGCGCGACCGGATCTACATGCGTCTATCGACCGGTCAGCAGCAACGCGTCCTGCTCGCGCGGGCCATCGCCCAGTCCCACGGCCAGGGTCGCGTCATGCTTCTGGACGAGCCGGTCAGCGCGATGGACCTGCGGCACGTGCATCACACCATGCAACGGATCCGCCGTCTCGCCCTCGACGGGCTGGCCGTGGTCATGGTGCTGCACGACCTCAATCTCGCCGCCCGGTACGCCGACGACGTCTGGCTCATGGACCGCGGGCGCCTCGAGGCCGCGGGTCCCTGGCGCGAGGTGCTGCGCGCCGACCGGCTCGAGCCGGTCTACGGGATGCCGCTCGAGGAGATGTCGCACGGCGACGGTGAACGTCCCCTGTTCGTACCGCGGCCTCCGTCTATAATGAGCGGAACGGGTTGACCCGTCTGCGCCATGAGCGATCTCGATCCCTATATCTTTGCCCTCGTCGTGCTCATCGCCGTGCTCAGCGGTCTCGGCAACCTCTACAAGGAATACCGGAAAAAGAAGGAGGAGCAGGCAGGTCGCTCCGAGGACGGCGAGCCGGTGCTGCTGTCCGATGACACGGACCAGCCGGCCCCGGCACGCAAGCCCAGCCCCGAGGAGATGCTCGAAGCCCGGCGCCGCCGGATCCGCGAGGTGGCCGAGGCCCGTCGCCGACAGATCCAGGAGATGGCCGATGCCCGGCGCCGCGCTTCCGGTCAGCCTCGCAGCACCGCCCAGCCCGGCAACCTGACCGCCTCCCAGCGCGCCCAGCGCGACCGCGCGATACGCGAATACGAGCAGCGCCGCAGCCGCCTCGGCGGCGACAAGCCGTCCGGGCCGCAGCCGACGCCCCCGCGCGACACGGCAGGGCCGAAGATGGATCTCCTTTCGCACCCGACGCCCGCGCCGATGTCCGATCCGGCTCCGATCTCCGAAGCCGACCCGTCGAAGGCCGCCGCGCCGTCCCTGCCCCCGGTGTCCTCGCAACGCCGCGGCGGCGGCAGGCTCCGGAAGATGCTCCAGCGCACTGACCTGCGGGACGCCATCGTTCTTCGCGAGATCATCGAGCCGCCGCTCGCCCTGCGAGATCAGGCTTGAATCCGGCCGAGCTCGATCGCATCGAGGTCATCACCGACGACATCACGCAGTTGAGCGTGGACGCGATCGTCAACGCGGCGAACGAATCGCTGCTCGGCGGCGGCGGCGTCGACGGCGCGATTCACCGGGCGGCGGGGCCGCGACTGCTCGAGCACAACCGGACGCTGGGCGGTTGCCCGACCGGCCTTGCGAAGATCGCGCCCGCGTTCGATCTCGAGTCCGTCGGCATCCGCCACATCATTCTCACGGTGGGACCGGTCTGGCACGGAGACCAGGCGGCCGAGCACGAGAAGCTTGGCGACGTCCGCGAGGACGTGATGCTCGCCTCGTGCTATCAGCAGTCGCTGGAGCTTGCCGAGGCGCACGGAGCACGGAGCGTGGCGTTTCCTGCGATCAGCACGGGCGTCTATGGCTTTCCGAAGCAGCGCGCAGCGAAGATCGCGTTCAGTCATGTGCTGGGTTGGACGCGTCAGCATGAGCAGCTTGAAAGGGTGGTCTTCTGCTGCTTCAGCGACGAGGACGCGAAGATCTACCGACGCGCCATCGAAACGCGCGGATCATGGATGACGCAGAGGAAGAGGATCTAGGATCTGGGATCTGGGATCTGGGGTGTGACTCTAGGGCGGGTTCGGCGCGTCATCGGATCCCCATGCCATTCGAACCGCGGGCGTGAGCCCACGGGCCTGATGCGCGGCGCGCCCAAGCTGCGCGGCGCCACGGACCCCGGACCCTCGCCCCTAGCTCGCGGTCCCCGCCGCCACGCCGCCTTCCCGAATCGGACTCACCAGAAGCTTGCGCAGAATCGCCAGAAGCGTTGACGCCGGGCTCAGATAGTTTTCAGGCGGGCGGTAATACAACGTCTGCCGATCCAGCGCCGTCACGCGGCCCGGCGCATTGTTGAGCATGATCTGGAGGTCTCGCACCTGCAGCGCCTTGAAGATGAGGTCCTTCTCCTCCAGCTTGAGCGAATCCACGCCCAGCGTGCTGATCGCGATGCGCACCTCGGTCAGGTCGACAAGCACCTGCGCCGCCGCCGGAAGCTCGCCGTACGCGTCGGTCATGTCGCTCACGACGGCTTCGAGCTCTTCCAGCGTCGCCGAGCGGCTCAGCCGCCGGTAGGCGTCCATGCGGAACTTGTCGGATGGGATGTACTTGCGATCGATCCGGCCCACGATCGGAAGCTCCAGGTGCGTGCGCACCGGCTCGACGATGCGCTCGTTGCGCAGCCGCCGCGCCTGCTGGTCCAGCAGCGTGCAGTAGAGCTCGTAACCGACGGCCGCGATGTGCCCCGACTGCTCACTGCCCAGCAGGTTGCCCGCGCCGCGAATCTCGAGGTCGCGCATCGCGATCTTGAAGCCCGCCCCGAGCATCGAGTACTGCTCGAGCGCCTTGAGTCGGCGCTGGGCCGTGTCGGTGACCGGTCGATCGGTCGGCAGCAGCAGGTAGCAGTATGCCCGGTGCTTGTACCGTCCGACGCGGCCGCGCAGCTGGTGCAGGTCAGCAAGTCCGAAGTAATCGGACATGTTGATGATCATCGTGTTCGCGGTCGGAATGTCGATGCCCGACTCGATGATCGTCGTGCAGACGAGAATGTCCGCCTCGCGCCGCGTGAACGCGAGCATCACCCGCTCGAGCTCGCCGCTTGACATCTGGCCGTGCCCGATGATCACCTTCGCGTCCGGCACGAGCCGGCGCACGTCGTCGGCCGCGCTCTGGATGTTGTGCACGCGGTTGTGCACGAAGAACGCCTGGCCGTCGCGATTCAGCTCGCGCACGAGCGCCTGCCGGATGCGCTGCTCGTTGAACGGAATGACCTCGGTGACGATCGCCCGCCGGTCCAGCGGCGGCGTCGATAGCGAGCTGATGTCGCGCAGCCCCAGCATCGCCATGTGCAGCGTGCGGGGGATCGGGGTCGCGGTCAGCGTCAGCACGTCGGCGGTCAGGCGGAACTGCAGCAGCTTCTGCTTGTGCTCGACGCCGAAGCGCTGCTCCTCGTCGATGATCACCAGGCCGATATCGGCGAAGCGCACGTCCTTCGACAGCAGGCGATGCGTCCCGATGATGACGTCGATGCGCCCCTTCTGAAGCTCCTCGAGCAGCACCTTCTGCTCGCCGGCGGTCTTGAACCGGCTCAGCGACGCGACGCGGAACGGGTAATCCGCCATCCGGTCGCCGAAGGTGCGCTCGTGCTGTTCCGCGAGCACCGTCGTCGGCACGAGCACGGCGACCTGCTTGCCGAACTCGACCGCCTTGAACGCGGCCCGGATCGCGACCTCGGTCTTGCCGAAGCCGACGTCGCCGCAGATCAGCCGGTCCATCGGCTGCTCGTCGGACATGTCGCGCTTGACCTGCGCGATCGCCGCGACCTGGTCCTCGGTCTCCTCGTACGGGAACTCGGCTTCGAACTCCTTCTGCCAGGTCGTGTCGTCGGGAAAGCGCACGCCCGGCAGCGCGGACCGGGCCGCCTGCACGCGAAGCATCTCCGCGGCGAGGTCCTTGACCGCCTCGGACACCGCCTGCTTCTGGCTCGCCCAGCGCTTGCCGCCCAGGGTGCTCAGCGGCGGCTTGCCCTGGAATCCGCCGACGTACTTCTGCACGAGATCGATCTGCGTCGCCGGCACGTGCAGCAGCGCTCGCTGCGCGAACTCGAGGGTCAGGAACTCCTCGGTCTTGCCGTGGCGCTTCATCGTCTTGAGACCGGTGAACCGCGCGATGCCGTGCTCGACGTGCACGACGTGGTCGCCCACGTCGACGTCGATGAAGGCATCGGTCGTCCGCGACGCGACCTGCGAGCTGCTGACACGGCGCACGCGCCGCCGCGTCTCGTACCGGTGAAAGAGCTCGTGGTGGGGAACCAGCCAGGTCTGGCTTCCCGGCCCGCCCTCCGAATCCTCCGCGTCCTGCTCCCAGACGAACCCGCGATGCAGGTAGCCCAGCTCGATCCGGACATGGTGCTCGCGCCGCGCCGCCGCCGCTTCGGTGCCGCCCTTCCGGCCCGACTCCGGCTCGGCGAGCAGTTGCGACAGCCGCTCGCGCTCCGCGTCGTTGCGACAAAGCACCCGCACCTCGTGCGCCGGCTCGTCCGCGAGCGTGACCAGTTCGGTCACCGCGGACGCCGCATCCTGGTCGAACGCCATGAGCGAGCGCGCGGTCAGCCGCAACGGCTGCTCGTCACCCGTGGTGGCGCTGTACTGGTTCACCTCGACGTGGCTGTGAGCGGTCAGCAGCTTGAAGAGCGATGGCGGCGGGTAGATCCCCGTCGAGTCGGTCAGGCGCTCGTAGTATCCGCGCGCCTGCTCGGAGAGCTCCATGACCTCGTGCATGCAGACGACGCAGTCGTCACCCAGCAGCGACATGAGGTGACAGTTGTCTCGGTCGGCCTGCAGCGTCTCGATGGACGCGCCGATGAGCGTGGCGCGCTCGATCCGCACGCCGGAGCCCATGGTGTCGATGTCGATGCGGCGGATCGACTCGATCTCGTCGCCGAAGTAGTCGAGTCGGATCGGTCCGGTCGGGCCCGATGCACTTCCCTCCGCCGTCTCGAAATCGCCCACCGGCGGAAAGATGTCGATGATCCCGCCGCGCATGGCCACGTCGCCCGGCTGCTCGATCGCATCCATGCGCTGGTACCCGGCCCGGTCGAGCCAGTCGAGCAGGCGTCCCGGCGGGAACTCGCGCCCGACCTCGATGGTGATCTGGTAGTGCTCCAGCGCCTCTGGCCGCGGCACCGACTGCATGAGCGCCTGGATCGGCGCCACGATGACGCCCCCGGATGGACGGCCCTGCTCGGCCAGACGGCTCACGACCGTCAGCCGCTGCACGAGCAGTTCGAGGCTGACGCTCGTCTCCCCGGGCAGCACCTCCAGGGCCGCGAATCGCTCGACCGGCAGCGCGTGCCCGTTCGCCGCAAACAGCGCCAGATCTTCGGCGGCGTCGTCGGCCTCGTCGAGGTGGGCCACGACGAGCAGCACCGGACGCCCTGATTTCAGCGCGGTGGCGCCGGCGAGCAGCGCGGTCGACGAGCCGCAGCTACCCTCGACGACGATGCGGCATCGATCGTCGAGGCGCGCGGTGATCGAGCGGACGAGATCCGATTCGACGATCCGGTTGAGCCAGTCGGCGTCAGGCACGGGAGTTCGGGGTTCGGGGTTCGGTTGGTTCGATTCGACCGGGGTCGAATCGGGCTACGGGAAGCTCCACATCTCGGATCGGCCCGCAGCCCCGCATCTCGGATCGGGGCCGGGGGCGGACTGAACATCGAAGCGAAGCGGAGATCCGCCGAAGGCGGACCGCCTTCTACTCGCCCTCGTCCATCTTCCCCTCCGAGCGACCGCGTCCGATGCTCGTCGTCACGGGCACGACGTAGCGCTCCATCGGAAGACGCTCCGGAGCGGCCGGCCCGATGTCGGGCACGTCATCGAGGCGCAGGACCACCGCGACCTCGTCGCATGACTGGTTCTTCAGGCAGCGCACGCACTCGCTCCATACCTTGAGGGGCAGATCATGACGATCGACGAACGTGAACCCGATCCTTTCGAAGAAGCCTCGCTCGTAGGTGAGGGCCATGAGCCGGCAGATGCCGAGCGACCGCGCGTCCTCGACGCACGATTCGACGAGCCGGCGGCCGAGCCCGGTGCCGCGCTGCCCGGCCGACACGGCCAGGGCGTAGACCTCGGCAAGGTTCGACCAGACGACGCGAAGCCCGCAGACGCCCACGACGGCGTCCCCGTCGACGGCGACCCGGAAGTCGCGCACGTGCTCGTACAGGTACTCGTGCGATCGGTGGAGCATCTGCCCGAACTCCGCGCAATCGTTGATGATGTCGGCGAACGCCGGCACGTCACGAACTGTCGCATCACGGATCATGAAAACGCATTCTACATGATTGAAGGCGCCGAACTCAGCACGACGGCGCGCGATCCGTGATTCAGGGTGCGGGCCCTCGACCCGCATGCCGCATCGTCTTTCCGATCAGACGCTTGCAAGACCGACCCGCGAAGGGAATAATTCCTTGAGGAAACACACCATGTCCCATCACCACCTGTCCGACTCCGAGATCGATCACTATCGACGCGAAGGCTACGTCGTGGTCGAAGGCGTCTTCTCGCGCGACGACCTCGCGGCCGTCGATCGCACCGTCCGCACGCTGACCGATGATGCGATCGCGGCCGGCAACCACGAGCAGGTCATGGAGCTCGAGCCCGATCCCGTCGACGGCAAGCGCGTGCCGCGCCGGCTCTACAACCCGTTCGAGCTGCACGAGACGTTCCGCGAGCTGGCGACGCATCCGCGGATCCTCGATCGGATCGAGTCGCTCGTCGGTCCGGACATCGGGCTCCAGCACAGCAAGCTGAACATGAAGCCGGCGAAGGTCGGCTCGGTCGTCGAATGGCACCAGGACCTGGCCTACTTCCCGCACACCAACGACGACCTGGTGACGATGCTCGTCTATCTCGACGACGCGACCGAGCAGAACGGCTGCCTCCAGGTGCTGCCGCGCCACCACACCCACTTCTTCGCGCACGAGCTTCCCGACGGCACGTTCGCCGGCATGATCACCGAGCCGATCGGCGACGGGCGCTTCGGCCGGCCGGTCACGCTCCCTGCCCCGGCGGGCAGCGCGATCTTCATGCACCCGATCACGCCGCACTCGTCGCTGCCGAACACGTCCGACCGGCCGCGCCGGACGCTCATCTTCGAGTACCGCGCCGCCGACGCCTTTCCTTTGCACGTCGGAGGTTACGTCGGCGATCTAGAGAAGCTCACCCATCACCTGCGCGGACGCGAAGCGCGCTACGCCCGCTTCGGCGGCCCGCCCCCGCTGATGCCGGTGCTGCCCGAAAAGGGCACTTCGCTCTACCAGCTTCAGGAAAAGGCAAAGGAAACGGGCGACGCCAAGAGCAGCCTGTGAGGAAGGAGCGGGGAGCGGGGAGCGACGGCAGTAGCGGCGAACCGCAATTGGCTCCTCGCTACTCGGCTCCCGCCTCTTCAAACAGTCTGGCGTACTTTCCGTACCCCTCGTTCTCCAGGTCCGTGACGGGGATGAAGCGCAGGGCCGCGCTGTTGATGCAGTACCGGCGCCCCGTCGGGGGTGGGCCGTCCGGGAAGACGTGGCCGAGATGGCTGTCGGCGCGGGCGCTGCGCACCTCGGTGCGCAACACCCCGAGCTTGTGATCGTGGTGTTCGGTGATCGACCCTGCGCGCAGCGGGCGCGTGAAGCTCGGCCATCCGGTGCGGCTGTCGTACTTGTCCTTCGAGCTGAACAGCGGCTCGCCGCTCACGACGTCGACGTAGATGCCGTCCTTCTTGTTCTCCCAGTACGTGTTGGCGAACGGTCGCTCCGTGCCGTCATCCTGCGTCACCTTGAACTGCAAGGGCGTCAGGCGACGCTTGAGCTCTTCGCGCGACGGCTTGAGCCATCCGTCGGCCGTTTCCGGCTTCGGAGGCGTGTATTTGACCTCGTCGCCCCAGACCTGCTCGAGAAACGGCGTGCGCCCCGAACCGTGGCGATAGCGCTTGTACTTGCGGGGATGCTTCTGATGGTAGTCCTGGTGATATGCCTCGGCCTCGTAGAACCGCTCCGCATCGGAAATCCGCGTGACGATCGGCTTGTCGAAGCGACCGGACGCCGCCAGCCCGGCTTTCGAGGACTCGGCCAGCTCGCGCTGTCGCGCGTCGTGGACGTAGATGCCCGTCACATACTGCGGCCCCCGGTCGGTGAACTGTCCGCCCGCGTCGGTTGGATCGATTTGGCGCCAGAAGATCTGCAGGAGTGACTCGTAGCCGATCTGCTTGGGGTCGTACCGGATCTGAACGGCCTCGACATGGCCGGAGACCCCGCGACTCACAAGCTCATAACTCGCCTGCGCGGCGGCGCCGCCCGTGTAACCCGAAACCGCCGAGTACACCCCTCGCACGCCGTCGAAGGCCGATTCGACGCACCAGAAGCATCCGCCCGCGAAGGTCGCGACGGCCTCCTCTCCGGAGGGAAGCGGTTTCGGCGGCGAGGCCTTCGCGGCCTCCTCTTCAGGCGTGCACGCAGCCAGCGCAGCGACCAGGGCCATCGGCGCAAAGACAGGCAGGAAGCGTTTCATGGAGATCATCCAGTAGATACTGTGCGGAACGCGTGACGGTTCGCCATGCCATTGAGCTATCAGTCATTAGGCTCTGTCTCACCGCTCCGCTCGATTGCATCGCAGGTGAGGGACAGCGCGTCGGCGCCGACGATCCGGTCGCGCAGAATCCGGCATCGGTCCGCGACCCGATCATCACTGACAAGCCGGTCGAGCACCTGCGCCACGCGTTCCGCCGTGAACTTCGCCGGGTAGAGCCCTTCTCCCACGCCCAGTCGCTTCAACCGGGCCGCGTTGTCGGGCTGATCGAAGCTCATGGGCATGATCAGTTGCGGGATGCCAGCCGCCATGCCCTGGGCGCATGACCCGATGCCGCCGTGATGCACGACGGCCGCGCACGACGGAAGCACCTTGTCGAAGGGCGCGTACGCGACGTGCAGCACGCCATCCGGCAGCGCTTTGGGACACTGCTCGCGCCAAGGCGTCATGAACAGTGCCCGGCATCCGAGTCTTTCGACAGCCCCCGCAGCCGCGCTGAAGAACGCTTCCGCCTGGACATTGGCCGACCCCGGCATAAAGACGATCGGCCGATGCTCGAGCCATTGCGACAACGCACGGCCCGTCTCCTGCTCTTCCTCGCGGTCGAACAGCGGAAACCCGGTCATCTGCAGATGCCCCGGCCAGTCGGGTTGCGGCGCCCCGAACCAGTCGGGAAACAGCCCGATCAGGCCATGAGGCGAATGAATCCAGTCCCGGAACACCCGCTGGACCGGCCCAAGCCCGAGCCCGGCGCGCCACCGGTTCAGCGCCGGGGCAATCTTCGGGTCGATCATCCAACGGTCGGCGAACCACCATAGAGCCCTCTTGACCCAGCGCGGCCAGTCGGACATATCGATCCCGGGACCGAAGACCGGCTGGGCGTGCTGCGAGCGGAACACGTTCGGCGACAAGTGGACCGTCATGCCCTTCGCATGGTGCTTTTCTTCGAAGACGCGCGTCGCGAAGGAGATCGAATGACCGACGAGCACGGCGCCCGACTCGTAGACCTCGGCGATGGCCTCGTGCATGTCCGGCAGCAGCGCGCCCGCAACGTCGAGAATGACCTTCAGGCCGCGTCGCGCGTGCCACAAATCCGGATCGCGGATCACGCGATCGAAGGCCTCATCCGTCCAGGCGCCGCGGAACGCAAGGTCGAGCTTCTCTGCCGCGGCGCGGAACGGCTCCGAGGTCACGACCGTGACGTCGTGACCCCGACCGCGCAGCACGCTTCCGATACCGAGAAAAGGATGCACGTCACCGGCCGAGCCCACTGGGGTAAGGATGAACTTCATGGGGCGGAACGGAGCGCGGCGCGCAGTTCGCCGGGCCGGTTGGTGGTGATCGAATCGAAGCCAAGGCCGGCGAACCGCCGCGCGATGCCCACGTCGTCGACAGTCCAGACATGCAGCGACAGCCCCGCACGGCGCATCGCGTCGACCATCGCTCCGTCGATCGCGTCGAGGTTCGCCTCGAAGTCGACACCCGCGGCGCCCACGCGCCGGGCCGTCGCCACGACTTCGTCTGCCGCGGGTCGCCAGCAGTCCCCATCGCTTCGCTCGAATACCGTGATCCAGTATGCCACGACCTGCGGCTTTCGGCACCTGACGGCTTCGACGAGGTCCGCGTCGAAAGACATCACGACGAGTCGGGCCGGGTCGACCCGACTTGCTTCAAGCGCACGGACCAGCGGGTCGACGACGCGCGCGTCGTCCTTGAGCTCGATCAAAAGGCCCTTGCCACTTGGAATGCCGTCGAGCACCTCGTCGAGCGTCGGGACACGCTCACCCCTGAACCGTTCGTCCTTCCAGGCGCCCACGTCGAACGTCCGGAGATCCGCAAGCGAAAGCTCCGATACGGCCACGTCGCTTCCGCCCGTCCGTCGCAGCGTCGCATCGTGATGGCAGACCACGCGATCGTCGGCAGTCCGTCGGAAGTCGCCCTCGATCATGTCCGCCCCCTGCTCCCACGCGAGCGCGAACGCATTCATCGTGTTTTCCGGCGCGACGGCCGACGCACCGCGGTGGGCGACGATGAGAGGCATGCACATCGGGCTATCGTCGATGAGGGATCGCGATGGTGCAAACCCGCCGTTTTTTGCCGTTGCCGCAGCCGCACCATCAACCTTGAAATTAAGCTATTAGTCGTTAAGCCAATCGTTGTTGGTCGATTCGGAGGCGAGCGATGCGGCGCGGTTGGGCGATTCCGTTCCGAAATGACCAATAACGATTGGCTTAACGACTATATAGCTTGATCTGATCCCCTAAGATGAAGCCCATGAAGATCATCAGCGATCTTTCAATCTGTACGCCTGCATCGGCGCTTGCGCCCGGAGACGCGCCGAAGAAGGGTTGCTGGCGCGTCGTTGATTTCGAGACCGACGAGGGGCTCGCGGGAAAGATGCTCTATGCGGCCCCGGAAGACGATGCCCCTGAGATCACGCTTCCCTTGAACATCGTCGGACCGCACGCGATCTACGTCGGCATCAACTACACGAGGTCTGCACACGGCGACCTGATGCACTACACGGAGTTCCCCCTGTACGGCACGCTCTGGGCGAAGCTTTCGAGCGATCCGGGCTTCAGCCGGTTCGCGACCGAAGCGTACTGGCGTCACGGCGCCCATCTTCCAAGCAAGATCGGCAGCGCCTGGAGCTCGATCCACGAGACGTACTGGAAGTCCGCTGACCTTACGGGCCAATCGATTGTCGTTCGACCGCCGGCTGCGCCGTACGACAAGATCGGCGTCACGAACGTGACGAACCTGAGCTACGTCAAGGTGGTGCCGCTCGATCCGGACGAGCTTGCCCGCCAGTCGCCCCCGTCCGCCCCGGACACACGCCGGCTGGCGATCCTGTTCTGCACCGGCATGCTGACCGGACATACGTCGGGCACCGATCCTTACCACCCGACTGACGCCCAGTGGATCCGAGATGAGCTTGCCCCCGTGCTCGACAACGATTTTGGAATCGTCAGCTGGGAGGCGATTCGCGGCAACCTCTGCACGTTCCGCACATCGATCGGCGACTTCGGTACCGAGGACGGCCAGTGGAACCCCGACTGGATCGATCCGCTGGCGGAGGCGACGCGCGTCGCGCATGAGCACGGCCTCAAGATCTTCGTGTCGGCGCGCATGATCGGGGCCAGCCTGCCAGTGGTTCGCCGCCCGATCCAGTGGGCGAAGAACTACTGGTCCCGCCGCGACCTGGCGAAACGCGACCCCGAAGGAATCCCGGGCTCGAACCTCAGCATCGCGTACCCCGAGGTGCGCCAGTTCTGGGTTTCGCTGATGCGCGAGGCGCTGGACCTGCATGGCTGCGACGGCGCACAGCTTCATCTGAACCGGGGCTTCCCGTTCGTCCTCTACGAGGAGCCATCAGCCAGCGCGTTCAGGAAACGCTTCGGCGCCGACATGCGCGACGTCGCGCCGGACGATCCCCGGATGCTCGAGCACCAGGCTTCGATCGTCACGCAGTTGCTGCGCGAGTTCCGCGCGATGCTCGACGAGAAGCCCGGGCGCGCCCTGGCCGTAACCCTGATCGCCGGTGAGTACGGATCGATGAATCCCGTCGATCCCCTTACGACCGGATGCGATGTCGAAGCCTGGGTTCGCGAGCGCCTGGTCGACTACCTGATGCCGACGCCGGCCGTCGACCTCGACGCGATCCGGACATGGAAGTCGCTCGGCGGCGATCGCGTTCGAATCTACCCGGACCTGATGCCGCGCACGCAGCCGGGCGAGATGTACGCCAGGCTCGCGCGCCGGTACTACGACGCCGGCGCCGACGGATTCTGCATCTGGGATGGCGAGCGTCGCTGCCCGCGCGCCAGCGAATGGGCGGTCGTTCGGCGCCTCGGACACCGCGACGCCCTCGACGACCTCGAGCGCGAAGCGCCGGACTACTTCCGCCGCATCCCCCTCAAGACGCTCAACGGCATGTCGGTGAAGTACTCGTTCAACGACGGGTGAGACGCGAAGTGTCGAAGGTCAAGGGCAAAGGGATCTGAAAACGTGCATCGGCTGTCCGCGGTCCGGTGATCATGCGGTGCACCCGTAAGCACTTCACCGCAGAATCGCGCCCCAGTCACTCGACCTGGAAGGCGTAGAGCCGGCTCTGGTCGAGGTGGAAGCGCAGCGCAACCGGTTTGCCGGCCGGTGCGTCGCCAAGCGTGCGCTTCGCGCCGTCGGAGGTCCAGATCACGCGGTACCTGAGGTCGTCCTTGCGCACCAGGCGCGAGCACGCGCGCTCGAAGCCTTCCAGCGGCGTCGCCTGGTGCGGGATCACGGCGCCATCCACGTCGAACAGCTCGACCTGCAGGTCCATCGGACCCGATAGCGCGTTGATCACGAGGTCACGCCCATCAAATCGCAGCGGCGGCGTGTCGAGCATGCCTGGTGCATTCGGCTCGGCGAGCTCGAAGAAGACGAACCGGTCCGCCGGCAGCGTCGCCACGCCGATCGTGCTCTCCGGGCCGGGCATCTCGATCCCGACGTGCTGCTCCCGCAGCTGCCGCAGCGCCCCGTGCTTCTGCGCTCGGCCGTTGAAGTAGAAGTAGAGCGTGTCGCCCTTGCGCGTCATCGACGTCGAGTGGACATACCAGCGATCCCAGTCCTCGGGACCATGCGGGAGAAACACGCCCCTTCCCGCCACGCGCTGCCAGTGCCAACCGTCACGGCTCGTGGCGAGCTGGATCTCGCATCGCGCCAGGAAGTTGTTGCCAGACTCTTCGAGGTGAAAGATCGGCACCTCGCCGATCAGCACGTCGCCGTAAGCGTGGGCCGTCAGCGCGTGGACCTGGACGTAGGGGAATCCCTCCTCCTCGCTGACCAGGTTGAATGCGTACTTGGGGGTCCATTGCTCGAAGTCCTCGCTGGACATGACGCCGGTGATCCGGACGTGACCCTCGAGCCGCGGGTGGAACGCCTGGGCCCGCGTGTAGACGAAGTATCGCTTCGCCGGCTCGTGCCAGACGATGCTTGGCACCGTGTCGCACTTCGTCTGCGTGATGTTCAGGGCCGCGCCCCACCGGTCGCCGTCTTCGGAGACCGCTACGGAGCAGCCTCGTCCCTCGAACCGGCCGTTGACGAAGTCCTTGTTGAACACGCCGATGTAAGGGCGCCGCGGGTCGCCGGTGCGGATGCAGTGCGCCGGCCCCCGCCGGATGTTCGAGGGCTGCTCCTCGAACGGAATCTCGTCGCCGAGCGGCTTGCGCCAATGGAAACCGTCGTCGGACTCGGCCCGGCACGTGGCAAGTCGCTTGGGCCCCGAGATCGCGGTGTAGTGCATCCGGAATCGGTCGAGCTGCGGCTCGTAGATCACCGACGGTCGATAGACGTGCACCCGCTCCCACGGGTGGTCGGCCCTGATCACCGGGTTGCCCTCGAACTTGACGGGCTGCTGCACGCACCGTGCAAGATTCGTGGTGCGAGCGACACAGCGATCATCCAGGAACAGTTGCGGATGCCCGGAAACGCGAACGGTGTAGGGGCTGTCCATTCAATTCCATTCAGTTCGGAATCCACGCACCCTGTGGCGGGTCACCAGCCTTTCTCCCAGGCCTTGATCTCGCCCGTCGCGATCCGGTTCATCTTGAGAAAGTGGTCCATGACCTGCTTCAAACCCGCTTTCACGCCTTCGTTCACGTCGTCGGGGGCCACGACCCCGAGGTGCAGGGTGCTCCAGGTCGGCAGGTTCAGCTTCCGGTCGAGTCTTTCGACGTGGACCCGCTGCTCGAGCGTCAGGTGCACGCAGAAACCGCGCTTCGGGTCGTCGGCCGGCTGATGCTCGGCATCGAGAATCACGATCTTCAGCGTCGGCACCTCGTCGTCAGGCTCATCCACGACGGGAATCCCCGCTTCGGTCATCCGTCGGCGAAGCATGACGGCGAGATCGTCGCGATTGACGCCGCGCCGGCGAATCCACTCGGGCGCGGGATACGCGAGCACGCTCACCGTCTCGAGACGGCCGACGCTCAGATCCTCGCCGCGCATTCGCTGGCCGCGACCCATGATCGGCGCCGCCACACAAACCGTGACCAGAATCAGCGCGATCGCGATCGCCGCTCCCGTGGCGGCTCGATTCATAACAGGCATTCGATGACCTCCGCCGAACGAAAGGAGAATACCGCGTCCGTCACGCGCCGCGCAGCGGCGTGTCGCTGCCATACAGGTGACCTTCGATCCGCTGGTTCGAGTCGAAATCGATGATCGTCGCGAGGCGCGGTTTGTCGGACGTGTTGGGCGCTGAAGCATGCAGCAGCAGCACGTTGAAGAACAACACGTCCCCGGGGTTCATCTCCGCGAAGACGATTTCGCTCTCGTCGATGCGCTGCTCGTCGATCATGAAGTCTTCACCTTTGTAGTGCGGCACGAGCCCCTTCAGGTGCGAGCGGGGAATCACCTGCATGCACCCGTTCTCGCGCGTCGCGGCGTCGATGGCGCCCCACACGGTGACCTGCTTCGGCTGCATGGTGTCCCAGTACGCGAAGTCCTGGTGCCACGGCTTGCGGCGACCCCCGAGCGCGGGCTTGCACATGAGCTTGCTGGAGTGGTAGTAGATCGGCCGGCCGATCATGTCCTCGACGATGTCGAGAATCCTGACGTTGGCCGCCACCTCACGGAATGACGGCTCGCTCTTGAACACCTCCTGGATCTTGCGGAGCGCGACGGTCCTGCCGGTCGGATCGGTAACGAGCGGCTCGATGTTGTACTCGCCGCCGTCGCGGGCGTACCCGTCGGTGCGTCCCTCGGCTTCCTTCTCGACCTGGAGACGCAGTTGGTGCATCCGGTCGATTTCATCCTGCGTGTAGAGGTTCTCGATGATCACGTAGCCCTCGCGACGGAAGTGGTCCATCTGCTCGGAGCTGAGGGTCTTTGGCGGAGCGGTGTTGAACAGGGCGTCAGACATCGAGGCGGCTCTCCTGGGAAACGCGCATGGTTTCAAGGCTCAATCGATGATTGTAGTCGACGCCTCGCTTCGGGGTCCAGGGTATGGGGTATCTGGTATCGGGTATGGGGTATAACGAGAAGTTGAGTCCGGCATGGTATCAGGTCGCCATGCCATTCGACCCGCGGGCTTACGCCGCGCGGTTCGCCGACGGCTTGGCGTACCGTGGGCGTCAGCCGGCTGAGGCCCACGGGTCTGATGCGCAGCGCTCCCGACCTGCGCGGCGCCGCACCCTCCATCCCAGACCCCAGACCCCAGACCCTCGACCCCAGACCCTCGACCCTAGCTCCATGACCCATGCCTGGCAGCATCTCAGCGTCCTCATCGCCGGCTGCGGCAGCATCGGCAAGCGACATGCACGCAATCTCGCCGCGCTCGGCATCACCGACATCCGATGCTTCGATCCGGTCGCCGCACAAATCGAGTCGCTGGTCGCCGAAACGCCAATCGCCCGCCCCTTTGGCTCCTACGCCGAAGGGCTCGCCGCCGCGCCCGACTGCGTATGGATCATGACCCCGCCGCGACTGCACATTCCCATGGCCCTCGATGCCCTGCGGGCCGGCTGCCACGTGTTCAGCGAGAAGCCGATCTGCGATTCGCGTGACGGGATCGATGACCTTCAGTCGGCGCTCGCCGCCTCCGATCGAACGATGATGGTCGGCCTGTGCTTTCGATTCCACGAGGGGCTCGTCAAGGCAAAGCGACTGCTCGACGAGGGGCGCATCGGTCGCGTCGTCACGATCCGCGCGCTCGTGGGCGAGCCGATGCCGGAGATCCGGCCGGACTACCGCGAGGTATGGTCGCCCGAAACAATACGCTGGGGCGCGTTCGACCTCACCCACGACATCGACCTTGCGATCTGGTATGCGGGGCAGGACGTGCATCGCGTCGAATGCGAATGCGGAAGCTTCAGCGACATCGGCCTGCGCGTGCCGGACGTGGCCGACATCCTCATCGGGTTCGAGGATCGATGCTCCGCGACGGTGCATCTCGATTTCTTTCAGACGCCGCGGCGCCGCCAGATCGAGCTGATCGGCACCGACGGCGTGATCATCGTCGAGTTTTCGTCGTGGGATGAATGCACGGTGGCTGCCTGGTCACGGAACGTGGGCGCCTGGGAGCGCGACACGATCGCGACCGAGCGGGACGACATGTTTCGGGATGAAATCCGGGAGTTCCTCCAAGCGGTCACGACGGGGAAGCAGGTCAGCTGCACGGTGGACGAGGCGCTCAAGAGCGTCGACGTCGTGCTGAGGTCGGTGGTATCAGGGGATCTAGACTAGGTTCTGGGGTATGGGGTCTTGGAAGCCGCGCAGGTCGGGCGCGCCGCGCATCAGACCCGTGGGCTGACGCACACGGTACGCCATCCAGTCGGCGCACCGCGCGGCGTCAGCCCGCGGGTCGAATGCCATGGTCGCGTTCCCGAACCCGACACCCCATACCCCACGCATCATTTCTCAACCGGAACGATGATCCCGCGCATAATGACGTTCTGGCAGAACAGAAAGATGAGAAACGTCGGGATGGCCGCGATGACGAGGCTCGCGTTGATGACATACGGCGGCACCTGGTTCTGAAGCTGAAACAGCCAGACCATCAGAGTCCACATCCTCTCGTCCGGAATGATGACCAGCGCCATCATGAACTCGCTGTACGCCGCGGTGAACGCCTGCAGGGCGAGCACGGCGAGGATCGGCTTCGACAGGCTCATCGTAATCGTCCAGAACTTCGTCCACTCGCCGCCACCGTCGACCTCGGCCGCCTCGTAGAGCTCGCGCGGCAGCGAATCGAAGAAGCCCTTCAGAAGAAAGATGCCGAATCCGTTCGCCGCCGCCGGAAGGATGAGCGCCCAGAACGTGTTCAGGAGACTGACGTACGCCGTCTGACTACCGACAAGGCGCGGCAGCAGGTAGAAGCCGACCCCCAGCGCCACGACGCCGGCGCCGATGCCGCGCACGACCTCGGGCACCTTCGGAAGCAGCCGCGCAAGCGCCCACGCGACGCCGATTCCCACGACGAGCGCCACCGCGAACCCGAGCGCGGGAAAGCGCTTCAACAGCAGGAAGGACGGAATCATCGTGACCTCCGGCGGAAAGGCCATCGTGCACATGCAGAACAGCAGGATCTTGTAGGTGCTCGGCGGCTTGTACCGGCTGAGGGCGTAGGCGGCGAGCGGATTGATCGTCAGCGTTACCAGGATCATCAACGTGCAGTAGATGACCGTGTTGCGCACGCCGTTGCCGTGAAGCATGATGAAGTTGAGCACGACCTTGTAGTTGCGCGTCATGAACTCCCAGCGCCAGGCACTCTTCCGCTCCGCGAAATCGATGAAGTCGACCGTCTCCAGGGGCAGCAACGCCGGCGTCACGGGACCGTCCCCACGCTCCGCGAGGAATCCCTCGAATCCCTGGCGCGGTCCGTAGATCGACATCGCATCGAGCGGACAGCGCGATCGGTCCTTGACGAAAGCCGCGTAGTCGAGGTGGGACTGCGCGCCGCCCGGGATGCCCTGCGGCAATCGGATATCCGCGAAATCGGCGTGGGCGGTGCCCCATTTCTCGTTGAGCTGCTCGATACGGTTGCCGTACCGTTCCGCGAGCAGGTCGCGGTACGCCTGCTCCACCGACGCGTCGAGCCGGATGTAGGCCAGGTTGAGCTCGAATCGGACGAAATCCTCCCAGTCGTCGCGCGCCGTTCCGGCGGCCGGCGGCCGGCGGCTCAGCAGGACCTCGTCGTATCGTTCATGAGTCGTGCCGTGCGCCTCGTTGTAGGCCTCCACGCGCGCCCACTTGCGTCGCAGGTAGCCGTGCCAGTAAACGGCGTCGAGGTTGACGACCATTCGATCCGCGGGCGCCGCCTCCTTCTTGAGCTCGTCCAGAACCTGGTAGCGGATCTCGTCCGGGAAATTGAATCGCCGCGCTTCGAGAGGAGGCAGCGGCGGCTTGACCTGCGTCCATGACTTGAACGGGATGCCCAGTTCCTGCGAATAGGCGCCCGTGTCACCGTCGTACCGGTCGTAGATGGTGGCCTTCCACGCCCTTCCGTTCGGAGGATGGCCCGCCGTGTCGTTGCCGTCGCCGGTCTGACCGAGCCCGTACCACTCGCGCGGCCAGGGCGCCGAGGCCCGGAACGCGATGAACTGTTCGGCACGTTCGCGCAGCGCCTGGTCGATGACGGGCGGCTCGATGCGCGGCCAGTTGCCGATGGATCGGAACAGGGTCTTCTCCGCCTGGGTGACGCTGCCGTACTTCGATTCGAGGTATTTGGGCCACAACGCGTCGTCGTCGTAGAGGTACCGCGGAAGCGGGGTGAGCTTGTGCGAGTCGGTGCTGCTGGTGACGGAGACCGCGAGCATGAGCAGCAGCGGATAGACCATGCTGATCGCGCCGAGGATGAGCAGGAGGTACATCGCGGCGATGAACAGCCTTACCCTGATCGAGCGGCGACCGACATGGGAAATGATGGGCATGGTCTAGATTTCGCTTTCCGTCACGACATCACCTCCTGATCGACAATCAGAATTCAAAAATCAAAAATCAAAAATCATTCAACTCGTCGCCGTTCTGAATTCCACGTTCGCCAGCCTCTTCAGCTGAAATACCGTAAAGCCGAGCAGGATCGATCCGACCACCCAGGCCATCGCAGCGCCCACGCCGAAGCGCAGATCCCCGAACGTCGTGTAGAAGAGCTTGAGCCCCACCACCTCCGTCGCGCCGCCCCGCTCGTTGTAGGGACCGCCGCCGGTCATCGCCAGGACGAAGCCGCCCGAGCCGCGCACGGCGCCGATCATCGCGCCGATGAAGTTGATCATGACCAGGATCTTGATCACCGGCACCGCGACACCGAAGACCTTCCCGCCGATGCCCGCGCCGTCCATGTCCGCCGCGTCGTAAAGCTCTTCCGGCACGGTCTTGAGCGCCGCAAGATAGATCAGGCATCCCGGCCCCATTCCCGCCCAGACCGTCGGCAGCAGGCACATGAACAGCGCCCAGCGCGGATTCTGCAGCCAGTCCTCGGTGAACAGCGCAAGATCGACGCCCGGCAGCATGTTCGCCAGCCAGACGAAGCCGTTGAGCACATCGTTCAGCAGCCCCTGCTGTCCGTAGAACATCTTCCACAGGAAGATCACGACCACGCCTGAAAGGACCGCCGGCAGGTAGTAGATCGTGCGGAAGAAGATCGAGCCGCGCGGCACCTCGTTCAGCAGGAACGCCAGCACGATCGGGGCGCAGAAGCCGAAGAGCATGAACATGAGCGCGTACAGCAGCGACACGCCCAGCGCGTACCAGAACTGGGCGTCGAACAGCACGTCGGAGAAGTTGTCGACGCCGATCCATCGGCTGTCGCCGAGCACGCTGTAGTCCTGGAACGCGATCACCGTGCCCTTGAGCATCGGCCAGTACATCCAGGTGGCGATCAGGGCGAGCGCCGGCAGCGCGAGGGCGTACGCCTTCCAGTAACGTGCGAACTGCCAGTTGCCGCGCTGTCGCTCGTGCTCCGGCGTGAACGCGCGAAAGACGATACGCAGCACGAAGACGAAGCCGATGACGACCATGATGATCGCGGTCCACGAGACGCCCGAGCGCGTCCGCTTCTCGGCCGGCGTCAGGCGCCCGAGGATGGCGCGGTTGATCCGTTCCGTGCCGCGTCCCAGGATGCCGCGAATGATCTCCTTGGCGTCATCAGGCCTGCCCGCGTCGATCGCGTCACGCACGCCCGCATCGTTCCAGATCGCCTCGATCGTCGGGCGCATCCGGTCGTGGATCGCCGAACTGTTCTTGCCGTAGGGCTCGGGCACGCCGCCCGCGAACGCGATTGCGTAGGCGTCGTCGGTCTGCCTCGTGATGCGCCGCAGGACGCTGTCGTACCGCCCGTCGACGTTGGCAAGCTCGATCATCGACCTGGGCAGGCGCGGTCCCAGTCCAGCCTGGACGTAGCGGTCGATCTTCAGCCGCTGCGCTTCGACGCCCGTGAAGTACTCGACGTAGTCCCAGGTCGCGTCGCGCTTTGCCTTGTCGTGAGCCAGCCCGGAGAAGATGGCGCCCATGAGCGCATTGAATTCGCTGCGATACAGACCGCCCGGCCCGGCCGGCGCCGCGCCGAAACCGTTCTTGTCGTTGCCCATGTCGATGTGATTCACCGACAGGTACGAGTACATCATGGCCGGGCGGATCGGCCCCGTCGTCTGGACCATCGAGGCCCGCATCACGCCGCGGCAGACGAACTTCCCGTCGCGCATCACCTTCTCGAGCCGGAGCCGCGCCCAGAAGTACCCCGCGTCGACCGCGGCGTCGCTGTCCAGGGCGCAGATCCAGTTGCCCTGCTCGTCCCGTTCGAGGATCTCGCCGCCCGCCGCGTAGACGAGGTTCGAGAACATCGGCGCGGGGTTGTTGATCCAGACGTGAACGCCGTAGTCGCCGCGGGCCGGATCCGTCATGATCCGGGCCCAGTCGAGCATCTCGTCCCAGTCCCGGGGCACGCGATCCTCCACGCCCTGGTCGGCGTACTCGGCGAACATCAGCCGGTTGTACTGCAGGCCCGTGTAGACCAGCTCGATCGGAAAGAAATAGACGTGGTAGCCCGTCCCGTCCGGGTGGCGACGCCGCATCAGCGGCCAGCAGCGTTCGGACACGCGCGCCTCGACCTCGTGCCAGCCGGGCCCCTGCTCCAGGCGCTTCACGTACTCGTCGGTGGTCAGCAGGTGACCGTCCTCGATCTCCACGCGGGCGAGGCGCTCGATGTACTCGTCCAGCGGATAGACCAGCCGCTTGTCGATGTAGGTCTGCGTCTTGCGCAGGTCCATCAGAAGCTGATCGGGCGCGATGTCGCCGGCGATCTGCATCATCGGCACCATCTCCCACGTTCGGGCTCCACCTCCGGGCAGGACCAGGCCGCGCGAATTCACCGCGCGAATGTCGGGGCGCAGCTTGCGGAAGGCGGCGTAGACCGCGGCCTTGGCTTCGGTGACGTACGCGACGTCGTACCAGCCTGGGATGAGCTCGCGATTGACGCGGAGCGTGACCGGTTCCCGGGTTTCGGGCGGGGTCGACGTGGCGAACGCCGATGACGCGAGCGCTACGACGATCACGATGAGCTTGATCAGCCGGTGATATCGAAATGCAGAGGGCTCGAGACGTATCAAAGGACCGAGAGTGTACCCGGAACCCGACATCCGAAGGACGAAACCCGGGTCACAACCGCCAGCGCGCCTGTCGCGGTGACGAGAAGTTGAAGAGCCACGGATGAACACGGATAGGGCATCGGGGCTCGCTTCGCTCAACCGCAGCCCGCGCACTGGTCGTCGGCGAACCG
>NYZC01000371.1 GCA_002686995.1 Phycisphaeraceae bacterium | reverse complement strand
GATGTCGCTGTGCATCGTCGATGGAGGCCGACGCCGCCAACGGGCGATGCAGCCGGTCGACGCCAGGCAGAGTTTTGAGACAGAGCCTAACCCGGACGCATCTCCCACGAACCGTGCGTCGCCCCCATCGTCGCTCGTCCTCGAATGGTTCGCGCGCTGGCACAAGGCGAGCCCTGGTGACGTCGTCGCTCTGGGGGCTTGCTGCGCTCGACCCCAGGCACCCCGTGCATCTGAACGCCAGCGCGCGAACGATCGAGGACGAGTACGAGGACGAGTCGGACTGCGGTCCTATCCCCTCATGGCCTCGATCATCCGTCTGAGCTCTGCCACCTCCGTCTCGAGGCGTTCGACGCGCGCTTCGAGGTCCGGTGATGCCGCGGGTGCGGCGGTCGGGCTTGGGGCCGGTGCGGCGTCGAGGGGGTGAAGGTCGGGGCAGAGCAGCTGCGCGAATCGCTCGGCGCGGCTCCCCGGCGCCGGGGGCAGACGGCGCACCAGCGGCTCGGTTCGCTCCATCAGGTTGCCGAGGTGGCTCTCGGCAACCTGCAGGGACTCGATGGGGTGCATGCGCGACGCTCGGGTGCGCAGCTCGCCGATCGTCTGCGGTCCCCGCAGCATCAATTCGGCCAGCAAGACCAGTTCGCCCGTCGCGACCGCGAGCGTCTCGCGGGCGTTGTGCTTGTACTTGAGCACGCGGCTGCTGGCCATGTCGACCAGCACGCACAGGTTCTTGCTGCGCAGACCGTCCAGCGTATCCATCACCGCCTCCTCGTCATAGTCGACGACAGGGTTGCGGTTGGATTTCTGGCTGCAGCCATTGGCGATGCCGTTGAGGGAGAGCGGGTACTGTGCCGGCGTCGTCTGGCCCTTTTCGATGAGCACGCCGAGCACGCGGCATTCCTCGGGGGTGAGTTCGAGCATGTCGTTCCTCGGATCGGTGCGGTCCGTCCCGTGGCATCGTAGCCGATGCCGGATGCGGGGCCGCAGGCCCGCGCCCTGCATCGTCCGGCGGGCGCATGACAGCTGTCGCGGGTCCCTTTGGAATCGTTCGCAGAGTGCGTGGCGGCGCTCGACCCCAGCCACCCAATCCTCTGGAGCAATCTGAATCATGCCCGCGTCAGCCATGACGATGAGCGGTTGATTTGGTCCCCGGTGCCGCTAGAGTCATGTGTCCCGGCGTCTATCGGCGCGTCGCCGGAAGAGAGACCCGATCAGGATGCCGATTGCGCCGTCGCCCGGGAACCTTCTCATGACCGTCACGCCCATGACGATCGTGCAGATCTCGGATCTGCACCTCGATCCCGAAAACGCCGACCACGCCGCAAGCATGGCGGCCGTGCGCGAGCGCGTCACGGAAATCGCCCCGCAGTTCGTCGTGCTGACGGGCGACCTGACCGAGGACGGCTTCTGCCGCGACGGCCTGTTCGAAGGTGTGCGCGACCATCTCGAGCGCTTCAGCGCACCGGTGCTGACGATTCCGGGCAATCACGACGTGGGGGACCGGCGCGGATCGCGCAACGAGATCGAGGCCGGCCGGCTCGCCCGATGGAACGGCGTGTTCGAGCGCGATTTCTTCGGCGTCGAACAGGACGGCTGGTCGCTGCTCGGCATCAACTCGCAGCTGCTGGGCAGCGGCATGGCCGAGGAGAGGCGGCAGTTCGAGTGGCTCGACGAGCGGCTGGACCAGTCGGGCCGCGACGGGCGACAGGTCGCGCTGTTCCTGCATGCCGCGCCGTTCGTGCTCGACCCCGACGAGTCGCTGTCGGGCCCCAGCCGTTACTGGGGATTCGATTCGAAATCGCGCCGCGCCCTGATGTCCCGGATCGACCGGCCCGAGGTGCGCCTCGTGAGCAACGGTCACCTTCACTGGTACCGGGCCTTCGAGCGCAACGACACGCTGCACGTCTGGTGCCCCTCGACGCGGTTCATCGTGGACGACGCGATCTTTCCCCGGGGCGGCCGCACGCTGGGCCTCGTGCGATACGAGCTCACCGGTGACGGCGCCCGCCACGAGATGGTGCCCCTGGACCTGCCGGCGGACGTGGTCCTGTTCAGCCGCCGAACCGTCGAGATCCCGGACGCCGAGCCCGTCACGATGGCGGAGCTGGTCCTCGACTTCACCGGAACGCTTTCCCGCGACGGGAAGCTGCTCGACGGCGTCGCGAGCCGACTGAAGGATCTCGCCCGGCGCATTCGAATCACGGTGATGACCGCCGATACGTTCGGCACGGCGCGCGGGGCGCTGGAAGGGCTGCCGGTCGACGTGCGGATGGTGGAGACCGGCACCGACAAGCGCGGATACGTCGAGCAGATCGGACCGAACACGACCGTGGCGATCGGCAACGGGCGCAACGACGTGGAGATGGTCGAGGCGTCGGCGATCGGCATCGCGGTGATCGGTCCGGAAGGGGCGAACGGATCGCTCCTGCGGCGAGCGGACGTGGTGACCCAGGACGTGCGCGACGCGCTGGATCTCGTGGCCAATCCCTTGCGGCTCAAGGCGACGCTGCGGAAGTGACCGCACAGGCGGCAGACGCGCCACCGTTCTCGCCCTCGAATCAGTCGCGCGTCGGCGTTCTTCCTCGGACGCATCGTTCGGCGTGATGCCGCACCCACGTACGAGACGCTCGGGCCCAGCCACCCACTCTGCGAACGATTCCAAAGGGACCCGCGACAGCTGTCATGCACCCGTCCCCGACGCAGCCCGGCGCGGTCACTTGACACCTTCCTTCTGACCGTTGACACTTCGCACGGTGGGCCTTGCCCCTGTTTCGTATCAACCCGATCCCCAACCGAGAGAAGCGGCAGAAAAGGAACCGACAATGGCCATCGAGACGCTTTACGACAAGGACGGTTCGATCAGTGCACTACAGGGCAAGACCGTGGCCGTGCTCGGTTACGGCAGCCAGGGGCACGCCCACGCGCAGAACCTCCGCGACTCCGGCGTCGAGGTGATCGTCTCGAACCGGCGCGAGTCAGCGAACGGCAAGCTGGCCGTCGAGCACGGCTTCGAGCCGCTGTCGGTGGACGACGCGGTGCAGAAGGCCGACCTCGTGATCGTGACGATGCCCGACGAGGTTCAGCCCGAGGTGTACGAGAAGTCGATCGCGCCGAACCTTTCGGCCGGCATGGCGCTCGGCTGCACGCACGGATTCAACATCCACTTCAAGACGATCAAGGTGCCCGACCACGTCGGCGTCATCATGGTGGCCCCGAAGGGCCCCGGTCACACCGTCCGCAGCGAGTTCGAGCGCGGCGGCGGCGTGCCATGCCTGCTCGCCGTAGACCAGGATCCGACGGGCGAGGCGTTCGACATCGCCATGGCGTGGGCGATCGGCGTCGGCGGCGGCCGGGCCGGCATCCTGCGCACGACCTTCAAGGACGAGTGCGAGACGGATCTCTTCGGCGAGCAGTCGGTGCTGTGCGGCGGGCTGTCGGCCTTGATCAAGGCGGGCTTCGAGGTGCTGACGGAAGCCGGCTACGCGCCCGAGCTGGCGTACTTCGAGGTCTGCCACGAGCTGAAGCTGATCATCAACCTGATCGAGCGCGGCGGACTGAACTTCATGCGCTACTCCATCAGCAACACGGCCGAGTTCGGCGACTATCACAGCGGTCCGAAGATCATCGACGAGCAGACGAAAGAGCGGATGCAGCAGATCCTCGCGGACATCCAGTCCGGCGCCTTCGCGAAGACGTTCCGCGGCGACTATGCGAAGCAGTTCAAGTGGTTCCGCGAGCAGCAGGAAAACGACCGTAACCACCCCGTCGAGCAGGTCGGCCGCGAGCTTCGCGCGATGATGCCGTGGATCAACCCTGTGGATATTTCGTCGGACGGCTGAGGACGGCTGAGGACGGCTGATCCGGCCGCAGGCCCGCGTCACGCGCCGGCTGCGTCTTCATCCAGGAACCAGGTCATCTCGCCGCCCCGCGCCGTGGGATCCACGCCGGTGATCGGCAAGGGGGCGGGATCCGGGTTGCCGGATCGCAGGTGCGCGTCCACCTCGAGCAGGGTTGAAGCCTTGCCGGCGCCCGTCACCAGCACGGCGACGTTCCGGGCCGCGTTGAGAAGGGGATACGTCATCGTCAGCCGGGTGGGCGGCACGACGGTCGGGCCTTCGTTGACGGCGATCCAGCGTTTCGATTCCTGCAACGCCGCCGAGCCGGGGAACAGGCTCGCCGTGTGGCCGTCGGCGCCCATGCCGAGCAGGACGAAGTCGAGGCGCGGCGGCGCGGCGCCTTCGTGGCGCATGAACTGTCGCATCTCCTGCTCGTAGGCGTCGGCCGCGTCGGTCTCGAGCACGGGCATGGGGTGGATGTAGTGGCGCGGCGTCGGCACGTGATCGGAGAGCGACTCGCGGATCATGCGGAAGTTGCTCTTCTCGTCATCGTCGGGCACGCGGCGCTCGTCGACGATCCACAGGTGCATGCGCTTCCACGGGAGATTGCGGAACGGCGGCTCCGTGACGAGCCGCATGTAGAACGGCTCGGGCGTCGACCCGCCCGACACTGCGAGGTGGAAGTAGTCGCGCTCCTTCACCGCGTCGACCGCCACGCGCATCATCGCGTAGCCGAGGTCTTCGTAGAGATCGTCGATGTCGGCGACGTGCACGTCGCCGCGCAGGTGAAGTAGCGGCATGGGGGTCGGTGATCGGTTAGTGGTTAGTGGTTAATGGTTAATGGGAATAGGGTACAGGGGGACGGGGGTTGGATGTGGCAGGCGGTGGGGGTCGACCCGCGGGCTGACGCCCGAGGTACGCCGAACTATGATCCGACGTCGGATCGATCGTCTTTTCGCCGGGCATGCGCCAATGCGTCCATGGTCGACATATGTGCTCGTTCTGATCGCCATCGTGCTCGCAGTGGCGGTGACGCACCAGTATCTCGGACCCAATTCGATGGCGGACACGCAGTCCCACTCGCACAAGGCCGCGCTGAAGAATCCTGACGGCTCGTGGCGCTACACGAACGCGCTCGCGAAGGAGAGCAGCCCCTACCTGCTCCAGCACGCGCACAATCCCGTGAACTGGTATCCGTGGGGACCCAAGGCGTTCGATCTCGCTCGCGAGTCCGGCAAGCCGATCTTTCTCAGCGTCGGCTACTCGACCTGCTACTGGTGCCATGTCATGGAGCGGCAGGTGTTCGAGGATCCGGAGATCGCGAAGCTGATGAACGAGCGGTTCATCAACGTGAAGGTCGATCGCGAGGAGCGCCCGGATGTCGACGACATCTACATGATGGCCGTCCAGATGATGACCAATCACGGCGGATGGCCCATGAGCGTGTTCCTGACGCCGCCGGGCGCCGACGGTCCGGACGACCGCGGGCTGCGTCCCTTTTTCGCCGGCACCTATTTTCCGCCGGAGCAGTTCGTTCGCCTGTCCGAGGAGATCGAGAAGGCCTGGCGCGATCGCCGCCCGGAGGTGTCCCAGCGCGCCCGCCAGGTCGCGGACGCCGTGCGCGAGCACCTGAGCCGCCGCGGCGACGACGGCGAGGACGCGGCCATCAGCGCCGACATGGTGCAGCAGGTGGCGCGCATGCTGCTGCAGTCTTACGACCACGTTCACGGCGGGTTCGGCAACGCCCCGAAGTTCCCGCAGCCGGCGAACCTCCTGTTCCTGCTCAAGGTGCAGCGCAACAATCCCAACGAGGAGCTGGCCAGGGCCCTGGCGCACACGCTCGACCGCATGGCTCGCGGCGGCATGTGCGACCAGGTCGGCGGCGGGTTTCATCGCTACGCCACCGACGAGAAGTGGCTGGTGCCGCACTTCGAGAAGATGCTCTACGACAACGGGCAGCTTGTCGAGGTCTATTGCATCGCCCACGAGATGAAGCCCGTCGAAGGGGATCCCGGCGACCACCCGCGCCTGATCCGGGCGGTCTGCGACTACGTGCTCCGGGAGATGACCGACGAGACGGGCGCGTTCTGGTCGGCGCAGGACGCGGAGGTCGACGCGCGGGAAGGCGGCAACTATGTCTGGACGCGCGACGAGCTGAAGCCCGTCCTCGGCGACGACGCGCTCACGGAGCTGGCGGCACGCATGTACGGGTTCGACCAGGGCACGAACTTCCGCGACCCGCACGCTCCGGACGCCGAGCCCGTCAACGTGATCTACCTGCCGACGAAGCTGCACGAGCTCGCGGCGTCGATGAAGACCACGCTCGATGAGCTGATCGAGCGGAAGCGGACGATCGACGAGCGACTGCTGGAGGTGCGCGACCGTCGCCCGCAGCCCGCCACCGACGACAAGGTGCTGACAAGCTGGAACGGCCTGATGATCGCCGGCATGGCCCGGGCCGGCCGCACGCTGGACGAGCCGCGCTACACGGCGGCCGCCGTCGCGGCGGCGGACTGCGTCCTCTCGAGGATGCGCGACGGCGAAGGCGGTCTCTTCCGCACGATGCGCGAGGGCCAGGTGAAGATCCCGGCGTTCCTCGAAGACTACGCAATGTTTACCCACGGCCTGCTCGAACTGCATCGCACCGACGGCGATGCCCGGTGGCTCGACGCCGCGCGGGCGCTGACCGAGATCGCGATCGGCCGTTTCGAGACCGAGGGCGGCGGTTACTTCGACACGCTCGAAGGGCAGGACGACCTCTTCGTGCGCACGCGGACGACCTACGACGGCGCCGTGTGCAGCGGCAACAGCCAGATGGTCCACAACCTGCTCGACCTGTACGAGCTGACCGGCGAGGACGCGTTTCTCGATCGCGCGATCCGGGACATTCGTTCGTTCGCTTCGGAGATGAAGCGGCTCGGCGTCGGCATGGTCCACCTGCACCATGCGCTGCTGCGCGCGATGGAGATGGCGCCGAAGCGATTCGGATTCGGGATCGACGATGCGAAGGACGATGCGAAGGCCGCGCCCGCCGCGACGGGCGCCGTGGCGGTGAAGGTCGATCGCGCCGATGATCAAGGCGACGGCGGCACACGGCTCCGGATCGCCGTCCGCATCGACGACGGATGCCACGTCAACGCGCACGAGCCGGGCATCGAATCGGTCGTGCCCACGACGGTCTCGGTCTCGGGGGCGGTCGACGGCTGGGATCTCGAGGTGGACTACCCGCGCGGCGCGGAGAAGTCGGCCGCAGGGGCCGATACGGTGCGCGTTTACGAGGGCGAAGTCGTGCTGGAGGCAACGCTTCGACGCCGCGACGGGACTGACCGCGGCGAGCCACCGGCGCTGTCGCTGACCTACCAGGTCTGCCGCGACGACCACTGCCTGCTTCCGGAAACGGTCGAACTTTCCGTCGGGGCGGGTTGATCGATATCGGCCCCGCATTGCCGGATCCGGCCCCTTTCCCTTTCGTCTCCGGTTTCGAGGCGTCCATTTTTTGCTTGGTGAGCCGTCCGCGCTGCGGTAGAATCAGGGCGTCTTTTGGCTGTGCGGGCATCATCTCGTCCGGCACAGATCGAGTCATGCTCCCGGGGTGAAGGAGAAGCCATGCGCGTCACCCCGCGTACGTCTGCGCTCGTTGCTTCGATTCTGGCCTGTTTCCTCGTGGTGACGCCCGGAGTCCGGGCACAGGGGACGACCCTGCTCGGACCCTCCCCTTACCTCGCATTCGATGACTCGCTTCCCGGCGCCGGGGCCGCGATCAGCCCCTTTTCAACCGTTGACTTCGGCTACTTCCACCTCGAGGACTTCGAGGATGCCCTGCTGAACACGCCCGGCGTCACGGCGGACGCCGGGGTCGCCGGCTCCGGCAGCGGCTTCCAGGATTCGGTCGACGCCGACGACGGAGTGATCAACGGCACGGGCCGCTTCCTCGGCAGCTACGGCGGGTTCACCGGCACGACGGCGATGACGTTCACGTTCGACGCGTCGGTGCTGGGGGCGCTGCCTACGCACGTCGGCATCGTCTGGACCGACCAGGGCAGCGCCGGCTCCGGTGGCACCTTCACCGCCAACTTGTCGTTCGAGGTCTTCGGCAGCGGGGGTTCGTCGCTCGGAGCAATCCCCCCGTCGCCGGTGGGGCAGCCCTCCGACATCGGCGGCACGCTCGAGGATCGCTTCTTCGGCGCGGTCAACCTCGAGGGGATCAGGAGCTTTCGGATCACCACCGACTCGCTCGGCGACTGGGAAATGGATCACCTTCAATACGGGTTCGTCCCCGAACCCGGCTCGGCCATGTTGCTGCTCGCGGCCTTCGTCGCCGTCTCCCGGCGCAGGTAGTCCACGCGCGTTTCCGACAGGTCAGCGGTCCCCGGTGTCGATAGACTGTCGAGCCGTCCCGAAGCGCGCACGGTTGCCTTGTCCTGCGGGCCTCCCATGATCGACACGCATTGCCATCTCACTTACGACGGATTGTTCGAGCAGGTCGATGACGTGATGCAGCGCGCCGAAGCGGCCGGTCTCACCCGGATGATCACCGTAGGCACGACGCCGGACGACGCCCGCAAGGCGCTGGCGCTGGCGCAGCGCCGGGAAACCGTGTGGGCCACCGCCGGCGTGCATCCGCACTACTGCGACGAGATTCCCGACGCGGCCGCGGCCATGGAGGCGATCGAGGCAATGGCCGCCGAGCCGTGCGTCGTGGCGCTCGGCGAGATGGGCATGGACCGGCACTATCCCGACCCGCCCATCGAGCGGCAGCGCTCGATGCTCGAGCGCCAGCTCGAGCTCGCATCGCGGGTCGAGCTTCCCGTGATCATTCACAACCGCGAGGCCACGGACGACGTGCTGGAGGTGCTCGTGGGCTGCGGGGTGCCCGGCGATCGGTTCGTGTTTCACTGCTTCACTGGGTCGCGGCAGGAACTCGACCGGATCCTCGCGTTCGGTGCGATGGTCAGCTTCACGGGCATCGTGACCTTTCGCAGCGCGAGCGACCTCGCGGAGGGTGCCGCGAGCGTGCCGCTGGAGCGCCTGATGGTCGAGACGGATTCGCCGTTCCTCACGCCTGAGCCGTACCGAAAGGTGCGTCCGAACGAGCCGCGGTTCGTGACGAACGTGGCGCGGTTTCTTGCGGAGCAGCGCGGCATGGACACGCAGGACTTCGTCGAGGCGGTGGACGCGAACGCGCTGAGATTCTTCTGGGGTCGAGGGGCAGGGGGCCGCGGCGGGGATTAGCGCTCGATGCGGCTTCAGGCCGCCATGGCATTCGACCCGCGGGCTTACGCCGGCTTACGCCGCGCGGTTCGCCCGCGGCAACACTGGCGAACCCTCGGCGTCAGCCGGGGGGGACCCCGACACCGGATCCTCTCACGCCGCCTTCAGGCCCACGTCCGACAAGTACTGCGACAGCCGATCTTCGTCCGTGCCGTGACGAAATTCGTCAAACACCATGCCCATCCGCGCCGGACCCGACACGTCGTCATCGTCGTGCAGCCGTACGATCCTGCCCGTCGCATTGAACGTGATGTGATGCGCGCCGGGCAGCATCGCCCGCACGTCGATCTGCGTACCGGGGTCCAGCGACTGATCGAGCTCGAACCTCATCCCGCCCGCGCTGACGTCGTAGATGTGGCCGGTCCAGCAGTATCGACCCTGCCCGTGCGGACGAACGCGCACGAGGGTGTACATCGGCGGGAGCCTCAGGCGCGGCTTCCTTCGTGATTCGGTCATGGACGCTTCGTGATCTTCCATGCGAGATGCTCCCTGGTGCGCGCCGAATGGCGCCTCGATATAGTGTGTTATCGACACGCGGAGGGGGACGGTTGAGCGTCCGATATTTGGCAAAACCATGGCAAAACAGAGAACAACCCGGCAGCTTCGACCCACCACGATCCGCCGCTATCCCACGGCCGCCGCCGGAAGCGTGATCATCACGCAGGGGCGGACGACCGTGCTCTGCACGGCGAGCATCGCCGACGAGGTGCCGCGGTGGATGGCCGGCAAGGACGGCGCTCCGCCGACGCGAGGCTGGGTGACCGCCGAGTACGCCATGCTTCCGGGCTCCACGCCCGACCGGAAGAGGCGGGGCAGCGACAGCCGCGGCACGGAGATCCAGCGCCTGATCGCCCGGGTGCTGCGGGCGGCGGTCGACCTCGAGAAGATGCCCGGTGTGATGATCACTTGCGACTGCGACGTGCTCGTGGCCGACGGCGGCACGCGCACGGCGTCGATCACGGGGGCGTTCGTGGCGCTCTCGCAGGCGATCGCCGTCGCGCGGCAGCAGGGGCGCATCACACGCTCGCCCATCGCCGGTCCGGTCGCCGCGATCAGCGTCGGCATCGTGGACGGGCGCGTGTGCCTCGATCTCGACTACGCGCTCGATTCCCGCGCCGAGGTCGATCTCAACGTCGCGATGAACCACCGCGGTCACTTCGTGGAGATCCAGGGCACCGCCGAACAGGGTACCTTCGACCGGGGTCAGCTCGACGGGATGCTCGATCTCGCGGGGACGGGGATTCGGAAACTGATGGCGGTTCAGCGCAAGGTGCTGAGACATTAAGCTATTGGTCATTAGATTCTTCCGCCGTCGCTTCTTGTCGCGGTGACGAGAAGTTGAAGAACCACGGATGAACACGGATGAACACGGATGAGCACGGATTCTTTTTCTTTCTGATTCATCCGTGTCCATCCGTGTCCATCCGTGGTTCCTGAACGTTGCGGCTCGGCCGCGTTGGGCCCAGTACCGATTCGCGCCCGCGCGGGCGGGGCGTCCCGGTACACTTCGGAGGATGAGTTCGGTCCCCTGCATGTTTTCCTTCTTCCCGCTCATCCTCGTCGCCTTCGTCGTGCTGGTGATCGTGATGATCGTCGCGGGGTTCGCGCAGGCCAGGCGCCGGCGCGAAGCGCTGGCGGCGTGGGCGGTCTCGCGCGGCGGCCGTTTCTCCGAGCACCACGAGCATGACCTCGAGCATCGTCATCCCGAGTTCGACTGCCTGCGCTGCGGCGGGAACCGGTATGCGTATAACCTCGTCCGCGGCGACAGTCATGGGCGGCGCTTCTGCGCGTTCGACTATCACTACGAAACCCGGAGCAGGGACTCGAAGGGTCGATCGAAGACCAGCCACCATCACTTCAGCGCCGTGATTCTCGAGGCCGGGATCGCGCTCAAGCCGCTGAGCATCCGGCCCGAGGGCATCTTCGACAAGATCTCGGGGTTCTTCGGCTTCGATGACATCGACTTCGAATCGGCGGAGTTCAGCCGGCGGTTTCACGTCAAGGCGCCCGACCGCCGCTGGGCGTACGACGTGCTTCAGCCGATCACCATCGAGTACCTGCTCGCCGCGCCGCCGCATTCTCTCGAATTCGACCACGCCGCCGTGATCGCCTGGACGGGGCGCTGCTTCAGCGTCGCGCAGTTCGAAAGCGCCATCACCGTGATCGAGCAGGTGCTCGAGCGCCTGCCGTCGTACCTGGAGGCGCCGAGTTGAGCCCGGCCAGCCTGTTCCCGCTGATCTGCATCGCCGCCGCGGCCCTCGTGCCGCTGATCTGGCTCATCGGCACGTTCAACGGCCTCGTCGTGCTGCGTCAGCACGTCCGCGAGAGCTGGTCGGGGATCGACAACGAGCTCAAGCGGCGCTACGACCTCATTCCGAATCTCGTCGCGACGGTCAAGGGCTACGCGGCGCACGAACGGCAGGTGCTCGAGCGTGTGGTCGCGGCGCGCAGCCGGGCGCAGGGGTCGCTTGGCGCGCCTTCGAGCCAGGCGCGCGACGAGAACGAGCTGGTCGGCGCCCTGAGGGGAATGTTCGCGATCGCGGAGCAGTATCCCGATCTCAAGGCTGCCGACGGGTTCCTGCGGCTGCAGAAGGAGCTGTCGAACACGGAGAACCGGATCGCGGCCGCGCGTCGCTTCTACAACGCGAACGTGCGCGATCTGAACACGCGCGTGGAGTCGTTTCCGTCGCGGCTGGTCGCGGGGATGTTCGGTTTCAAGATCGCGGAGTTCTTCGAGATCGACGACGCGTCAGTGCGGCTTCCGCCCGCGAACGCGGGGAAGATCGATGATTGATCAGGGCGTCACCGGTGCTCCGCGGGCCTGAAACAGCCAAAAAAGCCACGGAAAGCTGAAACGTACGATCCCGACTTCGCGAACCGACAGTGGATCGGCGGATTCGTTGGCGGCACCCACGAACTCTTCGTTCCTTTTCGTGGCTTTTCGTGGCTTTTCGTGGCCATGAAGCCGCGGCCGACCGGTGACGCCGTGATCATTTCCCCGTCCCGCCGATCGGCTCCAGCTTCTTCACCAGCACGGCGGCCTGCGCACGTGTTTGCTCGTCCTGCTCGCGCTCGGCGAGGCGCAGCGCGCGGCGGGCCCAGTCAAGCGTCTCGCCCCGGGTGCCCACCACCTGCAGGCTGTCCATCACGACGGCGAGGTGATAGCAGTTGGCGGGCAGCTTCACGATCTCGACGCTCCGGACCAGGTTCTCCCGACCATCCTGCCTGCGGCCGACCTTGAACTGCATCCAGCCCAGCGTGTCGAGCACGCGCGGGTCATCCGGCGCGAGCTTTGCGGCCCGCTCGATGTAGGGCAGCGCGTCGGCGGGACTGTCGAGATTCTCACCGACCAGGTACGCCAGGTTGTTCAGCATGCGGACGTCGCGCGGATTCCGCGCGACCACGCGCTCGTAGGCGGTTCTGGCCTCGTCATATCGACCGACCTCGGTCAGGAGCCCCGAGAGCATGTCATCCAGCCGATGGCGAAATTCGGCGTCATGGGCGACCTTCCCGTCGATCGCGACCAGCCGTTCGACCGCCGACCTGGCGTCATCACGGCGCACGTCGAGTCCAGCCATAAGAATCGTCAATGGGATCTCGTTGTCGTCGTTGACGGAGCGCTCGAGAAGCTCCGTCGCCTTCTCGGCGCCCAGCACCCGCGACATCAGGGTGGTGATCGTCTGGTAGTTGCCCGGAATGTCGCCTCCGGCGATTGCCCGCTCGAACGCCTCGATCGCTTCCTCCGTGCGGTTCAGCTCACCCAGCACCCAACCGAGCGTGGCGTGAAGCATCGGATGCTCTTCGAGCCACTCCGGCGCGCCCTGCAGCAGGTCCAGCGCCTCCTGATGCCTCCTGGACATGATCAGCGTGACGGCCAGCTCGTTGAGCAGCTCGACCGTCTCTCCCAGCTCGAACGCCTTCCGCAGGTTCTGCACGGCGCTGGACGATGCCTTCTCCTGCCAGTCCAGTTTCGAGAGCCGGTGCGGCCAGCGCCAGTCCTCGGGGAACAGCTCCATCGACTCCTCGAGCACGCGACGGGCCAGGCGCAGCTCGCCGGTCTCGACGTACAGGTCGGCCAGGTCGAGCCGCGCCGGCGCGAAGTCAGGCCGACGGCTCAGGACCTGCTGCAACTCCGCGATCGCCTCCTGCCTCTCGCCGGTGGCCCGCATGATCATCGCGCGAAGCATCCTGGCTTCGAGATTGGCGGGATCGCGCCCCAGCGCGCGGTTGACGCCGCTCAGGGCTTCGCCCGTCCGACCCAGCGACACCAGAAGCTGCGCCCGTTTCAAATGGTTCATCGCGCGATCGGGCGACAGCACGACCGCCTGGTCCAGCGCCTCGAGCGCGAGCGCCGTGTTGCCCTGCCGGGTGGCGATCATCGATCGCAGCACGTACCCGTGGTCGTCCGGCTTCCGGTCGATGAGACGGTCCAGCATCGACGACGCCTGCTCGAGGTCGCGGCGCATCATCAGCTCGATGCACTGGTACGCGATTCTTCGATTCTCCGGCTCCGCCTCGTGCAGCCGACGAAAGATCGCTTCGGCATCGTCGAGACGGCCTGCAGCGAGCAGGTGCGACGCCCACTCGCGCGTCGCCGGGCGCGCGACGTCGTCCTCGAGTGCGATCGCCTTCTCGAAGGACTCGCCGGCCGCATCCAGCTTCCCCGATTCCACGCGGAAGCGCCCCAGGATCAGCCAGTCCTCCATCGAGACGTCGTCCCCGAGCGCCGCGATGAATCCCGCAAGATGCTCGTCCGCCGCCTGCGGCTCGCCGGCCATCTGCATCACCGACGCCACCCTGACCGCGTTGAGAGTCGTGTCGCCTTCGGCTTCGACCAGGCGATTCAGCACCTCCCTCGCCTGCGCATACTGTCCGGACGCGGCGAGTAGATGCGCAAGCCGGCGCTGATTCGCCAGGTCCTGCGGATCCGATTCGGCGACCTCGCCCCGCAGCCGCAATGCCGATTCCTGATCCCCATGCAACTCGACGTAGTCGATGTAAGCCGAACGCACGGCCCGGTCGTCGGGCGCCATGTCCCGCACCTGTTTCAGATACGCCAGCGCCTGCTCGTGCTGGTTCACGGCAGCGTGCGTCGCGGCCATGCCGCGCAGGGCGCCGATGCTGTCCGGTTTCAGATCGATCGCGCGAGCGTAGGCTTCGCGCGCGCCCTCGTGGTCCATGCCCGACCGCTCGGCATCGCCGAGCAGGCGCCATCCCACGGCGTAGTCGGGCCGGCGGGCAAGTCCCTCGCGCAGACTCGACGCGGCGCGCGCGTACGCGCCGTGGAACAGGTCGAGGCGCCCGATGAAGAAATATCCGCTCGCGCGGTCCACGTTCAGGCGCGCCGCATCCTGCGCGTAGGCTTTTGCGGCATTCCCGTCCCGCTCGGCCAGGGCCCGGGCAAAGCCCGTCCGGATGACCCAGGGGTGATCCGAACGCAGGCTTCGGGCCTGCGCGAACTCGGCCGCGGCCCGCTCCATGTCGCCCATGCGAACGAACAGCACGTGCCGCTGAACGTGCTGCTCGAACGGGTCGTCGATCTTGTCGATTCGGTTCAGCACCACGTCGACCGGCTCGATGTCGCCGCGAAGCTGCTGCTTCAGCTCGTCGATCCATTCCGCTTCGAGGCCCGCGGCCTCGGCCTTCGCCAGGTACCCGAGCAGCGTGGTCCTCTCGGCACCGGCCCTGACCAGCAGTGAAAGGACGTCCGGATCGCGGGGACGCTGCGCGAACAGCTCCTCGAGAATCGTACGGGCCACGCTCAGCTGCCCGGCATGCAGGTGGACCTTGGCGATTCTGAGCGGCAGCTCCGGATCGTCGGCGTCCTGGCGCTTCAGCAACTCGATCGTCCCGTCCACGTCGCCCAGCGCCAGCGCCAACTCGACCTTGAGCTGCAGGCCGGTCTCATCCTGTGGATCGTCGGCAAGGATCGCTTCGATCTGCCGTCGCGCCACGCCATATTGCTTGTTCCTGATGTACAGCTCGACCAGCTGGTAGAAACCCTCGCGATAACTGGCCATCCCGTCGAGCTGGAGCAGCATGCCCAGCGTTTCCGCGGCGGCGCCCCCCTGGCCGGTCTCGGCCAGCGCGACGGCGAGACGCTGCAGGGCGATCGGGCTCTTGCCCTTGAACTCGTCGTTCGCCTTGCGCAGGTGCTGCACGGCATCCACCCACTCGTTACGAAGCGAGTGCAGGACGCCGTACAACAGGTGATACATGGAGACCATCTCACCCTTCAGGTCCTGCAACGCCTTGAGATTCGCCTCGATCTCGGACAGCAGCGCGTCGCGCTCGGCGCCGGCCTCGAGGGTCTCGGCCTCCTCCAGCATGAGGTCGGTCAGGTGAACCGAGGCCATCCTCTGGGCAAACGTCTGCACGAACGCCTCGATCGCGGGTCGGCGCACCTCGCCCTGCCCGATCTGCCTGGAGATTCGCAGCGCCTCGTCCCGGTCGCCGATCGCGCTGGCGCTTCGCGCGTACGCGAGCTTCATGACCAGGTCGTCCGGGTTGGCATCGATCGCCGCCTCGAGAATCTTGTGCCGGCGCATGGAAACCTCGACGCGCTCCGAGATGTTCCGCCGTGCGCCGGCGCCGCCGGAACCCGGCTCGCCCGCCGTGATCAGGTCGAGCAGCGTCAGCGTGTCGTGCCGGGTTCCCGGCGATCGCAGCATCAGCTGCTCGATTTCGTCAATGATCTTCCGCGCCTCGTCGTTCCGTCCGGCCATCAGAAGGAGCCGCACGTGATCCATGCCGCGGGCCGGATCGTGCGGGTGCCGAATACGCGTCTCGCCGGTCAGGGCGATTCCCTTTTCCCGCAACGCGCGCACCTGCACCGACGGCGCGTTGCGTTGCAACTCCAAAACGCGAGCCTCGATCACGTATCCGCAGGCAAGATGAAAGATCGCTTCGAGATCCTCCGGTCGCGATTCCAGGTACGCTTCGAGGTCTCTCCGCACGCTCAGCCGCGTCGCGTCGTCGAGGTTGAGACCGAGGAGCATGCGCTGCACCTGTGCCAGTCCCCGGTACTTGCGCGCCACCAGGAAATCGGGAGCCGCGTCCAGCGACTGGTGGGCGCGGTCGTACATTTCAGTCCACGACGTGATCTGGTTGAACGACCGGCCCAACTGCATGTAGATGTCCATGTAGTTGCTGAACATCACGAGGTCGTCCGGAGCTTCACGCAGCCCCTGGGTGGCGATCGACAGCAGTCTTTCGAGGGCGGCGTAGGCCGGCGGGCCGTGCGTCACCTCCATCCGACGGTTGGCGTCGAAGAATTTCCGCAGGGCCTCGAGGTCGTTGGTGTTGTGGACGATCTTGCCGTATTCACGCGCCGCGGCGCCGAAATCTCCGGCCTCCATGAAGGCGTCCGCGTCGGCCATCCGCTCGTCGTACGAACGATGCACGGCAAGCATGTACAGACCCGCGCCGGCCCCCAACACGAGCAGGAACACCACTAGGACGATGATGACCAGCCTGGTATTGAGACGTCCTGCCATGACTCGGTTTCCGTGCGGCGCGATCGACCGCGATCCAGAAAGTGCGAAAACGGGAGTGGCACCCGCGCGACCTGCAGGTCAATCGTTTACCGGAACCCGGGTTCCGCAGTCGCCACGATCCAATAATATCCGCCGGGCCGATCGACGGTCGGTCCGCAAGATGCTCCATCATCCAGATCGAGCGCCGCCACCGGGAACTTGACATCGAATCAGGACATGACAGCCGATCTCACTGCGGCCGCGGGCGAAGATCCGCTTACCGATCGTTCGGCCGGGCGAAAAGCCCCATCAGGTCACGGCGCTTGACGAGGCCGACGAGCTGCACCGGCTCCTCGTGCGTGATCACGAAGATGCAGTCGTCGTGACATTCCCGGAACTGCGCCCAGGCGTGCTCGGCCGAGTCGTCCGCGTACAGCACGATCTGCGTGGGCGAGGCGAGGTCGACGGCGCTCACGATCTTGGCCATCTCCGGGTTGAACATCGCGTCGCGGATGTCCGGGTACCGAATCACGCCCACGAGCGAGCCGCCGGGATCGACCACCGGGTACGTGCTGTCGGCGCTCGCCTCGATGAAGTCGACCACGTCGTTGAACATCGCCGACGTGGGCACGGTCTTGACGTTGCGGAACATCAGCTGCCCCACGTTCAGCCTTTCCGGAGATCTGCCGCGCCGCGGATCGCGACCCACGACCGTCAACAGCCGGCGCGCCACGCGTCGCAGCTCCTCCATCGGCGTGGTCGTGCGGTGCCGGATCGCGCGGAACAACGGCACCTCGCCCGATTGCAGGACCGCCTGGCGGATCATGATCGGACCCACCAGCTCGAAGACGACGACCGTGCTCACGATGATGATCTGCAGCTGTCGGCCAAGGTCGCCCAGGCCCGTCTCGGGATCGGCGGCGATCGACGACAGCGCCAGCGCGGCGCCGGCCTGGCTGAGCATGGCCGCGCCCAGCCATCGGCGCACCTGCGGCACGTTGTGGTGAAGCCGCGCCGCGATGTGAACGCCGAAGCACTTCCCCGCGCCGCGCAGGACGATGTAGGCGAGGGCGATATAGACCAGCGTCGCGTCGTCCTCGGCGAACACCGACTTGAAATCCAGCTCCGCGCCGTGCAGCACGAAGAACACGACGCAGAGCAGTCCCGTCAACCGGTCCAGCTCGGCTTCCATCTCCGAGGCGCTGTCGGACGCGTTGGCGACCGTCACGCCCATGGTCAGAAAGGCGAGCAGGTACGGGAACTCGAACTTCTCGCACAACCCCAGGATCAGGGTGGTGGCCGCGACGAGCAGGACGAGCCAGTGCCGCGGCGACAGCAGACCGCACGCGTAGCTGACGACCAGGCCTCCGACGAGCCCCAGCATCACCGAGCCGAACAGGCCGCCGCCGAGCTGACCGAGCGCGCTGCCGATCGAATGTCGCATCTCGCCGTCGGTGAACTGGACGAGCAGGAACAGCAGCTCGAACACCACCACGGCGACGAGGTTGTTCATGGCGACCAGGGCGGTCGCGTATTCGGTGACGGGCCCTTCCGACTCGTATTCCTTGAGGACCAGGATCGTCGTCGCCGGCGCGGTGGCCAGCGCCAGCGCCCCGAACAGCACGCCGGCCTGCCAGGAGCGGCACAGCATGAACAGTCCTACGGCGACCAGGACGAACGTGAGCACGAGCTCGCCGGCGGACAGGTACAGAACCCGCGGCATGAGCCGCCGGAAATGGGGCACCGTGAATCGACAGCCCATGTTGAACAGGACGAGCGAGATGGCGAACTTGCCCACCGTCTCCAGCGTGTGCAGGGCCTCGGTCGTGACGGCGTTCAGAACCTGCGGCCCGAGGAGCAGGCCGATCAGCAGGTAGGCGACCACGCGCGGCAGGCGCAGCATCTGCCCGACCAGGCCGCCGACCAGCGCGGCGGCGAGCAGAACGCCGAGCGTCATTGCGGTCGGCCAGTGCTCCGACAGCCAGTTTTCCGGCATGCGTGGATGTTACCCGGGCGCGAAAGGACCGCGCCGATTCAGGAATCAGCAATCAGGAATCGAAAACTATTTGACCGCGACCTGGTCGGCGTACTTCTGCTCCCGCACCATCTGGTCCGTCGGGACCATCGTGATGCAGTCCCAGGGACACACCTGGGCGCAGAGCGTGCAGCCGATGCAGCGCGGCAGATCGATCGAGCAGAATTGCAGCACCTGGGCATGCTGATGACCTTCGAAGGTGTCGATGCAGTCGACCGGGCATACCGACACGCACGCCTCACAACCGGTGCACAGGTCCTCGTCCAGAAGCGCGAGCTGTTTGGGAAGCTTCTTGGCCATGGCCGCATTCTAGCCGGGGAAAAGTGTCAGGTGTCAAGCGTCAGGGGAAAGGCGAAGGGGCGAGGAAACGGGCGCAGGACTTCCGTCTCATTTCCGTCGAAACCCGGCGCCTGACGCTCTTTCCCGGCTTTCGCTTCGTGCAGGCTTCTCCTACGCTGCCTGCATGAGAAACGCCCTGATCATGGCCGGCGGATCCGGCGTGCGCTTATGGCCCATGAGCCGGGCCGCTCGCCCCAAGCAGCTCATTCCGTTCATCCACGGACGCAGCCTTCTCCAGATCGCGATGGATCGCCTCGACGGCCTGCTGCCGCCGGAGCAGATCTATATTTGCGCCGGCGAGACCCACCGCGACGCGATCTTCCGGACCACCGCGAACACCGACCCGCAGCGATACTACGGCGAGCCGGTCGGCCGCGACACGCTCAACGCGGTGGGATTGGTGGCCGCGGAGCGCCTCGTCCATGACCCCGACGCCAACATCGCGGTCTTCACCTCCGATCACGTCATCGAACCGGTCGACCGGTTCCAGCAGATCGTCGAGACCGGGTTCCGCGTGACCGAGGCGCACCCGGAAGCGCTCGTCACCTTCGGCATCGAGCCGACGCACGCGGCAACCGGCTACGGCTACCTCGAGCTGGGCGAGCCGATCGACGACGGCGGCGCGTACCGGGTCGACCAGTTCAGGGAGAAGCCGGACGCGCCGACTGCGGCGAAGTACCTGGCGGCCGGCCCCGGCAGGTACCTCTGGAACAGCGGGATGTTCGTCTGGCGCGCGAAGACGCTGATGGACTGCATCCGGCGGTTCGCCCCGACCAACGCCGACCGGCTCGATCACCTGGCCGGCGTCTATCAGACCGACCGGCGGGACGCCGAGATGCGGCGGGTGTACCCCGAGCTGGACAAGATCAGCGTCGACTACGCGGTGATGGAGCCGGCCTCCCGCGACCCGGACTTCAAGGTCGTCGCGATTCCCATGCCGTTGACCTGGTTGGACGTGGGCTCGTGGCCGTCGTTCGCGAAGACCTGCGAGCAGGACGAGCACGGCAACGCGAAGGCCGCGCCACGCGCGCTGATGGTCGACTGCGCCGACACGCTGATCGCTTCGGACGTCGACGACCATCTCATCGCGGCCGTCGGCTGTCGCGACCTCGTGATCGTCCATACGGCCGACGCGACGCTGATCTGCCCCGCCGACCAGGCCGAGAAGATCAAGCAGCTTCACGAGCAGGTGGAAGAGGGCCTGCGGTGAAGCCGCCGAAGGCGGACCCGATCCATCCGTGTTCATCCATGTTCAACCGTGGCTCTCACTCCATGCGCTACCTCGCGATTGACCTGGGCGCGCGGCGAACCGGCCTGGCCTTCGGCGACGACGAGACCGTCATCGCCACGCCGCACGACACGGTCGTCACCTCCGACCCGGAGCAGCGGCTCGTCCTGATTCTGCGCGAGATCGAGCGGGAGCAGCCCGACGCCCTCGTGATCGGTCTGCCGCTGAACATGGACGGCACCGAGGGTCCGGGCGCGAAAGAGGCCCGAAGCGTCGCCGAGGAGCTCACGCGCCGCACGGGCCTGACCGCCCACCTCGCCGACGAGCGCCTTTCAACGGCCGAGGCCGACGAGCAGATGAGCGGCCACGGCCTGACGCGCAAGGACAAGAAGAATCGAAGAGACGCCCTGGCCGCCGCAGCGATCCTCCGGCGGTTCCTCGAGTCGTTGAATCAGCCGGGCGACCCGGACGCGGCTTCCGACGCGAGTCCGAACTGACAAACAACGATGGCTTAGGCTCTGTCTCAGAACTTTGCCGCGGGCCCAAGACCGAGCGAATCGTCCGTTGGCAAGGAGGCCGAAGCAGGCGATGTCGCTGTGTATCGATGGAGGCCGACGCCGCCAACGGGCGATGCAGCCGGTCGACGCCAGGCAGAGTTCTGAGACAGAGCCAAACGTCTAATGGCTGGATTCTCTACTCCACCATCTCGCTGGCGCGCCGAAGCAGCTCGTCGGTCACCTCGGGCATCGGATAGTGCCTGCGCAGGAAATCGCGAAGCTGCTCGGAATCCGCGAGGCGGAAGAAGACGATCGGGTCGAGCCGATTGGCAACGAACGTCACCGCGCGGGCAAGACGTCGGCGCGAGGCGGCCATCAGCAGCTCACCCGTCTCCTCGAAACGGATCGGCAGGATATTGAACTGCCAGGCCTGGCGGCGGTTGATGAGCTTCAGGGCGCAGCGGTCCACCTCGTAACGATCGAGATCGATCTCACCGGTGAACTGCGCGTACTGCTCGACCCATGCGTTCTCGATGCTGTCGATCGTCACATCGAACATGCGCTCGGCCAGAACGCCGAACGGCACGTGCTGGTCACGCTGGGCCTCGAGTATCTCGAACACCTGCTGCTCGTTGAGCACGCCCTGCTCGATCAGAATCTGCCCGAGTTTGATGGCTCTGGTTGCCAACGCTTTCTCCTGACGCGGCCGAGCCGCAAAGATGTCGAACCCGGATTCATTCAGGCTCGGCTTCCGGCGCACGACGCGGCCGGCTCAGTCCTCGAATCGGCCTGAATCCGGACGTGATTGAGCGTGCGGAGGATGGGCGGCAAGATGCCCGATCGGTGATGACGATTAGTCCGGCAGCGACATTACCGGACAAGGTCGATCCGGTCGCTGAGCGGATGGACCATGCGGTCGGCCCGTTCGAATGTCCGGGCCAGCATGGTCAGCGCGTCGGGCAAAGGCTTGGCGGAAGGCGTCACCCATCGCGCCGTGCGCCCGATCCGGCGTTCGCCGTCACGAACCTCGGCCTCGTATCGGACGACCTGGTCGGCATCCTTCGCGGCCCGTGTCCGCCGCGACTGCCACGCACGGCCGCTCAGCGACTCCCGAAGCTTCTCGGTGGTGGCGTGGTCGAGCTGCGACGGATGGATGCGGCCCTCGAGATCGGTCAGCGACGTGCGGCCGGTGAAAAGATCGATGTCCAGCTTCGCGGACGGGCCGTCGTCCGTCGTTTCGCTGAATCGCCGGATCTGCAGTTGCGAGGCGGTTTGCGCCGCGTGGGGCCTGACGACCCACTGGTCGCCGACCTTGACGCCGGACGAGCAGCCGCCGGCGCCGAGCGCCGTCGCGATGACGACCAGCAGGAGGAATCGCATCAGCTCGCGCATCATCTTTCGGCTCCAGGGGTGCGGGCCTCGCCCACAGTGTTCCGTATTCAGTATTCAGTATTCAGTATTCAGTATGCAGGATCAAGTCAGCACGTCATGCTGACTCTGGCGGGCGCAACCCGCTCTGAATACTCGGCACTCGATTTGCAGGTGCGGAAACGGGGGCTGGCCCCTTGGGTCGAGCCCGGGTCGGGCCCCGTTCTTCCGTATCCGGTGGACGCGTTGCCGAGCCGGGTCGTCCCCGACCCGGTGTCGGCAACGCCATCCGGATCGAAACGGCTCGGCTCGGTGGCGCTTACCCCATGAAACGGCGTTGTGAAAACTGTGCCGAACACCCTCACTGGGTCAGCGAAATACCGCTCGGCTGCCAGATCCAGAGCTGATGGTGATCGTCCCAGCGCGCGGCGCCGCGGAGCACGACGCGCCGGCCCAGGCAAACCCTGGGATCGATCACGTCGTCCGGCCGGACGTACATGATCGTGTGCTCGGTGGCCGGGTCGATCAGCCGGTAGAGGCGGGGAAGCGAATCACCGTCGTAGAGCGTGCTGCTGACGAGTCGGCCCGCGGGATGACCGACCGGGCTGACCTTCAGCCGCGCCCGGCGCGCCGACTCGGCCTGTGATCGCTGCTGCTGCTGCGCCGTGCTGACGTCGCGAAGCAACTCGGCGAGGCGCGCACGTCGTTCGAGCGTCGCCAGCCGCCGCGCGACGACCTGTCGCTGGTCCGCCGACAGCGCTGCGTCCGCCTCGAGGCGCCGGTATCGATCGAGCAGATCGCGGATCGGCTGCCGCTCGAGCGGCAGGCGTCCGCACCGCTCGTACGCCGCCTCGACATCTTCGAATGAACTCAGCGCCGATGCCGGCAGCGCAACCGGCCCGCCGTCGAGGTCGGCTTCCAACGGTGCCGCCGCGCGTTCGATCGCCGGCGGCGGTGGAAGAATCATCACGGGCTCGGTCGGCGCCGGCTCGACCGGCTTCACGACCACCACCGGCGGATCCGGCTCGACGCGGCGCGTCTGCGGCGCCGATTGCGGTTCGGGCTTCGCGACGAAAACGCGCTCGACCGGAAACTCCACCGCATACTCGACCTGGGCCTCCGGATCGTCCACGGGCCGCGCCGCGTCGTCCGTGGGTTCGACGGGCACGACGACTTGCGGAGCTGGATCGGCGGGCCGCTCCGCAACCACCGTCTCGGACGTCATCGGCTCCGGCTCCGGCTCCGGTTCCGGTGTGATGGTCTCGACCGGCGGCGCCACGCCGGCGATCGGCGCTTCATCCAGAGCGGGCGCTGCAGCGTCCGGCGCGCGCTCGCCGGGTTGCGGCTCGACCGGCAGTGCGACGGCCATCTCGACTTCCGGCATCGCCGGCTTCGCCTCGGTCGTCACCACGCTCGGCGCCTCGTTTGGCGCCTCGCTCGGCGGCTTCTGTTCGACCTTCGCCGCCGCCGCCTCCGCGACTACCGGGGCGGGCGCCACGTTCACCTTCGCCACCGTCCCGGTGCCTTCGGGAGTGGTCACTGCAACCTTCGTGATCCCGGGACGCGGGTCCGACTTCGCTTTTTTCGGCGCCGGCTCGACGCGATCCGGCCGCTTGCGCTCCGGTTCCGACTCCGCCGCCACTTCGTTCACCTTCGCGACGATCGTCTCGACGTCCTTTTCGCCATCGCGACGAATCTCCTCGCGCGTCGCGCGACGGACCCTGGAGGCAGGACAATAGAGGAAGGCGCCCGTCGGTGGCCGGATCTTGTAGAAGCCTCCGTAAGAATCGATGATCTCGACGCGGTTCGTCTTCGTCAGCCGTATCTGCGTGCGATAGCTGTTGCCCGGGTTGTCGAGATTGAGCGCCAGCACCTTCGCCGGCGTCCGATTGACGATGCCCACGCTGCCGTCCCCCTCGGCGTCGACGTGCGCGCGCGTGATCATGCTGTACGAGCCTTCCGGAGGCACGACCTTGTACCAGCCCTGGATCACCTGCTCGACGCGCAGCAGAGTGCCCTTGCCGACGCGCGCGGACACATAGAAGTTGCCGGCGCCGCTTCGCAGCACCACCGCGTCCTTGACCGTGATTCCGATGAACGGAAGGCCCCGGGGTGCGGCCCGTGTAACGCCCGGCGCGGCGAGGAGAAGGACGACCGCCCAGATCAGGTTGCGCCTCATGCGTTGAAGCTATCGCCGGGCGCGCTGATCGTCAAGGATTGTCCGATGAAATCGTCACTGCGCATGGACCCGGGATGACCCCGGAATCGGCTGCGCTTCACCCCGAGCCGCGTCGTCGCCGCCAGGAGCGTCATCGATGCGCCACGCGAGCGCGAAGTCCCAATGCTCGCTGAGCGTATCCGTCCGACTGATCTCGATTTCGTACGCGCCCGCATCGAGGCGCTTCAGGTAGACATGCTCGACGTTGTCGACTCGGCTCACCGATCGCGCCACCGTCACCGGCGGCGCGGCACCAGCGACCGCAAGGCCCAGGTCGAGATCGGCGACGCGCGGGGCGTCGGACCACCGCATCCGTCCCTTGGGGTACTCGACGACGTTCCTGCCGAAGATACGCCGATGCCAGACGAGCACGAGCGACACTTCGCCCGCGTCGCCGTCCAGCTCGAATGGCCATGACTTCGCTTCGCCGGGTCCGATGCGACCGAAATGCCATCCCAGGCCGCCCGGAATGCGGCCGTCGACCGGCGCGACGCCAGTCAGGATGCGGTGGCTGGTGTCGACGTCGAGGCGCCCCGCCCCGAAATGATCGTCCAGCGGCTTCTCGTCATGGCGCGTCCACGTCTTCGTCTTCGCGGCGCCTGCGAGCAGCACGGCCTTGATCACCTCGGCCTGCCGCGCGGCCGGGCGGTCGAGCCCGTCCGCCGTCTCGAGCAGCCGCGCCGCGGAGGCGGTCACCGCGGGCACGGCGAAGCTCGTGCTCGACCCCGGCGCGACGATGTCCGGCTTGCATCGGCCTTTCTTCTCGACCCGCGTGTCGCCGCCGCTGCTGTCGCCGTGCCACTCGCCGACCGAGATGACGTTGTAGGCGCTGGCAAGCAG
>NYZC01000370.1 GCA_002686995.1 Phycisphaeraceae bacterium | reverse complement strand
GCCCCGTCGGGCATCCGGGCATTGGAGAGGGAAAAGCCAGACACCTTCAGCAGCACGACGAAGAGCCGAAGCACTTCCAGAAGCAAATCGGCGCGTTGGCGAAGCGCGAGCACTTCTTGCTGAAGGCGGCGGATGTCCAAATCAACAACGTCGATCGTGACAACCTTGACGCGAGACGAGGTCAGCCAGCCGCGAGCGGTGGTGCGAGGAACCCCTCGCCGAGTCGCGTATCCGACGTCACCGATCGATCGGACAAGATCGCGAAGTCGATGGTCATATCTCTGCTGAACGAGAGTCGTGGCAGGCATGCAGCCATGATCGCGACTACGGTTGGCACGGAAAACGCCGATTGCGCCACGCCGACGCAGGTCCGTCTGCCGCCCTTCACCTCTCCCGAACACGTCTCAACTGGCGAGAACTCGCGCACGAAACTGTAGGATGTGTTGGCAGATAGCACCGCGACCTGGCGACGCTGATCCGTTTCATCGAGATCTACTGCCGCGACCACCACGAGAACGCCTCCAGATCGCCGGTGGCCGCCCGGGGCCACGACATCGAGCGTATGCACGGCGGCCCCGTCGAAGTCTGCGCCGACTGCCGGAAACTGATGCTGCACGCGATGGTCAAGCGCACGGCCTGCCCCATGAATCCCAAGCCGACGTGCAAGCACTGTCCCGATCACTGCTATCACCCCACCTACCGAAGCCGGATCCGCCAGGTGATGAAGCATTCTGGACGAAAGCTGGTCCTGCACGGCCGCATCGATCTCCTCTGGCACCTTCTGTTCTGAAGATCGCCGGCCGGGCCGTTCTCAATTTCGAGAATTCGCCGCGCGTCAACCCTCCGGGTCGCGCTCCGCGAGGTGCTTGGGAATGTCCAGCTCGTCGAGCTTCCGGTAAAGGCTCGACACGCCGATCTTCAGATGCCGCGCCGTCTCGGTCTTGTCGTAGTGATGGTGGCGGAGGCAGTAGAGGATGTGCTGGCGTTCGAACTGGCGCATCGCCTCCCTGAGGCTCTCGCCGTCCTCGGCGTCGTCCGCGACGTCGGCGAACGGAAGCTGCGAGGCCTCGACCTGGTCCGTTTCCGCGAAGATGACGGACCGCTCGACGACGTTCTCGAGCTCGCGCACGTTGCCGCGCCACTCATGGGCCAGCAGGGCCCGCATGGCCGCGTTCGAAACGCCGAGGACCGGCTTGTTCATCTCGCGGGTGAACTTCATCAGAAAGTGGTGGACCAGAGCCGGGATGTCCTCCTTGCGCCGCCTCAGCGGCGGCAGCGACAGCTTGACCACGTTCAGCCGGTACAGCAGGTCCTCCCGGAACGCCCCCTCGTCGACCATCTCCTCGAGGTCCCGGTTGGTCGCCGCGACGATCCGGACGTCCACGGGGCGCGGCCGCGTGTCCCCGACCGGAATCACCGCGTGCTCCTCGAGCGCCCGGAGCAGCGAGCTTTGAACACTGAGGGGCAGCGTCGAAATCTCGTCGAGAAAGAGCGTGCCGTGGTGCGCCGCCTCGAAGTAGCCGATCTTGTCGCGATTTGCACCGGTGAACGCTCCGCGCCGGTATCCGAACAGTTCGGACTCGATCAGCGTGTCGGGGATCGCGCCGCAGTTCACCGCGACGAACGGCTTGTCCCGCGTGACGCCGTTGTAGTGAACGGCGCGGGCGAACAGCTCCTTGCCGGTGCCCGACTCGCCGACGATCAGCACCGTGGACTTGACCGCACCGAGCTTGCGCACCATCTCGAACAGCCCGGCCATCGCCGCGGAATCGCCGATCAGATTGTGGAACGTGCTGTCGGCCGCCGCCTGGTCGGCCAGCACCGCGCGCGTTCGCGACAGTTCGCCGTACTCGAGCGCCCGCTCGACCTTGACGACCACGTCGTCGAAATTGAGGGGCTTGAGCACGTAATCGAACGCGCCGGCGCGCATGGCCACCACGGCGCTGTCAACCGTCCCGTAGGCGGTGATGACGATCACCGGCGTCTGCGGCGCCGTCTTGTGCAGGTGGCCGAGCAGCTCCATCCCGTCCATCTGCGGCATCCGGATATCCGTGATGACCAGGTCGAAGGGCCGGTCCAGGAGAAGGTCGAACCCCTCGCGCCCGTTGGACGCCTGCTGAACCTCGAAGCCCTCCTGGCTCAGCAGTTCGGCAAGCGACTGGCGAAGCACCGTCTCGTCCTCGACGAGCAGTATCGACCGCGTGGCCGCCGGCCGCTCGGGCGGCGATGTGTACTCGGCAGATCCGTTCGATGTCATGACGGATTATCGTACGTGAAACGTGATCGCCGCCGGATCGAAGTCGCCTCGCGATCCACTGATGCCCATGCCGTCATTCCGGCGGCGGTCAACGGCTTGCCCGCGACGCTCATGGGTGATGCCCCGTCGACCTCGAAATTCCGAGCCGATATCGTAGGCGATCATGACCGACGTGCGCGCCTGCATGACCGGGTTCGACGCCACGCCCCGCATCCATCCGGAGTACGGCGCGTGGGGCACGACGCCGTCGATGAAGGAGGTGGACCTGCCGCTAGAGTCGCGTTGCCTGGCCCTCGAGGGCAACGGCCTGACGCTGCTGTGGTTCGCCCACGACCTGACGGGACTCAGCTGCGCGGCGACGCTTCAATTGCGCGAGCACGTGGCGAGCGCCGTGGGTTTGCCGGTCGACCACGTCGTCTGGTCCACGAGCCAGACACACGCGAGCGGGTCGTACGCCGGGTTCGCGGCCCAAGGCGGCGGAAGCTCGATCATGGACGATCTGTTCACCGGGACGCTGGCGGGACGATCATCGTTCGCATGGTGAATCTCCATTGATCAGTGCACATCCGCGACGATCAGATCGGAATATGGAATCTGCGAACCAGTCAAAAAATGGAGTTCACCAACCCCTCCTGCCATTTCACCAGCGCCGGCAAGGCGATCATCATGTACGAAGCGTCCAGGATGGATAACCCCGACCCGCCGGGACGGCTCGGCCGAAGCTGCATGCCCATGAAGGCGGCGGTGGCGGATATCGACTGGTTCTACGAGTAGCGGATCGGCCCGGTACCTGGACGCCCGACAGGTTCGGCGGTCGTGGTCGACACAAATCGTAAATCAAAATTCAGAAATCAAGAATGCGGGCGCAACCCGCGATAGACCTGCCGCCCCCGGTCGAGGTCCTCGGGAAAAATCACACCGTGTCCGGCGCGCGGACGAATCGGCCTGCCGGACGACAGGTGGTCCAGCACGGCGCGTTGCAGCGCCGTATCGCGAGGCGCCTTGGCGAGATCAGGCGGCCGACCTCCGAAGACGGCTTCGAGCAGCGGCCCGGCGCCGATCCCGCCCGGCAGCAGGTACCACTCCCGCAGGAATCGAACCAGGTTCGCAGTGGGCGGCAGCCAGTCCTCGAGCTGGGTATCCAGCAGCCACGACGCGCACCTGAAGGCGCTGAACGGCCGATCCGGGAAGTAGCGCGGAAAGAACACCGTCGCGTCGCGGAAGGATTTCGCGCAGCGATCGAGATCCAGCGGACTGCCACCGGGAATGTGCACGGAAAGCACCGGGTCCTCCCGTTGCAGAAGAAGTCTCCATTCCGCAGTCGGTAAGGTGATTTCCTGCCGCATCGCCGCGCCTTCGGGCGTGACGGGGTGACCGACGATCTCCGTCAGGGTCTCCGCGAGTCGCGACGTCCACGGGTGGTCGTCACCGGGACCATGCACTCGCTGGCCGTCGGCGCCGAAGCGGAGACCCGCTTCACACAACATGATCACAGCGCGGGATCGCTCGTGGCGATAAACACGAAACGGTGCGGGAAAGCATCGGAACTCGTAGACGAGCCTGCCGATCGCGTAGATGTCTCCGCGAAGCGTGTTGGCCAACCACCGGGCCGCGTGGCCGTCAAGCCCCCATCCACCGAGATGCGCTCCGCAATGGCGACCCCGGCGAAGTATCTGCTCGAGTGTCAGATCGCGGACTTCTTCCGACAGCGCGTGCCGATCGTGGATTTCCTGCATCTGCGGGTAATTCGAAAGCAGAACCAGCAGGTAGAAGTAACGGTTCGTGTCCTGACCGAGATGCTCGAGCGCGGGCCACTGGTCCGCAACATGACCGGAGAAGCCGTGCACGTGGTACAGGCACCAGTGGCAGTGCCAGGCCAGCGCGCACAGCGCCGGATTCCCGGCGACAAGGCGTGCGACCTCACATGCTTCCTGAACGGTTTCTTCGGGGAGGTTGACGCCGCGAACGGCCTCGGTCACGAACTGCTCATCGAGAAAACCCGGGACGGGCCGGGACATGTTGCGCTGCGAATCGGCCCACCCATGGCGCAGGTACGGCAAGCTGGATTCGAGACCCAGTTCCGTGGCCATGAGATCCAGTTTCATGGGACGTGGTCCGAAGGGTCGTGAAGTCGACCGACGCGCATGATAGGTCCGAAGTGTGGCCACTTCGGCTTGCCGGGGTGCGGATTGCTCGCGACGGCATGGAAACGCTGTCGCGTGCCGCGGCGTCGCGGGACCTCCGCCCTCCACGAATCGCTGAACGACGCCAGAGGGCAAGAGTCTTGAAGAATCCGGGAGCGAGGGTACAATCTGCACCGTGGAGACGGCAAGAATCTGTTGTAAGACGCCTTTCAAATCGCTCATCGAATGGCAATGCGCAATGTGCGCCGCCAGCTTCTAAATACTCCTTTTCTGGAGAAGGATTCACCCATGAGAACTTCATTCAAGAACGCGACCTTCGTGCTGGCTACCCTGGCAGCCATGATCCTCGCGGGACCGGTCCAGGCCGCATTGCTCGTCGGCATGGACAATCGCGATCCCGGTTCAAACCACACGCTCAAGGGGTTCTCGGATGCGGGAGCGCTGTCCTGGCAGGTGGCTGCGGGCAACGCCAAGATCGGCGAGGTCGACCCGACCGACAGCACCGTGATCGTCGCCCAGGGCGGAACCGGCGTCTTCACTTCTTCGGACGTCGCTCGGTACAACGCTTTCACCGGTGCCGTGGTCGGCACCAACCCGCTTTTCAGCCATGGTCACACGAACACGCGTGGCGTGGCCGTGGATCCGACCACCGGCGACATTGTCGTTGCCAGCGAGGGCGCCGCGGTCGCCGTGCGCAGTGCGGGCACCACGACGACATATTCGACGTCCTTCGCGGGGCAGTCGGATGCGCTCATTCACCGCAATGCCGGTGAGGACGTACTTTTCGTATTTACGGACGGCGGCGTCGACGCGCTCAAGGGGTACCTCCTCAGTGGCCCCTTTGGCCTCCCCTCCACGGCGGTTCCGGCCCGCAACGCCTATCCGGCCATTCCTGGAGGCGGCACCTACGAAGGTATCGCGGTCTATAACGACAGCATCTATGTGCTCAAGGTGGGCTCGACCCCCGAAGTCTGGGTGTATAACGAACTGGCGAACCAGAGTGCCGCCCCGGTTCAAGTGTCGCTCGCCGCGTCCAACTCCTACGTCGCCGCGCAAGGTATTACTTTTGACGATCTCGGGAACATGTACATCGCCGACTACGGGAACGGCGGAGACGTGTACCGGTATTCCCCGACCGGCGCCAACAGCTGGGGCAACGAGCTTCTCCTGATCGACAACCAGGTTCCGCAGGCCACATGGGTGAAGTGGGTCGTCCCCGAGCCGTCGTCGCTGCTGATCCTCTCCGCGGCGATCGGAATGGTCGCGCGGCGCCGGGTTCGCGCGTAAGCAGAATCCGTATCTTGCAATTTCATGAGGTGAATCTCCGTGCAGGGGCGAGCGGCGCAAGACGCACGCCCCTGCACGGATTTACCCTCATCGAGCTGCTGGTCGTCATCTCGATCATCGCGCTGCTCATCGCCCTGCTGCTGCCGGCGATCAAGAGCTCGAAGGAGTACGCACGGCGGGCGGTGTGCGGGTCGCAACTGCGTCAGATCGGTCAGGCGACCCTGATGTATGCGAATGATCACGGGGGTCAGTTCCCGCGGCGATCGGCCAACGGGGCCGTCTATCCGTACGTCAAATACGACCACTCCTCCGGGGGCGGATACCTGCTCTGGCGGGACTATCTTTGCCTGTACTACGGGGACTACCTGCCTTACGAGTACAACAAGCTCTTTTCGTACCGATCACCGCCTCTTCTGTTCTGTCCCAGCCATAACAACGAAGTCGACACGCCGGAGTGGCTGACGAGCACCCTCTATTTCTTCTGGGTGAATCTGAATCCCACGTACGGCTGGAAGTCGCCGACGTCGATCGACACGACGCCTCCGGGATGGCTCCTGGTCGGGGACCGCGCGGCCCCGCCGGAGGACGCGTACCAGAACATGTTCGAATCGAACCACCTCGCCCGGGGGCTGAATTTCGCCGGCTCGAACTGGGCGTACGTCGACGGTCATGTGCAATGGCACGACGCCGCCGGGCTCACCGAGCGCGTCACGTACACGAACTTGACGTACTTCTTTCCTCCAACGCCGTAGCTGAAGTCGCCTGCCGAGCCGCGTGTACGCAATCCGAAGTGTGGCCACTTCGGCTACTCCCGTTAGAATCACGCCCCGTACCTTCCGTGATGCAGGCGCACTGAACATTGAACGACAGGATCTGGTGCACGGAGCCGGCCAGCCGCTGGATCGACGGACTGCCGATCGGCACGGGTCGGCTGGCCGCCATGGTGATGGGCACGGTCAAGCGCGAGCGCCTGGCGCTGAACCACGAGTGGCTGTGGAAGGGAACCCATCGAGATCGCGACAACGAGCCCCGCGCCCACCTGCTGCCCGAAGTGCGGCGCCTTCTGCTATCCGGCGACTACCGCGAAGGCACGCGCCAGGGCAACGAGGCGTTCGGCGGAAATGGCGGGACCAGCGGCAGGCCGGGGCGCGTGGATCCATACCAGACGGCCGGCGACCTGCACGTCGAATTCGACGCCGGCGTGCTCGACGACTACCGACGCGAACTGGACCTGAACACGGCCATCGTCGACGTGACCTACACCGCCGAGCAGCGCCAGCGCACCTTCACGCGCCAGTACGTCGCGCACTTGCTCGAAGACCTCATCCTGATGCGGTTCACGTCCGGCGGCGCCCCGTTCAGCTGCACGCTCTGGCTCGATCGTCTGCATGATCCGACATGCGCGCTTCAGTTTAGCGCGGCGCCCGAGCGCCTGCAGATGTCGGGCACGACCGCGGGCGGCATCGACTTCTTCGTCTCCGCGGGGGTCTGGCATCGTGACGGCCGGGCCGCGGTGACGCGTCATGACCGCGTGCGCGTCGAGGACGCGACAGAGATCATCGTGGCCCTCGACATGGGCACGTCCGAGTCGGGCGAGTCGGCGGGCCGCCTTCCGTCCACATACGACTGGAAGGCACTGCTCGACACGCACCAGGCGGAGTACGCCCGACAATACCGCGGCCTGACGCTGGACCTGTCGCTGCCGGAGCCGGACCTGCCGACGGACGAGCGCGTGCGGCGCGTCAAGGCCGGCGGCGCCGATCCCGGGCTGACCCTTCTCCACTTCAACTTCGGACGGTACCTGCTCTGCGCCGCATCGGCCCGGGGCACGCTGCCGGCCAACCTGCAGGGCAAGTGGTGCGAGGATCTCAATCCGCCCTGGGAGAGCGATCTGCACCAGGACGTCAACCTGCAGATGTGCTACTGGTGTGCCGAACCAGGTCACCAGCAGCATTGCATGGAGGCGTTCTTCGCCCACGTCGAACGGTTCGTCGAGCACGGGCGCAAGGCGGCCCGCGATCTTTATGGTTGCGAGGGTGTCTACCTTCCGATTCAGACCGATCCGTGGGGACGCTCCACGCCCGAGTCACATGGCTGGGCCGTCTGGATCGGGGCGGCGCCCTGGCTCGCCCAGCACTTCTGGTGGCACTACGAGTACGGCCAGGACGAGGCCTTCCTGCGCGAGCGCGCCTATCCGTTCATGAAGGAGGTGGCGGCCTTCTACGAGTCGTACCTGGTCGAGGACGACTCAGGCACGCTGCAGATCGTGCCGTCGCAATCGCCCGAGAATCCGAACACGGCCGCCGGCGAGGAATTCATGGTTGCGCTGTGCGTGTCGGCGGCGATGGATATCGAGCTCGCCTGGGATCTGCTGACCCATGCCGTGCGGGCAAGCGAGATCCTCGGCGTGGACGCGGACGAGCGCGAGCGGTGGCGCGACATGATCCGTCGACTGCCAAAGCACCAGGTCGGCTCGAAGGGGCAGCTTCTGGAGTGGAACGAGGAGTTTGAAGAGATCGAACCGGGGCATCGGCACATCTCCCACCTGTTCGGCCTGTTCCCGGGCGAGCAGTTCTCGCCCGAGGACGAGCCGGAGCTGTTCGCCGCGGCGATGCGTTCGCTCGAGCTGCGTCTGGCGCATGACGGTGGACACACCGGCTGGAGTCGCGCCTGGACGACCTGCTGCTACGCCCGCGCCGGCGCGTCCGAGCCGGCGTTCGAGCATCTCCAGCACCTCGTCACCGATTTCACCAGCCGAACGCTGCTCGACCTGCACCCGGTCAACGTCTTCCAGATCGACGGCAATCTCGGCGGCGCCGCCGCCGTGCTCGAGATGCTGCTGCAGAGCTATCGCGAGCGCCTCCACCTGCTTCCCGCGCTGCCGAAGGCATGGCCGAAGGGGTCCGTACGCGGCCTGCGCGCGCGCGGCGGGTACGAGGTCGACCTGAGCTGGGACGAGGGCCGGCTGACCGAGGCGACGATCACGGCGCTGAACGACCGCCAATGCACGATCAAGCCGCTGCCCATGCCCGTCGAAGTGCGCAACGATGCCGGCGAGCCGGTGGACGTCGTCGCGCAGGACGGGTGGCTCGTGTTCGATGTCCAGGGCGGTCGGCCCTGCCGACTCCAACCGATCGCAGGCAAAGCGAAGGACAAGCGATGCCCGACGACCTGACGGCGACCACGTCCGGCCTGGTGGACGAGCGGTTTCTCGATGACCTGCCGCGGCGGCGCAAGACCCCGCAGTGGGTGCGCCGGGAGCCGCTGGTCTGCGCGGGCGCCTGGGAGCCGCTGTCCCACCGCCGCCGCCGCGGCACGGCGACCGTGGACGATGACGCCCTGTTCGCCTACGAGCACAGCGAAGCGTTCGTGCGCGACCTGCTCGACGCCGGTGTCAACCTGCTCGCCACCTCCTACTGCAAGGGCCTGTACGTCGACGAGGCGGAGTATCCGCTCAAGGAGGAGCTGGCCGCACATTGCAGGAAGCACGGGCTGCGCCTGGCCGTCTACATCCGGGCCGACAACGTCTACGCGGAGTGCCTGGCGGATGAGCTGGGCCGTCGGGACGTGCTCGCCCGGCGGGCCGACGGGCGCGTGCCCGTCTATGGCCGTGAGGAGTTTCGACCCGCCACCTGCTTTCACAAGCCGGACACGATGGACTGGTTCAAGACCGACATCCGGCGCGCCGTCGAGGAGCTGCGCGTCGACGCGCTTCACCTGGACGGCTTCATCGTGGGAGGCATGGAGACCTACGACGCCTGCCGCTGCGAGGTCTGCCGCCGCGACTTCACTGCCTTCCTCACGCGCCGGTACGCCGGCGATGCCGAAGCATGCCGTCGGCGGTTCGGGCACACACACCTGGGGGCGATCCAGCCGCCCGGCCTGATCGCCGAACCTCTCATGCCGACCGGCCACGTCGTCGACCCCGTCTGGCAGGAATGGATCGTGTTCCGCTGCACCTGGAGCGCGCGCGTGGCGCGCGAGATCGCCGAGTACGTGCACGACCTGAATCCTGAGGTGGCCATCCTGATCAACAACGCGGTGGCCGTGCGCGAGAATACCGCCCTGCTGCTGGGCGCCGACCTGCCGTCGCTGGGCCGGTGCGTCGACATGTTTATGAATGAGGACGGCTACGGCCCGCAGATCACCGCCGACGGCCGCCTGATTCAGCGCGTACGTCAGCACAAGCTCGGCCTGGCGACCGACGTGTTCCTCTGGAACTACATGAACCGATCCACCGATGCGGAGGCCCGGCTGGCGATGGCCGAGACGGTCGCCCTCAACCGCGGTCGCATCACGCACGTCGGGTACGCCGAGGGCCAGTTCCCCGACGACACGATTCACAAGCACGGCGCGATCAAGAAGAGGATGCTGGGGTGGCTCCAGGAGCATTGGAAGCACTTCCAGGATCTCGTGCCCGTGGCCGACGTGGCCGTGTGGCGCGAGCCGCGCGCCATGGCGTTTGCGGCGCCTCTGACGTACGCCACGACCATGCAGCTGGAGCAGCTTCTGATCGAGGATCGCGTGCCCTTCTCGATCGCGGGCCGCGACTGGGCGCCCGACACCCGCGTCATCGTGCTGCCGGGACTGCACTGCCTTGACGACGAGGCCTGCCGACAGGCGATCGCGTTCGTCGAACAGGGCGGCGGGGCCCTGATCGTGGGAGACACCTCCCTGAGGGACGGCTGGGGGCGGCTCCGACGCGAATTCGGGCTCGAGTCGCTGTTGCCGCCGACTGCACACGTCCCCGGGCTGCACGCCGAACCTCATGTGCTCGCGGCCGGACCCGACGTGATGGAAGCCCCGGCCGCGATGGCGTCGAACGACGACATCCTCGTTCACCCGATCGGTCGCGGCCACGTGGCGTACACATCATCCATCGTCGATCCGGCCACGCAGCCCGACCCGTTCAATCCAGACCACACGTACGACGTGGGCCTGGATACCACGAACTGGCGCGTGCCGGAGCAGGCCGAAGCGCTGCGCGCCACCCTGGCGAGGCTCCTGAATAACCGACAGACCATGGGGGTGGAGGCGCCGCGCGGCGTGATTGCCGAGTACTACCACCGGCCCGCCGACGGCACGTACTACGCACACATCGTCAATCTGACCGACAATCCTGTGCACCGCGTCGTCGCGAGGCTCGATCCTCCCGAGGGAACGCGCGCCACCGGTGTTCGTGTCCTCTCACCGGACGAGCAAAGCGATCCGGCGGTCGAGTGCAGCCCGTCCGAGACCCGGTTGACGGCGGTCCTCGGACGTCTGTCGCGCTACGCGATGGTGGTGTTCGAGACCGAGCGGGTGAGCGAATACCGTGAGCGTTGATGAGAAGCGTTGCATGACAGCCGTTGCGGACGGTCGTATCCAACAAGGGCGCCTGAAGGTTGTATCGTACGGATGAGCGAGCTATAGTGGGTGGGAATCAGCCGCGTATGGATGGCAGTAACAGATTGGCTGGGGTTCTATGGTAAGAACTTCCGGTTTGATCGTGCGCTGCGGCTTCACCCTGATCGAGCTGCTGGTCGTCATCTCCATCATGGCTCTGCTCATATCGCTGTTGCTGCCGGCGTTGAAGCACGCCAAGGAGCTGGGCCGACGCGCGTCCTGCATGAGCAACACCAAGCAGATCGCTCTGGGGATGCTGACCTATGCGAACGACTTCAGCAGCTTCTTTCCTCGTCATTCCACCCCCGGTCGAGCCTATCCTTTTATCAAGTACCAGCCGAATGATCCGTTCAACCCGGATCATGTTCAGGAGAACTTCGAGCTGGCGGCGCTCTACATGCACGATTACGTGCCGTACAACCCGAACGATGGCATCAACGTCCCCTACGAGCCCAAATTGTTCTATTGTCCAACCGGCCGAGACAACGTTCCGGCTGTTCGTGCGCACCAGCAGACCTCATACGTCTATTACGGAAACCTCGAGCCAATTGGCTGGTTCCCGAACTCACCGGAAAACAACGACCAGTATCCAGACTGGCTGCTGATGGGCGATGTCGTCGGGGGACCGGATTTCGACTATGACCATTACGGCAACCATGAAGTTGGCGATTATTTCGGGGCGAATTGGGCGTACGTCGGGGGCCACGTCAAGTGGCATGGTCCTTCCGAGATCACCATTCAGATCGATACGATTCCATCACAGCCCTGGACATGGGACGTCCCCGAGACGCCGGTTCATTAGCAGATGCCGGTGAAGTACGAACTCGTCATCAAGGGCGGTCGCGTCGTCGATCCGCAACAGGGCATCGACGACGACCGTGACGTCGCCATCACCGGCGACCGCGTTGCCGCCGTGGATCCGACGATCGATGCCGGACCGGAGACGGAGGTCATCGACGCGCGCGGCAAGCTGGTGACGCCGGGGCTCATCGACGTCCACGTGCATGTCTACTCCGGGGTGTCGCACTACGGCATCGAGCCCGATCCCCACTGCCTGCGGCAAGGCGCGACGACCGTCTACGACGCCGGTTCGTCCGGTGCGGACACGTTTGCGGGCTTCAAGAAGTACGTCATCGATGTCAGTGCCACGCGCATCAAGGCCTACCTCCACATTTCGTCTCAGGGCATGCTCAACCCCGACATCGGCGAGCTGACCGACCTGCGATACGCCGACGTGGCGCGTGCCGTCCGGATGTGCGAGGAGAACCGTGACGACATCGTCGGCATCAAGATCCGCATGAGTCGCGCGCTGGTCGGCGAGAACGGACTGGAGTCGCTCAAGCGCGCCAGGGAAGTGTGCGATGCGACCGGACTGTCACTGATGGTGCATCCCAACGGCAGCCCGGTGAGCTTCGCGAGGATCATGGACGAGTTGCGTGCCGGTGACGTCTGCACGCACTGCTACCACTCGAGCGACACCGGCATCCTCGACGACGACGACAAGGTGCGGCCCGAGGCGCGGCGCGCGGCCGCCAGGGGCGTCCTGTTCGATGTCGGCCACGGCCAGGGCAGCTTCGTCTACTCGGTCGCCGATGCGGCCCTGGCGCAGGACTTCCGCGCCAATACGATTTCCAGCGACCTGCACCGCTACAACCTTCATGGACCGGTCTACAGCCTGGCGACGACCGCATCGAAGTTCCTGCAGCTCGGCTGGACGCTGAACGAGGTCATCGAGAAGGTGACGAGCGGCCCGGCGCGCACCCGGGGCGTGCTGGGAAAGGTCGGGACCTTGAAGCCGGGCGCCTGCGCGGACGTCGCCATCTTCGAGCTGCAGACCGGCACGTTCGAATTCCGCGACGCCAAGGACGAGCTGCGCATCGGCGAGCAGAAGCTGGTGCCGGTGCTGACCTTGCGGGACGGCAAGCCATACGCGCCGGACGACGGCCATCCACATCATCCACATCAGCCACATCATCACCACCATTGAGCACCATGCCTGGATCATTGAAGAGATTGCCGGTTCGAGTGAATCCCGTTCTCCGGCACCGGAACGAGCGGGTCGTCAACCTGGGTGAACGCTGGGAATTCCGGCTCGATCCGAACGACGAAGGCGTGCGGCGGAAATGGTTCCGCAAGCCCGGCGTCTTCACGGACAGGATCTCGGTGCCCGGATGCTGGCAGGGCCAGGGCTTCGGCCATGACGGCACGGATTACATCTGGGATTTCCAGCTGCATCGGCGCACGTTTCGCGCGACCTACACGGGCACCGGCTGGTACGCGAAGAGGTTCTCCGTTCCCGAAGCGTGGCACGGTAAGCGGATCTGGTTGAACTTCGGAGCGGCCTACCCCTTCGCGGAAGTCTATCTCAACGGAGAGAAGATCGGCGATCACAACGAACCGTTCGTGCCTTTCGGATTCGACGTCACCTCGCGCCTGAAGACCAGGGGCGACAATTTCTGCGCCGTCCGCATCTCCGAGAAAGACCGGGTGTACGGGCTGTCGTTCAATTGCAGGGGTAACTGGTCGGGCCTGTACCGGACCGTCGAGCTGTCAGCCACCGGCGACGTGTTCATGGATCACTGCTGGCTGCATCCGAATGTCGACAAGCAGAAGATCCGCTGCACGATCCAGGCGTCCGGCGATACCGGGCACGATGAGCTGAAAGTGGCGGTCATCGTGCGCAACAAGGAGAAAAAGACCGTCGCGAAGACGGCGAAAACCTTCAGCGCGGGGAAGGACCTGAAGTTCGATGTGCCGGTCGTCGATCCGCTTCTCTGGTCGCCGGAGCACCCGAACCTGTACACCGTCGACGTCGTCCTCCGGCGCGGCAACGAGGTGATGGACGCCCTCACCGACCGTATCGGATTCGTCAAGCTCTCCACCGAGGGCAAGCACCTGTGCATCAACGGGGATCCGTACTACATCCGCCAGAACGGGGATCACATGATCTACCCCGAAACCGTGGCTCCGGATACGGACCGGAAACGGTGGCGCAAGAAACTGAAGACGCTCAAGACGTATGGCTACAACGCGGTGCGCTGCTCGGATCATGCGGCGACGCCGGAATACCACGACGTGGCCGACGAGCTTGGCATTCTCGTCCAAGGCGACCTCGGCATGCTCGGAGCCTGGGGCGGCAACGATCCCTGGCACATCTACGCCTGGCCGCAGCCGCACCCGAAATACCGTGACGTCATGCGCTCGCAGTGGAATCACACGGTCATGCGCGACGTCAATCATCCGTCGGCAGTCATCTACGGCATGGGCAACGAGCTGCAGACCTATCAGAACAACACGCTCTTCCCGAAGACCGCCTGGCGCTGTTACCACGAGACGAAGCGCATCAAGCCGTCGGCGTTCGTCATCTGGTCGGACGGGGGAATGAACGAGAAGCTGCCGCAGGATTTCGTCAACTACGAAGGGTACAGCGACCACGAGACGAAGCTGCCGATGATCCAGCACGAATACCGGTGGTGGACGTCCTTTCCCGATGTCAGGATCAGGAAGAAGTACAAGCGTGCAGGCCTTCGTCCGATCGGGATCGACCTGGCCGAGGAGGCCGCGACGGAGGCGGGTCTGCGGCACCTGCTGCCGGAGGCCGCCCACCACAGCCAGCGCCTTCATTTCGCCGAGATGAAGGCGAAGATGGACCGGTGCCGGCGGAACTTCAAGCTCCTGGCCGGCATCTGCCACTACTGCGGTGTCGACATCCACTGCGCGCCGATGGGCGTGCTCGACATGTTCTACGAGAAGAAGCTCGTGGATGCCGAGACCTGGCTGCAGACCAACGGTGACACCGTCCTGCTGATGGACCACGAGTTCGAGGACCGCATCTACACGGCCGGTGACAAGCTGAACGTGAAGCTGAGCATCTCGGACTTCGCGCACCCGCCGCTGAAGCAGGGAAGGCTCGAATGGCAGCTCGGAAGCGGTCGGTCGGCCGTTTCGGGATCGCTGAAGTTCAGGCACACGCCGTTCCGTACGTCGCCGCTCGGCGTCATCAGGACGACGTTCCCCGAAACGCTGAAGCCACGGAAGATTCAGCTCAGCGTCAGGATCGCGCAGGGAAAACGGGAGGTCTCGAACCAGTGGGACTTCTGGGTCTTTCCGAAGTCCGTCAGGATGCCGAAGTCGGTGATGCTGTACGGCAGAACCGGGAAAGGCATCATGCGCAAGCTGCGGACGGAGTACGAGCTCGAGTCGTACCCCAACGCAGGGACAAGACGACCGCGGGTCCTGATCACGGAAAAGGTCGACCAGGAGATTCTCGACTTCGCCCGCACCGGCGGGCGGGTGCTGCTCCTGGCCGGCGAGGGCGTGGTCCGCCCCTTCTACCCGCCGTTTCCCGCTACCGGCTGGGAGGAAGGCCTGTATCTCTTTGCGCCCCAGTCATGCTACCCGCCCTTCGCGGACGGTCACCAGGCGAGCATCATTCGCGCGCACGACATGCTCGGCCGTTTTCCGCACGAAGGCTTCATGGACCTGCAGTTCTTCCGTCTTCTGGTCGGCGCTCCTGCGATCGAGCTCGATCCCCTCGGCAGGCTGAAGGAGGAGCCGGTCATCCGCCAGTTCGGCACCTACCAGACGTGTCCGAAGCTGGCGTATCTCCTTGACTTCGCGCTCGGCGAAGGCGGCATGATCATCTCCGCGCTCAACTTCGACCCGAAGGTGCCGGAGGCACGCTACCTGCTGTCGCAGATTCTGGCGTTTGCTGCCGGAAAGCGATTCGGGTCGAAGAACACACTGTCGAAGAAGGCAAGCGAGCACCTGGTGAGCGAGACCGGCATGTAGGACAGCAGCCGTTCTGCCGGGCGGCGACGACAGCGGCACAGACCAGTCCAGGCCGGGATCAGTCCATGTACGACTGCATGAACATCATCGTTGAAGCGCCGTACGAGGACGGCGTCCCCAAGGAATCCGATATCCGGCTTACGACGCTAACCATCTGAACATGGGCCGACGGAACGACGACGAAATGAATACTCGACCCCTGACCGCGGGCGTGGCGCGCGTCGACATCACGCCACCGGTCGGTTTCCGCATGCAGGGTGTGATGCGACGGATCGAAGGTGCCGTCGGCGTCGAGTCGGCGCTGCTCGCCACGGTCCTGGTGCTCGCGGACGAAAGCGCCAAGGTCGCCATCTTCGACTGCGACCTGATCGGCTTCGACCTGCCGCTCGCCGATGAGATCCGCGAAGCCGTCGGCCGGCGCCTGGACATCCCGGCGCGCTGCGTGGCGCTGGGCTGCACCCATACCCACAACGGCCCCTGCACGTCACGGGGCAACCTGGGCGGCGTCCATGACGTCGGCGGAGACACTGAAGAGCGGGCGGCCCTCGACGCCTACATCGCCAGGCTGAAAGACCGGCTTGTCGAAATCGCGGCCCAGGCGGACAGCCGACGTGAACCGGCGCGTGCTGCGGCGGGCCGCGGCGCGGTCGCCATGGCCATCAACCGCGAGGAGCGCACCGAAGACGGTCGTGTCATCCTCGGCCGCAACCCCGAAGGCGCAACGGACCACAGCGTCGACGTGCTGCGGGTGGATGATCTCGACGGCAAGCCGATCGCCGTGCTCACCGGCTACGCCGCCCACCCGGTCGTCATGGGGTTTTCGACAGACGTGTTCAGCCAGGACTTTCCCGGCGTGGTGCGTCGCGTGGTCGAGGACGTGACAAAGGCGACATGTCTTTACCTGACCGGCGCCGCCGGCAACCAGGCGTGCCTCTCTTTTCTGCAGGACGACTTGGGCGAGAAGCAGCGCATGGGCGGCCTTGTCGGCTGTGAGGCGGCCCGGGTGTTTTTCGAGATCGAGACACGTCCCCACGAGGTCGCACGCGAGGTGGGGGCGTCGCTGTCGAGCGTGGCGTTCTACCGCAAGGCATTCCGTGACGAACCCACGCATCGGTGCCTCGTGACGGCCAGCCGCGAGGTGACCGTGCCGCTTCAGCCGCTGCCGAGTCGGCAGGAGGCGGAAGCCCGGCTGGCCGAAGCGCGCAGCGCCCTGGAGAAGCTGGAAGCGAGCGGGGCTCCGTCGACCGCGACCTATCCGGCACGCATGGTGGCCGATCGAGCGAACCTGGCGCTCGACAAATTGAAGGCGGGTGCCACCCGGGAGTCGTTGACGTTCGAGATCGTGGGGTTTCGGCTGGACGACTTCGTTCTGCTGGGCATGCCCGGCGAACCGTTCGTCGAGATCGGACTTAGGGCCAAGGCGCGATCGAAGTTCACCCACACCATGTTCGCCGGTTACTGCAACGGCATCCTGGCCTACTGGCCGACGGCGCATACCGTGGCCCAGGGGGGCATGGCCGTCGAGACTGCCGTCACCACCTACAGGATCGCGGCGCCGCCGGCGGCGGAGGCCGCGGAAACGATCGTGGCCGCCTTCGATGCGTTGCTCGAAGCTCTGGCGGCGGCATCCGAAAAGTGAGCCTCCGAACGAGACGTCCCGGTTGACTCGACCATGCAGGCGGCGAAGATGTACACCCTCGCCACCTGACGATCGCCGTCGACATCGGGACCGGCACGACATCGCGCGAGGACTGCGGAAAACCACCTGATCGCATCGCAGCGGGAGTATCCATGGCCGATCGCACTGCCGGACAGACCAGACGAATCTGCCTCGAGCGCGTCGAGACGCTGTACAGCGACGGCCGCTGGAACGGTCGACCCACGTTCGTCCACTGGCGCGACACCTGGTACATCGCGTTTCGCTCGGCCCAGAGCCATGAAGGGCACGGCAAGGTGATGATGTTGACGTCAAAGGACCTGGAGAGCTGGAAGGTCTCGACGGTGATCGACGATCCCGATATCGACGGCGCCGAACCCATGCTGCTTGCGATCGATGATCGGCTGTTCCTCTACATCGTCGCCGAGGAGCCCGCCACCACGTCATTCATGACCTGTTCCGAAGACGGTGTCGATTGGCCGAAACCGGTGCCGTTCTACGAGCCCGGCTTTTCGGTCAACACGCCGGTCAGCCACAAGGGCGTGCACTACATGGCCATCGACAAGGGGCATGTCGAGCTGATACGGTCGAGCGACGGCTTCGAATGGAGCCGCATCTCGAAGATCGTCGACGGTGCCACCGAAACCGCCCTGGTTTTCCTGAAGGACGATACGCTCATCGCGGTCACGCGCCAGGCGAAATTCGCGAGGGCTTCGCCCCCCTACACCGATTGGGAGATCGTCGAGCACGATCCGGTCGCGCTCGGCCTTGGCGGCCCCGACGCGGCGCTGGTCGGCGACACCGTGCTGGTGGCCGGACGCCTTTTCGCACAGACGGTCCTCCTCAAACTGCACCCGGACACCCTTGACCTGGACAAGCTGATGGACATGCCCGTCCACCACGTCGAAGGCTGCGTCTGCGGCTCGATCAGCGAGACCCTGGCCGATACCGAGATCGCATCGGCCGAGCCGCACGTCTGGCCGCACGGCGACAAGGCGTATCCGGAGTTCCTCGTGCTCGACGACCGCCAGGTGCTGATGGCCTATTACGACGGGCAGGCGTTCGAACCCGGCGTACCGAAAAGGGCCGACATACGGCTTGCAAGATTCACGGTGGATTGAACGACGAGACGCCGAGGATCGTGACGACGCACCAGGTCCCCGATCATGACGAACGCCATGCAGTCCGGCACGCAGAACGAATTGATGGAATGGACGTTCCGTTCATCACGGAACGATCCGGATCCCTTCAATGACGTCGAGTTCTCGGTCGTCTTCAAGGATCCCGACGGCGTCGAGAGAACGGTGCCGGCCTTCTGGTCGGGTGACAACTGCTGGCGCGTGCGATTCTCGTCGCCGGTGATCGGCCGGCACACCTGGGCGTCCCGTTGTTCGAACGTCGCCGATACAGGCCTTCACGGGCAGACAGGCGAGTTCGAGGTGGGGCCGTACACCGGCACGAATCCACTGCTCGTCCACGGCCCGCTGCAGGTTAGTCAGAACCGGCGGCATTTCGAGCATCGCGACGGCAAACCGTTCTTCTGGCTCGGCGACTTCTGGACCATGGGGTTGTCCAGGCACCTGAAGTGGCCGGACGATTTCCAGCTTCTTACTGCCGACCGTGTCGAAAAAGGCTTCAGCGTCATCCTGGTGATCGCGGGCCTCTATCCGGATATGCCCCCCCTCGACGAACGGGGCGCCAACGAAGCGGGCCTTCCCTGGGAAAAGGATTTCTCCCGAATCAATCCGGCGTTCTTCGACATGATGGACCTGAGGATCAGCTGGCTCGTCCGCTCCGGTCTCGTCCCCTGCATCGTCGGATGCTGGAGTTTCTGGCTGCTGCTGCTGGGCGTCGAAGGGATGAAGAAGCACTGGCGGTATCTCGTCGCCCGCTACGGCGCGTATCCCTGTGTCTGGACGATCGCCGGCGAAGTGATGATGGAATACTACCTCTCCGAGGATCCCGAGCACGACTCGATCTTTCAGCGCACGCACTGGCCTGAAGTGATCCGCTACGTGCGGCAGATCGATCCCTGGCGTCATCCGATGACCATTCATCCCCGGCACGGCGGCCCCCCGGACGTCCGTGACTGCGCGCACAACGTGATCGATGACGCTTCCATCCTCGATTTCGACATGCTCCAGACCGGCCACTCGGACAGCGCGAGCGTTCCGAACACCGTGGAGCGCGTCGTGGAAGCCTATGCGCACAAGCCGACCATGCCGGTCATCAACGGCGAGGTCTGCTTCGAGGGCCATTGCGGAGCGAACTGGCAGAACATCCAGCGGCAGATGTTCTGGTTCTGCATGCTGTCCGGCGCGGCCGGACATACTTACGGCGCCAACGGCGTCGAGCACGCCAATTCGCGGGAGCATCCTTACGGCGTGACGCCCCAGGGCACCGGGTGGTGCTACCTGACCTGGGAGGAAGGCTATCGGCTTCCCGGCTCCACGCAGGTGGGGCTCGGCCGGAAGCTGCTCGAGCGATACGAGTGGTGGCGCATGCAGCCGCATCCGGAATGGGTCGATCCGCATTGGAACCGGAACGAGTACCTGTTCCCGCACGCCGCCGGGATTCCAGGCGAGCTGCGCGTGATCTTTACGGGCAACCCGGAGTGCGTGATCAGGGACCTCGAGCTCGACGCGTCCTACCGGGCATTCTGGTTCGACCCGATGAGCGGCGAGGAGACGGACATCGGCGTCATCAGGGGCGACGACCACGGCGATTGGAAGTCGCCACCAATGCCCGTCTACAAGGAATGGATCCTGGTGCTCGAACGCGCCGAGCCGTAAGAGGAGCGAGACCGCGAGCCCGGCATGACGACAAGGCGAACAGCAACGAAGCGCGTCCTCAGGCATCGCCCGGAAGATGCGGCGACGAAACCGAGCGGCCGGCCGCTGGGCTTCGCGGGACGCTCGGGCTCGGGGCTTGCGCGTTGGCAGGCTGATTTCCGCCGGACGTTGCGCCGAGCCATGGGAAAGCAGCCGCGCCGGACGGCCCTGCGACCGGAGGTGCTGGAGCGGCGTCGCATGGACGGCTACTGGCGCGAAAAGATCGTCTTCGACGTGGAGGCGGATCTGTCGGCGTCCGCGTGGCTGTGCCGGCCGTTGGCGCCGAGGCGCGGCGGGGAACCCGCGGTGCTCTTCTGCCACGGGCCGGGACCGGGCAAGGATCCTTTGGTCGGCCTGTGGCAGGGTGAGCCGTGCCTGGAATATCACAAGCTCGTCGCCGTTCGCTTGGCGCAAGCGGGTTTCCTGACGTTGACGTACGACCGGCGCGGGCATGGCGAGCGTTCGTCGGTCGCCGATGGGCACCCGACCGACGCCGACCTGTCCGAGTTGGATGCCTTCTACCAGGGACGCGGAAGCAGCCTGCTGGCCATGGACATCTGGGACGGACGCCGGGCGCTGGATTTGCTGGCGGCGCACGATGACGTGGATGCCGCGCGCGTCGGCTGCATGGGGATCGACGCCGGAGCGACGGTGGCGGCCGGTATTGCCGCGCTGGACCGGCGCGTGGCGGCCGTGGCGCTGACGAGCTTCGTCTCCGAGGAGCGACGGTTCCCGGGCGCGGCGCAACTGCCGATGCTGAACGCCCGTGCCAACTCCGTCGATCTCTGTGGGCTGATCGCGCCCGATCCCCTTCTCCTGCAGATCCCGATGGCCGATTACATCCCGGTGGCCGATGCGCGCCGCGCGGCCCGGCGCGTGCGCGAGATGTATCGATTCGCGGATAGCGACGCCTGCCGGATCGTCGTCTTCGACGGCGTGCTGGAGTTGGATCTGCCCTCGCTGACGGACTGGCTTCACGAGCAACTCGACACCAAAGAGCAGCCCTCATGACCCGGCCGAAATCGCCTCCCGACATTGACGGCCGCGTGGTGACGATCGGCCGATGGGGACTCCGCCTGGCCGAACAGATCCGCCCGGCGCTACGGTTCTCCGGGAAGACGCCGGCCGCCTACGCGCGCTGGCGCCGCCGGTTCGCGCCGCAGTTTCGGCAACTGCTCGGACGCTTTCCCGATCCCGTGCCGCTGCGACCCAAGGTGCTCGAGCGTCGCGCGTACCGAACGTACGTTCGCGAAAAGGTCATCTTCGATTCAGAGCGGCACATGTCGGTGCCGGCCTGGATCTGCCTGCCGGCCGGTCGGCGACGCGGCCAGCGTTTTCCGGCCGTCCTGTGCTGCCATGGGCACGGCCACGGCAAGGACGGCTTCGTCGGTCTGCGCAGCGACGGCCGGCGCGGCATGGATTACCACAAGAACCTGGCGGTGCGTCTCGCCGAGAACGGGTTCGTGGCCCTCGTGCCGGACTGGCGTGGATTCGGCGAACGCGCCGAGCCGGCCGAGACGCACCCGGCGCCCCGGGACCTGTGCAACCTGGGCCACCTGATGGCCGAGCTGCTCGGGTACAACCTGCTGACGCTGAACATCTGGGACGGCATGAAGGCGATCGACTACCTGGCGCGGCGGCCGGAAGTGGACATCTCGCGCCTGGGATGCGTGGGCGTGTCGTTCGGCGGAACGATGACGCTCTTTCTGACCGCGGCTGAACCTCGAATCACCGCAGCATGCGTCAGCGGATACCTGGCGCCAACGGCCCGATCGCTGCCGTGGGGCAACTGCGGAAGCCAGTCGCTGCCGCACCTGCTGCCATGGGGCGCCCGCGCCGAGGTGGCCGGGCTCGTTTGCCGGCGTCCGTTGCTCGTGCAGGTCGGACAGTATGACACCGTGTTCCCGGCCGAAGACGCGCTGATCGAGTACAAGCGCGTGCGCGCCATTTACCGCGCGGCCGGCGTCGAGGACCGTCTGGCACTGGACCTGTTCGACGGCTCGCATGCAATCCGGGCAGAACCGATCCTGGACTTCTTCGGCCGGTGGATTGCGGCCTGCGACACACCGAGTGGAGTCACGAAGCGTGCCTGAACAAGCCTATCTCGATGTCATCGAGACCAACCGCGAGCGTGATCCGCTGGCCGCTCTGCCCCCGTCAACCCTGGCGGATATCGAATTGCAGGCGGACTGCACGCCCGCGGAGGTCGGCGCGGTTTACGAACAGTGGGGATGCTGCGTCGTTCGCGGACTGCTGGCCGACTGCGCGCCGGCAATCCTTGAAGATGCGGAGGCGATGGCCGCCGGCGTCCGCGCCGCGGGCTACGAATCGATCAACAATGCCTACGTCCCCGAGGGCGGCCAGACCGGTCGGGACAAACAGATCATGCTCTTCTGCCCGTCGTACACGCTCGCCGCATCGCATTTCCAGGCGGCGATCGATCCGCGAATGCTCGACCTGCTGGAGGCCATGATCGGCCCCAGCGTCGAGCTCTTCGGTCAGGGCATGTGCATGTACAAGGAGCCCGGCGGCGGCATGGAGAAGGCGCTGCATCAGGACGCGCCCTACTTCTACCACCGCGATCACACCGTCGTGACGGGATTCATCCACCTGCTCGAGACGAACAACGACAACGGCGCGCTGCACGTGGTGCCCGGCTCTTTCAAGCTCGGTCTGATCGAGCACGTTGACACGCCGTCGCACCTCGCGCTTCCGGCCAGCGAGTTTCCGCTCGAGTGCGCGATGCCGATCTACGGACGTCCCGGTGACGTGGTGCTCTTCAATTACCTGACCGTTCACGGCTCCGGCCTCAACTACTCGGACAAGCCGCGGCCGGCGCTGTGCACCCAGTACCGCAGCGGCGCCGACGAGCAGGTATGGCGGTTCGCGTCACTCGTCGAGCACCTGGGAATTGCGGTGAGCGACGAGGTGCGGAACCAGCGCGGGGCGCTCGCGCGTGGCCGACGAATCATTTGAGTGTGACCGGTCGGCCCCCGATTAATAGCCACGAAAAGCCACGAAAAGCCACAAAAAAGGAACGAAGAGTGATAAAGTACGGTCCCACCCGCACGTGGGCGCGCGACTCGGACCCGTCATGGTGAAAAGAACCTTTCTGCACAGGTTCGGAATCGCGATGCTGGTGCTGTTGTCGCCGGCCATCCTTCCGGTCGCGCACGGAGCCGAAAGCGACGCCGCGCGTCTCGCGGTGCCGCCGATCGCCGCGCCGGTGATCGACGGTCGCGACAGCAGCGCCGACGAGTGGCGCGGCGCCTGCACGCTCACGGGTTGGGCGGACAGCATCCTCGGCATCATCAACGCGGACCAAACGATCGTCGACGTGGGTCACCACGGAAACACGCTCTACATCCGCATGGTCTATCCGATCCCGGAAGCCTTCCGGCGCGACTCCGTCTTCTACTCCGAACTACCGCTCAAGAAGGACGTCACCGAGCGTGACGGCGACATTCGCAGCGACGACTACCTCGGCTTCCAGGTATCCCCGGGAGAGCGCGGCGACGTCTACTTCTTCGGGGTCAACGCGGCAAACACGAAGCGTGACAGCAGGAACGGCGATGCGGCGTGGAGCAGTGACCGGTGGAAGGTTTCGCAGACGTGGGATCACGACTCCTGGCGCGTCGAATTCAGTCTGCCGCTGGACGAGTTTCCGGCGAGCGAATCCTGGGGCATCAACTTCGTTCATGCCGCCCGGCGCGTCGAGACGGTGGAAAGCGTCTGGACGTATCAGCCGGCGCAACTCACGCCCCTCGCCCGAATGCGCCTGGCGCAACGGAAGGTGGCGTTCGCCCTTGGCGGTTTCGGCGACCTGGGTAACGGCAGCCTGAAATTCGCAGGACGGGTCAGCAATCATGGCGACGTGCCGGTGATCGTGCGGAGCTCCGTCGCGGTGACGGATGTCACGGGCGATGAGCGGAAGGCCGTGTTCGGTCCGTCGCCCGAGGAGCATCGCCTGCAACCCGGCGCGACCAAGGCGCTGGAGGCCGGCTTTGACGCCCCCGGCTCGATGTATGGGGACGTGACCGTGCGTCTGAAAGATGATCGCGGCAACGTGCTGCTCGCCCACAGGCTCCCGTTCGTCTTTTCGCGCGAGATCCGCCTGGAGGCCCGCTACATCCCGACCCCCGAGCTTCTGCAGCTCAAGCTCTTCATGGGCGCCGGTGCGACCGCAAAGTTCAGCAGCGTGACCATCGACCTGGTCGCGAAAGACTCCGGACAGACCGCGCTCACTCGGAAGATCGTCGATCCGCAGCAACTGGAGCAAATCGAGATCGACTGTCGGCCGCTGGCCGTCGGCAGCTACGACCTGGCGGCCAGGGTCAAGCTCGACACTGATCTCGTCACCCTGCATGACCGCCTGCTGAAAGAGCCGCAGCCGGAATGGGTGGGCAACAAGGTCGGCATCAGCCACGAAGTGCCCGAACCGTGGACCGCTCTGACCAGCGAGGGCCGAACGATCTCGTGCTGGGGACGCGACTACCGCTTCGGCGCCGCAGGCTTTCCGGCCCGGATCGACGTGCAGGGCAGTGACATCCTCGCCGGCCCCGTTCGAGTTTCGGCCACGGTGAACGGCAGGCGCCTTGCACTGAACGACGGCAGGTTCGAGCCATACGAAGAGTCAGACACGAAGATCTCGTTCAAGACCGTCGCCACGGCCGGCCCGCTTTCCGTCGAGGCCGACACGTGGATGGAGTTCGACGGCTTCGTCTGGAACACGATCACCTTCGACCTGAAGCAGGGCGCAGCGCTCGAGGCCGTCACCGTCGAGATTCCGTTCAGGAAGCAATACGCGACCCTGTGGTGGACCGCCGGCGGGGCCCACCGATCTCCCATCAACAACAGCGCCGTCGGGGCGCCGCCGCAGACCACCACCCGTCTCGTTCCTGAGAACTTCCTCCGGCTCGGCGACGAAGAGCACGGCTTGCAGTTCTGCCACGAATCCTTTCACGGCTGGAACGTCACCCAGACCCTCATCCCGGGCACGACCGACTACGTCCTTCGCTACGACGCCAGGTCCGCGGACACCGCGAGCCCGAGGTCCCTGTCCCTGGGATACATGGCACTGCCCTGCAAGCCGCGATCGCCGTACTTTCGGCAATACGACTTCACCGGCTGGTCTCGATCGGCGACGGTCGACGCGGACGCCCTCGAGAAGGAAGGCGACCTCTTCCAGGTCATGCCTTACAGCGAAGGCTGGAACCACCACTACAACTACTTCAACTTCTGGAACGAGGACGTCTACGACCAGGATTTCCTCCGCAAGTTCCGCGACAAGTGGAAGAAGCAATGGGAAGAGAAGCGTCACACGTTCACGATGTACATCAACAGCGGCGTGCTCGACGCCAACACGCCGGAGTACCGCAAATATCGCTTCGAATGGCAGCCGGTCCCGGGCAAGGCCTCCTACGTCCCCCCCGACCCGAAGACGAAGGACAAGAGCTACCTGATCAATGGATGCACCAGCGCCAGGTCATCCACGGATTTCACGATGTGGTACCTGGACCGGACCGTGAAATACCTGTCGGAAGACGGCGCCATCCCGGTCCATGCCTATATCGATTGCTACTCGCACCACAACAAGAGTTGCTCCAACACGCTCCACGACTGCCCGCAGGATGGAGCGATACCGGTCCTCGCGACCCGGGAATATCTCAAGCGCATCTACACGATCTACAAGTCGGTGAACCCGATCAACCAGGTCGTCCTGCACAACGGCGGGGAAAACTCTCTGAGCGCCGCCAGCTTTACCGACATCATCCTTGACGGCGAACAGTTCCGGGCTCCCTACTACAGCACGCAGATCAATGACGACACGTTGCCGAACAACTACACCAGGATCCTCGACCTGGAACGCGTGCGGTCGCTGATCCAGACCTACGCATGGGGTCCGGAACGCTATCACCTCTACCAGTTCTGGAAGTGGACGGAGAACGAACCTGACAACGCCAGGCCGGCGCGCGCCCATCTCTGGGCCCTCATGTTCTCCCACGACGTGCCATGCTGGTCCGCCGGAACGCCGGCCAACATCCCGCGGGCGATCAGGGAGCTCGGCTGGGACGAAAAGACGCAGTACATCCCCTACTGGCGCAAAGGCACCGGGATCGAGCTGACCACGAGGCGTGACTCGGTGGTCGCTTCGGCCTGGCGACGCGGCGACGCCAACGCGCTGGTGATGATCGTCAACGACAGCGATGCCGCCGATACCGTTCGACTGAAGATCGACTATTCGCGATTCGGCTTCGAACCCGGATCCGTCACCTGCCGGGACTACGGTGCGGCCGGACTTGGCTATCCCGACAGCATCTTTCTTCCGGAAGCGCAACGGCGAGAGCCGCCGCACTACATGGAGCCGGAAGCACTGACGGTTGATGATGCCGTCGTCGAGCAGGATGCCGACATTTCCGTCGCGGTCAACGAGCATTCCTACCGACTTCTGCGGTTATTCCAGGACTGATACGGATGCTCAGAGCCTCCAAAGCCTTCATGATCGTCCTGTGCATGGTCGTCACACCCCCCGCGTACGGCCTGGATCGGGCTAACCTGCTCTTCTATCTGCCGTTCGAAAACAGCCTGAGGCCCGCGATCGCCCAGGCGGACACGGAAATCCGCCAGGCCGATTTCGTGTTCCCGTTCAAGGGCAGTTTCAGCGGCAGCGATGCCGCGGTCACCAGGGGCAAGGCCGACGATGCTGGCAAGGTGACCGGCCGTGCGACGTTCGTGCCCGGACGCAGGGGCCTGGGACTGAAGGCGATCGACAATCCGGCGCGGAGCAAGGTCTACAGCTATCCCGTCGTTCAGTACCTGGCCCGGGACAGTCTCGCCCGAAACGAAGGCACGATCGCCGTGTGGATGAAACCGGTCGGCTGGTCGAGGAACAGGAACAACCATCGCTACTTCATGGCCGTCACGGCCGACAACTGCACGATCAGGCTCTACGCCTACGGTCACAAGACCTACGCCTGGGTGGACGGCCAGGACCGCTACGTCCTGATCGGCGGCAGCGAGTGGGCCGGCTGGAAGGACGACACCTGGGCGTTCATGACCTTCACCTTCAAGCCCGGCCGACAATCCTTTTATCTCAACGGCCGGCTGATGAACACGATGACCGAAGGGCTGATCGAGCCGCAATTTGGCACGACAGGCGTCGTCGAGATTTCCGAAGGCAGCCAGGTGCTCGACGAGATGATGATCTTCAACCGGGCGCTGACCTCCAGGGAGGTCGGCGCCGTCTACCGGGCGAACGCACCATGACCGGGCGCAGCCGAATACTCACGTACAGGTGGCTTTGCGGTGCGGCCTGCCTGATCTTCGTCAGCTCCACCCATGCCGTGGATCGCGAGAACCTTCGCTTCCATCTTTCCTTTGAAGACGGCGTCATGCCCGCCATCTCCGCGGGCACGGCGGGCCCGGGCAACACGACGATGACGTTCCAGACCGGCTCGGACCGCGACATCCGGCGCGTGCCGGGTCGACGCGGCATGGGCCTTCGGATGTCCCCTTCGGTCTCGCTTCGCTACGCGGCGCTGGAAAGCTTTTCGCGCGACGAAGGGACCCTTGCGCTCTGGATCAAGCCGGTCGGCTGGAGCGGGCTGAAGCACGGACGCCGATTCCTCACGGCGCTTTCGGACCGTGCCGTGCTCAACTTCTATATCTATCCCGGGAACCTTTACTACTACATCGACTCCACCCAGGGACGGTACTACCTGATCAACACCGCGGAAGACGGCAACCAGAGGGATCCGTTCAGGGACGGACAATGGACGTTCCTGGCCGGCACCTTCAAGCCGGGCGAACAGCGTTTCTATGTCAACGGGCACTTCATGAACGCGATGACCGAAGGCCTGATCGAACCGCGATTCTCCTCGCGAGGCATCGTCGAGATCCCGCCCGGCGACCAGGTGCTGGACGAGGTCATGATCTTCGACCGGGCGCTGACCGACAAGGAGATCAAGGCGATCTACGAAGCCAACGTGCCCCGGCGCACGGATACCGCGGCACCATAGATTCTTCCGGTGTAACTTCCTGTCGCGGTGACGAGAAGTTGAAGAACCACGGATGAACGCAGGAGGCTCCGGTGACCGGACTCGAATTCGTCGATGCGCACGTCCACTTCTGGGATCTCGATCACCCGGATCTCCATTACTCGTGGCTGATGCCGGACGGCGAGGACGTGCACCTGGGTGATCGTCTGGAAGAGCTCAAGGGCTCCCGGTATGTCGTCGACGACTACATCGCCGAAACCCGTGCCGCGAACGTGGTGAAGGCGATTCACCTGAACGCCGCGATCGGTTCGGGAGACACGGTCGACGAGACGCGGTGGCTCCAGGAGGCCGCGGATCGCACCGGCTTCCCGCACGCCATCGTGGCCGGGTCGAACCTCAAGGATCCCGAGGTGGGGCGCGAACTCGAGCGTCACTGCCGGTTCGCCAACATGCGCGGCATTCGCGACTTCTCGGATGGCGACGACCTGGTGCATCCGGACTTCCACCGCGGCTACGGGCTGCTCGCCCGGTTGAATCTCGTCGCCAGCCTTTCCGTCTCCTGGCCGGACATGATCAGGACCCGCGATCTCGCCCTGAAGTTTCCCGAGACTCCGCTGGTTCTGGATCATTGCGGCGAGCCGATGGCGCGCGATGACGCCTATTTCGTGGATTGGCGAAAAGGCATGACCGCGATCGCCGAGGCGAAGAACGTCGTCTGCAAGATTTCAGGGCTGGGCATGAGGGACCATGACTGGACCGTCGTAAGCATCCGAAGGTGGGTGTTGACATGCATCGACATCTTCGGCCCCGCACGATGCATCTTCGGCACCAACTGGCCGGTCGACAGGCTGTTCAGCACCTACGACGCGCTGATCGACGCCTACACCGGGCTCGTGGCCGATTTCAGTGAGACCGAACAGCGCGCGATGTTCGCCCGAAACGCCGAAGCGCTGTACCGCATCTGATCGGCGCCCCCCTACTCGTCCCGCAACGCCCGGGCGGCATCGGCGAACGCCGCGATCGTCTGCTCGACGTCCGTCGGCGAATGGACGACGGACACGTAGAACTTGCTGTCGGGCCGGAAGATGCCGCGGTCGAGCAGGTGCCGGTTGAATCGACGCACCGCGGCCACATCGTTGGTCAGCGTGTCACGGTACGTCGTGATCGTCTGATCGGTGAAGAAGATGTCGAACACCGGCGGTTCGCCCATCACCTGGACCGGGATATCGGCCTCGGCAAACGCCGCCCGCAGTCCGGCCATCAACTCCCTGCCGATGTCGAACAGGCGATCGTACGTGCCCGGCCGCCGCAGGAGATCAAGGGTGGCCAGCGCGGCGGCGGCGGCCACCGGATTCCCGTTGAACGTGCCGTACTGGGGCAGGTAGCGGCCGTCAGCTCGAGACGAAGGATCGAAGCAGGCGAGAAGATCCGAACGCCCGGTCACCGCGGCCAGCGGAAACCCGCCCGCCATCACCTTGCCGATCGTGCAAAGGTCCGGCACGACGCCGTAGTACCCCTGGGCGCCGTCGTACGCCAGGCGAAAACCGGTGACGATCTCATCGAATATCAAGAGGATCCCGTGCTTCGCGGTCAACGCGCGCAGTGACGGAAGGAACCGCGGCAGCGGCGGAATGACCCGTTGCATCGGCTCGACGATCACGGCCGCCAGCTCGTCATGATGACGCTCGATGATCGCCGCGGTGGCATCGATGTCGTTGAACGGCGCGACCAGCACCTCGTCCGCGACGCTGCCGGGCAGGCCCGCGGAGTCAGGTTCAGCGGCCGGGAGTTCCGCCGACCCGGACGCGAAGGTGCTCATCAGCGCGTAGTCGTTCATGCCGTGGTAGCCGCCCTCGAACTTGAGGATGCGATCGCGCCCGCGCGCGGCGCGTGCTACGCGCATGGCATACAGCGTCGCTTCCGTCCCGGTGCCGGTGAATCGGACCTGCTCCGCGCACGGCACGGCGGCGACGATCTGCTCGGCGAGCGCGATCGCCAGCTCATGGGTGGCGAAGAACGTGGTGCCGTGCTCGATTTGTCGTCGGACCGCCTCGGTGACCTGCGGGTGCGCATGGCCGCACAGCATGGGCCCGGAACCCAGCAGGTAATCGATGTACTCGTTGTCGCTGACGTCGTGCACCCGACTGCCCGCGCCACGGCGCAGGATCGTGTCGTCGTAGACGTTGCCGACGCTTCCTCCGGGCAGCAGGCGGTGCGCCGATTCGATCAGGGCGCGATGCTCATCGTTGTAGGATTGTCTTGCCGTCACCTGGATAGCGTGCCGTTAAGGTCGGTTCCATGCTCAATCGAACGGACTGCGCTTCAGCCCGCGACGATCTGTGTCCGCGCCTCGAACGAGGTCATGCCCGTCGCGTGCATGACCTCGTCCGTCGCCGCATCAGGAATCCCTTCGCGGCGAGCAGATGCACTACTCGGTACTGAAATTCTTCGGTGACGTGGACACCGGGCGCACCTTCAACTCGGCCTTGTTGATCGGGTGCTGCAAAGCACGTTTCTGCAGCTTCTTGAACGTGGCATAGCCGCTGGCCTGCTCCGCGGCCCACTCACCGGCGAACTTGCCGTTGCGGATGTCACGTATCACGCCGCGCATTCTCTTCTTCATTTCCTTGATGGGCAGCGTCTCGGCACGCGAGAGGGTGCCGTAGCGGGAAGTGGGCGAATGAAACGGCGCCTGTCTGAGCATGCCCATGCGCGCGATCTGGCGGAAGATTTCG
>NYZC01000369.1 GCA_002686995.1 Phycisphaeraceae bacterium | reverse complement strand
TGTTCGACACCGCTCATGCAACGACATCGCCGATCGTCGGCCCGGAAAAATCTTTTCCGCCGCATCGTTGCTCAACGCGGGTTAGCGGACTGCGCGAGCGTCGAGCTCTCGAGATACTCGCGGATGTGATCGCGAAGCAACATGAACCGGTCGTGCTCGGGGCACGGTTGGTGATCGTCGCACGGGATCATGCCGATCGCGCACTCCTCGAACTGCTCGGCGCCGTCAACCGCCGCGACGACGTCGTAGAGCGTGATCTTTTCCGGCTTCCTGGCGAGCGCGAAGCCTCCGCCGCGCCCCTTCGCGCTGGTCAGCAGGCCGCTGCGGACGAGGTCCTGGAAGAGCTTACCCATGAAATGACGCGGCAGGTCCGTGCGGGCGCACAACTCGTCCAGTTGCACGTTGCCGGTGGGCCGCATGGCCACCAGTCGGCTCAGAGCCTGAATCGCATAGCCACAAGTGTTGGAGTAGATCATCGAAAGCGGCCCGCGGCCAACAGCCCGATCATCATACCTTCGACTCTCGATATAACGAAATCCCCACGGATCACCAGCTTCGATCAGTCTGTCGAACTCGATCGATGGAACTCGGCGAACTACATCATCCGGGTGTAACTTCCCGGAGTTCGCGGGCCAGGTCACCCACTTCCGTGCGCGAGAAAGTCTCATCAGGAATCAATCGTCAGCCCTTCTCGAAGTCGTAACCTGCACCGATGAAGAGCCTTACGACATCATCAGACAAGAAGAACTCTTGTTGGCGCATCTTTTGCACTCGGTCCTGGTGCGACAGACTCTGAACGGAGACACGCCATGAAATGCCACGCATCATCCCGAAATCATCAACCTTTCTTCGAGCCGCTCGAATCCCGCGTGCTGCTGTCGGGAGACGGGCTCGCCGACTTGGAGCCGGGTCCGGTGGCGCCGAACGGTATCGTGTTTCGGATGGTTGGCGTCGACAACGACACGGACCCCGACGATTCGGCGAACGCCCTGACGGTGGACTTCGCCGGGGCAGTAAGTGATCCGAGCGAGGACGCGAACGTCGATCCCCTTATCGCCGACATCATGGCAGAAGACATGCCGACACCGAACTCGGGAAACTCCGTGTGGGACGATTCGCCGATGGCTCACGTGGTCGCCGAGGCGCCGCCTGAGGTGACGACAGATCCATCCAATAGCGCCTCGGGGCTACCACGACAAGGTGACATCTACCCCGACGTCGGCGATCTGTTTCGGTCGTCTCATTCCAGACCCGACATTCTCCTTTGACTGAATGGGCGCGCACGAGGGCGAGCGAGCAGCTGACGAGCCCCTACCTGCTGGCCGCCGGAAGGATCGACGTCGATGCGTTGATCCGCGACATGATGCCCGCCGCCGAGGCGCCGCGCGCCTTCGAGCGGTTGAGTTCGGGTGAAGAGCCGCTGATGACCGTTGCGCTTGACTGGACGGCGTAAAGGGGAGAATCGTGGCGGTCCAGCGGGTCGCTGCGCATCGTGATACCGTTGCGTGCCATAATGGTCCAGTGATTCCTGCGCCAGCGAAACGCGAGAAGTCGATGAAGCTGAAGCTTGCCTGCCCCGATTTCACCTTTCCGTTGATGCCCCATGACGAAGCACTGAACCTTATCGCCGCGCTGGAGTTTCGTGCTGTCGATATTGGATTGTTCCATCGGCGATCGCACCTGGAGCCTTCCGAGCAACTGAGGAACCCGGGGCGCTCGGCCCGGGCACTGAGCAAGAAACTGGACGCCCGGAGCCTGAAGGCCGCCGACGTGTTTCTTCAGGGGCCCGATGCCGTCAACGACCCATCGAGGTCGCGCCGCCGCAAGGCCAGGGACTGGTTTCAGCGCACGCTGGAATACGCCGCCGCCTGTGGTTCGAGGCACATCACGATCTCGCCCGGCGTGTTCTTCGAAGGCGAATCGAAGGCGGACGGTCTCGGGCGATCGCACGATGAGCTGGCGTGGCGCATCGAGCGTGCCGGACCGTACCGGATCATCATGGGGGTGGAGCCACACCTCCGTTCGGTCGCACAGCGACCCGCATCGGCACTCAAACTGGTCGCCGATGTTCCGGGGTTGACCCTGACGCTCGACTACGGTCACTTCTGCCGGATCGGTATCCCCGATGCCCAGGTCGAACCCCTGGTCGCCCATGCCAGCCATTTCCATGTGCGCGGCGCACGCAAAGGAGCGCTGCAGGCGTCGTTTGAGGACAACACGATCGACTTCGCCCGAGTGGTCAAGGTGATGAAGGCGACCGGTTATCGCGGCTACCTGGAAGTGGAGTACGTCTGGATCGAGTGGGAAGGCTGTAACCGCGTGGATAACGTCAGCGAGACCATCCTGTTCCGCGATTATCTTCGATCGCTGAGAATCTGACCTGGTTGTGATGCCTCCGGATGAACGATGATCGTTGAACCGTGACTGCACAACGCGTGCGTGCCTTCGGAGATACCGGTATGAGCGGGCACGGCATCACCCTCCGCGCAACCGCTTCCACTTCGCCCGGAACCCCGGCCGTTCGAGCACCTCGGCATTGACGATGCCGTGCGGCACCTTCCCGAGAGACAGGTCCAGCAACGACTGGCAGTTCATCCGTCCGATGTCGCGAAACAGCTCGTCCGTCCACGCGATCGAATGCGGCGCCAGGATCACGTTGTCGAGTCTGCCGAAGCGGTGGGGCGTCACCACCGGCTCCTGCTCGAAACAATCGAGCGCCGCCCCCGCAATCCTTCCCTGCTCCAACGCGTCGTAGAGCGCATCCTCGACGACGATGCCGCCGCGCGCGGTGTTGATCAGATAACTGTCGGGCCGCATCAAGGCCAGCTCCCGGGCCCCGATCAGGCCGCGCGTTTCATCGGTCAGCGGACAGTGGAGCGACACGAAATCGGCGCGGCTCATCAGCTCGTCCAGCTCCACCAGCTCGCCGAATGGCCGCCCGGCATCGGGATCGACATAGGGGTCGAACGCAATCGGCGGCTTCATCCCGAAGATGCTCAGCAGTCGCATCGTGTGCGTGGCGATGCCACCGAGGCCCACGGCGCCGAAAGTCCGATCTCGCAGCTCAGCGCCCATATATCGACTGCGCGCGTCCCAGTCGCCTTCGCGGACCAGGCGATCCTTGGCAAGCAGGTTGTGGGTCAGCGCGATCATCCAGCCGACCGTCGCCTCCGCCACGGGCCGATCGACCGCGCCCTTGGAAATGATCAGCAGCACATCGGCGTCGGTGCACGCTCCGACATCCACCGAGTCGTATCCGACGCCGAATCGCACCACCGCCAGCAGATCGTCGGCCGCCGCGAGGCTGTCGGCGGTCACCGTCGCCCCCAGGACGATCACGCCGTTGGCGTTGCGGAGCTGGTCGGGCGCGATCTGCGGTTTGTGCGCATCGAAGGCGAAATATTCGATATGCGCGTGACCATCAAAGACCGACAAGCCCAGATCCTTGTACTTCGGATTGCCGTCGTGGTCGAAGAAGTCCGCCGTCAATGCGATCCGAAAAGGCTGATCCTGGTTAACCGGCATGGCCTGTCGAGGTTCGTGCTCACCGATCATGTGGATCCTCCAGACGCGATCTGCATCCACCGCTCACCATACGGCAAGGCCGGAATATTGCTCACGCCCACTGCCGCAATGCCAACATGCCCCGGCCTCACCGTTTCATTCTATTTCATGTGATCCAGCACGGCCTCGGCTGCATTGTGACCGGGACCGCCGGTCACCGAACCGCCGGGGTGGGTACCGGCCCCACAGAGCCAGAGCCCGTCGATCGGCGTCCGGTAGGACGACCATTTCGGCAGCGGGCGACAGCCCAGCATCCAGAATCGCCTCGAGGGTATCGCCTTGTTCCGTTCCGGCTGCATCCGCTGGAGCCGTGCGGCGGCAGTCAGGACATCTACGCTGCATTTTGCGCCAGCTGCGCGAGCGCAATAACATGAAGAACGCCTGACTTCACATGCCTGGGCCAATCCGTTGGGAGCGGAATGCCGGGTGCTTTCTCGGTCACGACGATCTCCAGGTGATGCTTGCTGGCTGCGCGGTACGATCGAGCTTAAGCTCATGCCAATGAGTCATTTACGCACGATCATCGGATGGCACGAAACCGCTGGACCAGCTCCCCATAAGATGAAATCGATGACGCGCTGTCTGATCATCGGGATCGTCACCGTCGCGGCGGGCACCTTGGCACATGGCACCTCGCCGGCTACGGAGGCGATGCTCCCCTTCCGTGTCGCGTGGGCCACGCACACCACGTCACCGCCGACGATCGACGGCGTGATGACCCGAGAGGACGGCTGGGATGCCGCCCCGGCGCTGGTCGACTTCACGCTCTGGAAGAATCCCGATCGCGAGCCGGACGCGGTGCAGGGCATTGAGCCGGCGGCGCCCGGCGAGGCACGAATTCTCTACGACGACGAGGCGCTCTACATCGCCGCGCGCCTCGACGGCCCCGGGCACGGTGAGCTGGATGCCGATGCGAAGGATCGCGACGGCGGGGTGCGGAGCAACGACTGCCTGGAGCTGTTCATCGCGCCGCGCGACGCCCCGACACTGCGGATGCATTCGCAGTACGAACGGCGCTACTTCAATCTCACGGTCAACCCGATCGGTACGCAACGCGACGCCGTCGGCTACCAGGGCGTGACGTGGTGGGACGGGCAGTGGACGGCCCGGACCACGATCCGCGACGACGGCTGGACCGTCGAGATCCGCCTCCCCTTCGCGACGCTGGAGGTCGAGCCCGGCCCCCTCGAAGCGTGGGCGCTCAATCTCTGCCGTCGCTACTCAAGCCCGGCCGGCCGCAAACACGCAGTCTGGTCGCCGGTCGACCACTGGTACAACTTCCCTTGGCGCTATGGGCGGCTGGTGTTCGGCCAGGGGCGGCCCGCGGACGACGACATTCCTCGGCGATTCGTGCAGAAGCAGCTCGGCGCGGAGCTTGCACCGGTGACGCGGGGCCTGGGCCGCGCCCGCGCGCTGCTGAAAGGCACGGAGACGGCAGGGCAAACGTCGCGGCGCCTGGAAGCGCTGTTCGCCGAGGCGGAGACGATCCGCCAGCGCATCGCCGGACTCGATCGAGCCACCGCGCCGACGATGCTCGATGTCGTCGGCGGCCAGATCGACGAGCTGGAGAAGCAGGTACACGCGGCCCACCGCGCCGCGCAGGTGGCGCGACTGCGCGCCGGCGCCGCCGGGCCGTTCGCCGTTTTGAGCGGGCCCGCGATTACCGACGCGCGATTTCAGCCGGGCCGGCCGTTTCCCGACGGATTCGGCGCCGTGGACAAGCTGGACGTGGCCGCCTGCCGCGGCGAGTACGAACCGGTCGCGTTCCATCTGGTGGCGACCGAGGCGCACCGTGGCGTGCAGGTGCGGGCGACAGAGCTGAACGGCTCCGCGGGGTCGCTGCCGGCGAGCGCCGTCGACATTCGCGTGATCAAGTACTGGTACCAATCGGGGATCGAGGGGTACTGGGATCAGGCCAGGCTCGGCGACTGGGACCGGGCCGCCGATCCGGTGCAGCTCGTCGGCGAGCTGCTGTTGAAGGACGACAGCCTGGTCGTCGTCGACCGCGAGCGGCGCAGGAACTTCGCGCGATCGGGCGGGACCCTGGTCGACATCTCGGATCCTGCCGTCGAGTTCGCGGGCGAGGGTGACCCGAAGGTCGAGCATCCACGGCTGCTCGACTTCGCGCCGCAGGACGCCGCTACGCTGAGGCCGTTCGACGTCTCGGCCGACCAGGTCAAACACCTGCACGTGACAGTGCACGTGCCCGAGCACGCGGCAACCGGCATTTACACGGGCCGGATCGAGGTCGAGTCTCCGGGCGCGGGATCGCTGGCCCTACCCCTGACCGTGAGGGTGTTGCCGTTCGATCTCGCACCCACTCCCATTGATTACGGGCTCTACTACCAGGGTCGCCTGCGCGAAGGCCGGCCGCGGATGCAGGTCTGGTCGCACTTCAAGACCGAACGCCAATACCGCGCCGAGATGGTGAATCTGCTCGTCCACGGGATCGTGTGCCCCACCGAGCCGATCGATCGCTTCGAGTGGTTCGTCCGCAACATGCGCATCCGCGAGTCGGTCGGCATGCCCAAAGGGCACATCTACAGCCTCGGGCAGCGTTTCGACAAGGACGTGATCGAGGCGGGCGGGGGCGACATGGATGCGTTCAAGCAGAAAGTCCGGCCCTTCGTCGAGTGGGCGCGGAACAATGGCTACAAGTCATTCCACGTCTACGGTCTCGACGAAGATGACCACCTGCTGCCCAAGGAGCGGCCATGGATGCGGGCCGCGCACGAGGCAGGGGCGAAGGTCTTCGTCGCGGTGGAGGACGACGCCGCGTTCCTGCAGCTGGCCGGCGGCCTGCTGGACCTGCCCATCATGTCCGGGCCGGTGAACCCCCGCGTGGCGGCGCGCACGCACACTCAGGGCAACCGGCTGGGGATCTACGGCTTTCCCCAGGCCGATCGGGAGGAGCCCGAGAAGTTCCGCCGACACTACGGCGTGCGCCTCTGGCAGGCCGGCTACGACGTCGAGATGACCTACGCCTACCAGCACGGCTTCGGCCACGCCTGGAACGACTTCGACTACCGCGGCCGCACGGACTACAACCTGACCTATCCCACCGTCGACGGCGTGATCGATACGCTCGCCTACGAGGGTCTGCGCGAGGCGGTGGACGATTCGCGCTACGCGCAGACGCTGATCGCCGCGGCCCGGCGGGCGAAGGACGATCCGGCGCGGCGCAACGAGGCCGAGGAGGCGGAGCGGTGGATCCGTTCGGTCGCCACCGACGGCGATCTCGACGAGCTGCGCCGACAGATCGTGGACCGGATCGTGGCGCTGCAGCGCTGAACGATCGTGCGCCGTACGCCGCCACCGCTCGACTCGATGGCACTCGGACGGGGTTTGGCGTCGTGGTTGACTAAACGGTCACGGGATCGAAGCTGGTGAGCACGAAGAGGGCAGCGGCCGCGAACTTCATGGCCGCGACGTTACCGCGCGCCTGGGGGATCCGAAGCGGGGATCCGCGATGATCTGGGCGATCTTGATCAACAGGTACTGCGGTCAGGCATCATCGAAATTCATCTCGAACGGTATTCCGTGATCGGCGAGCCAGTCCTTCGCCGCGAAGTAGCTCTGAATACGCTCCTGTATCAGAGCCAGGATCTCGGAGTCTCTAGTACCAGGCAAGTCCTTCCTTCCAGCCTCCTCATGTCGCGCCAATCACCACGCCAACAGCGACAGCAGATCATCCGGCAAATTCGCACGCAGAGATTCGGGAAACCCGTCGCGGTATTTCAGTCGGCGCAACTCATCCCGCAACTCGGTTGCCGACGTATCGAAAAACGAGGCAAAGTACACATACCGGGTCTCGTCTGTGGTGTTTGCCGAGGCTGAGTGCAGTGCCATCGGGTTGAAAATCAACAGATCCCCTTCATTCGGGCAGACCTCGATCCCTTTGCTCGGATCAATTCCTGCCACACCCGCTGGATCGCGCTTGAGAGTCTCTACCTCTTCAGCGGTTCGCATCCGGGCGGTCGCCGCATAAGTCAGGTGATGAGACTCGGGCACGATCATGAACGCTGCCCCCCCCGGCGGCACGGTGTTGAGACAGTGAACCATGTGGAAGTAAGTCTGCCGCGGTACGGCTTTGTACTGTCGCGGGTAGAACGCCCAGTCCATGTGCCACCCCTGTGGCCCAGGCGGTGGTGGCTGGGGGTCGGTGCGAATGAGCACTTGCTCCAACAACCGCAGTTCGCGCGCTTGCAAGCACTGACCAGCCAGCTCCAACAAGGCCGGGTGGTTCACCAGCTCGGCCATGATGTTGCCGGGAATGGGATGACGTAGGGAATAGCGCCCGTTTCGCTTGCCTTTTGGCGCAAATCCTGAAGATATCAGGGAATCGATATGTTGCCGGACCCGGCGGGTCATCTCCCCATCCAGAAAGCCAGGCATGAGTGTGAAACCTTGCCGCTCTAACTGGTCAACGTTCAAGTTCACCATGATTTACAGAGCTCCATTCGCGTCCAGGGTTGTCCATTCCAGATGCGGACCGAATGATCCAAGCTGACATTTCCCATTCCAACTCGACCCGGCTACGCCGCCGAGGCTATCTCTGACCTGGATTCAAGAGATCGGACAAGGAGGGACGAAATTGAGCGTTTAAGGGCAGAAGCGCGAGAGGTCATTCTCAGCTTAGGGCGCGCAAAACAATAAGTTACCGAATTTTGATGGGGGCTCGATGTGTTATTCATGAACCGGGAAGTATCTCATAGTTCCAGTCGCCATGGA
>NYZC01000368.1 GCA_002686995.1 Phycisphaeraceae bacterium | reverse complement strand
GTGGGGCGTGATTAATATGTCCTGAAATCATGGGCCCGCTTCTCCATCGAAGCGGACACCTCTTGGGTTGCGGGCGAAGCCCGCGTTGGGTCTTTCCGAGGGGCGCAGCCCGAAGCGGCATGGCGCGAGGCGCCGGCTCGATTCGGCTGGATTGGCGCAGGTCCGTGGCACGGCGCGACATCATAGGCGATCGGGTGCGCCCGGCCGCGGCCTCAGGCGGCAGTGGCGAGGAATCCTTCAACGTTCTTCCGCGCCGTCGCCGTGCGGACATAGGGCAGCACCGTCGCCGCATCCGTTCGTCCGTTGGCGACCAGCGACTGCATGCACTGGTCCATCGTCAGCATGCCGTCCTTGGTGCCGGTCTCCATGGCCTGGTGAATGGCCTCGATCTTGTTCTCGCGGATCAGCGTTCGGATCGCCGTATTCGATCGCATGACCTCGACCGCGGCGACGCGGCCCCGTCCGCCCGAGGAGGGCAGCAGGATCTGGGCGATCACGGCTTCCAGCGAGTACGAAAGCTGGGCGCGGATCTGCGGCTGCTGGCTCGGCGGGAACACGTCGATGATTCGGCTGACCGTCTGGGGCGCGTTCGGCGTGTGGAGCGTGCCGAAGACGAGGTGGCCGGTCTCGACGGCCGTCAGCGCGATGCCGATCGTCTCGTAGTCGCGCATCTCGCCGACCAGGATCACGTCCGGATCCTGACGAAGCGAATACTTCAGCGCATTGCGGAACGAGAGCGTGTCACCCGCGGGTCCGACCTCGCGCTGCGACACGTAGCTCTTCTTCGAACGGTGCAGGTACTCAATCGGGTCCTCGATGGTGATGATGTGATCGGCGCGCTGGTCGTTGATCTGGTCGATCAGCGCGGCCAGCGTCGTGGACTTGCCGCTGCCGGTAGGCCCGGTCATCAGCACGAGACCCTTGCGCAACATCGGAATCACTTCGACCTCGGGCGGCAGGTTCAGCGCCTCCAGCTTGGGGACCTCGCTGGGCACAGCGCGAACGACCACGCCGATCGATCCGCGCTGACGGTGAATGTTGCAGCGGAAGCGCCCGACGCCCGACAGGCCGTACGCGAAATCAAGCTCGTTGCGCGATTCCGGCGACTCCTCGAACTGCTGGATCTGGTCCGGCATCAGCATGCCGTACACCGCGTCCTGGAGCGACGCCGGGCTGTAAGCCTCGGCGCCTTCGACCGGTGTCAGCTCACCGTGAATTCGGACGGCCGGCGGCGCGCCCACCACCAGATGAAGGTCCGACCCTGATGGTCCACGAGGTAACGCAGCAGATCGTCAATCAACATCCCGCTTGCTCCGATAACGGCGTTGGACGGAAGAATTCCGGGTTATTCCTGCTTATCGTCGCGCGGAGGAAGGGACATTAAGAGCGTCGGAAGAGCGTGGGAAGCGCGTGGGGCGCGCAGCCCGGGCGCGGATTATTAGTCATTAATTGCCAGTTATTTGCTGCTTCGGCTCGCGCGGATGAGGCGCCCCGGTCGAAGGGCCGTCATTGCGGCTCGCCGTCCTCGGACGGCTCCGCCTCGTCGAAGTCGATCTGCTGCCAGCGGCCCGCGAGCTCCTCGCACAGGGCGTTGATCTGGTCGTCCGGCAGATCATCCATATCCAGAAGCTCGGCGATCGGCGGCACCTCGGAAGGAGGCGGCGGGGAGACGATGGGGTCGGCGGGATCGGGGGTCTCTTCCGGACCGGCAGCGGCTTCCTGCCCGGCCTCGCGCGGCTCGAGATCGATGGTTCCGTCGAGGGTCGCCCGCGACGCCTCGATGACCGCGACGAGGTCGCGTCGCTGCCGTTCAAGCTCGTCCCGCTCGCGTTCGACGCGCTCGCGCTCGCTGCCGAAGGCGGCCTGCTCCTCCTCCAGGCTGCGACGATCCTCGTCGAGCGCCGCAAGGCGCCGCGCATGCTCGGTGGCCTGCTCGGTCTCGTACTGCTCGAAGCTGGCGCGCTGCGCCTCGAGCGCTAGGCGATCCTGCTCCAGTGCCGCCACCCCCGACTCGCGAGCTTCGAGCCTTTCCCGAGCCGCATCCAGATCGGCCTGACGCTGATCGGCCTGGGCCCGTTGCCGCTCCGTCTCGGCCTCCTTCTGATCGACGTCAGCCTGTCGCTGATCGATTTCGGACTGCAGTCGGTCGATCTCCCCCTGCTTCTGCTCCAGCCCGGCCACGGCGGACTCGCGCTGCAAGAGGTTGGCCTGCTCCCGAGCGAGCGCCTCGCGTTCCCGCTCCAGCGCGGCCACCTCGCTCTCGCGCGCCGCCAGCCGTTCCTTCTGCGCCTCGAGCCCGGTGCGCTCGGCTTCCAGTCCCGACACCGATGCTTCTCGGGCCCCGAGACGTTCGCGGTCGCGGTCCAGGTCGGCCAGCGACTGCTCCGCCGCGGCTTCGCGTTCCGCGATCCGGCTGCGCTCGGCTTCGAGCGCCGCCCGCTCGTGCTCCATCCCGGACACCGCCGCCTCGCGCGCCGAGAGCAGCGTGCGCTCCTCCTTCAGTGCCGTGCGCTCCTGCTCGAGACCGGCCACCGCCGTCTCGCGCGCCGTCAGCGCGGTGCGCTGCGCTTCGAACTGCTCACCCTCTTTTTCGAGACCGGCGACCGCACTCTCTCGCGCGGTCAGCCGCTTGCGATCGTTAACGAGCGCCGCCTTCTCCCGCTCCAGCGATGACACGGCAGCCTCGCGAGTCGCGAGGCTGTTTCGCATCGCCTCGACGGCGTCGCGTTCCGCTTCGAGCGATGAGACGGTCTTCTCTCGGGCGTCGAGCAGGGTGCGATCGTGCTCGATCGTCGAGCACTCCTGCTCCAGCGATGCGACCCTCGACTCGCGCTCGGACAGCCGGACGCGGTCGTCAGCCAGCGCCGCCTGCTCCTGCTCCAGTAAAGCGACGGCGGCCTCGCGTTCGGCCAGCCGCGCGCGTTCGATCTCCAGCTCGGCGTGACGGCGCTCCAGCGCCGACACCGTCGCTTCACGAGCGACAACCTGTGCGCATTGCTCGGCCAGCGCTGATTCCTGCTCCCTGACCGATGCCTCGCGGGCCGCCAGCATTTCGGTGTGGTCGTCGCCTTCGCCGTCCGGCGCCGTGACCACCACGGGCGCCAAGTCGCCCGAATCGGCTCGTTGGCGGTCCTCGTCGAGCCGTTCGCGCTCGACACGCACGGCCCGCTCACCCTCGGCGAGCCGCTGCCGCGCCTCGTCCAGGGAACGCTGCTGCCCCGCCAGCGACTGGCGCAGCTCGTCGAGCTCGGCGTGCTTCGCTTCGGTCGCGGCCCTGAGCTGCTTCCGCTGTCCCTCGAGGGCCTGGTACTGCTCGTCGGTGCGACGCTGGACGTGCTGGAACTCGTCGCGGTCGCGGGCGAGCGCCGCCCGCTCAATCTCGAGCGAGGTGCGCTCGCGCTGCATCTCGGACTGGCTGCTCGCCGTGCCGGCCTGGAGGCGCTCCCTCTGCTCGTCAAGCTCCTGCCGCGTGGACTTGAGCAGGCGCGACATCTTTCGGAGCCGCTCGTATCGACCTCGCAGCGTGGTCTCGTCTTCAACGGGTACGGTCGCGGTCGCGTCGTCGTCCGACGGCGCTTCGCCATGATCGTCGAACAGCGCGGCCATGATCGTGGTGTTGCCGACGGTGATGCGATCACCCGGACGCAGCACGCGCTCCTCCATCACCCGCTGGTCGTCGACGAACGTGCCGTTGCGCGAATCGAGGTCCTGAATCGACCAGGACAATCGACCCGTCCGCACGAAACGTGAATGAGCGCGCGACATGACCTTGTCATGCAGCCGGGCCCCCTGTCCGTCCGCCGGAAGGCTGCGGCCGATGACGAACGAGGAGCCGGTCGGTTCGATGACCTGCCCCGCATCCGGCCCTTGCGTCACGATCAGTACAAATGATGGCATTGCTTCGTCCCGCAGAATCATAACCGTCGCGCAGAGACCCCGCAACAGTTTTTCCACAATCGCGAACGATTGGCGAGTTCGAGCGCGGATGTTCCACGAGTCTTCTAACCCGAAAGGCACAAATGTGTTATGTGAATCCGTCGCGTATGGCGACCGCCGCGTCCGATAAGAACGGTATGCGATTCAGCCCATGACGAGCCCGTCGAGCCCGTCAAGACCCAGCGGCTCGGTCAGAAAGAACGGCTCGGCATAGGTCGTCCCGATGCGACTGCCCATGTAGCTGTTCATGTCACGCAGCCAGCCGACCACGCGCCGGTTCTTCTCCGGCACGACGAACTGCGATGCGTACGCGAGGATCGCCTGCTGCTTGATCTCGATCTGGTCGGTGATGTCGATGCAGAATCTCGGGTTCGCGACGTGGCGCAGGTGCGTGCAGTAGTAGTAGATCATCCAGCGCGGGTAGATCGGCTCGCCGGGCAGGTCGATCTTGCTGAGCTTCGCGTCGAACCGAGCATCCTCGACGATGCGCGTCGTCGCGCGATGGTCCGGGTGCGCGTCTTCAGGAAAGGGAAGGAACACGATCGACGCCTGGTGCTCGCGGATGACGCCGGCCACCCGGTGACGGCTCTCGAGATCGTGCTGCACCTCCCGATTGACCAGTCCGAGCAGACGTCGCTGCACGCCGAGAATCCGCGCCGCCTCCGTCCACTCCTTCTCGCGCTGTGGGACCGACCCGTGCGGCGTCGGCTCGCCGTTGGTCATGTCCAGCAGGAGCACGTCGTGCCCCTGTGCCGCGAGGCGCGCGATCGTTCCGCCCATGCCCAGCTCCTGATCGTCCGGGTGTGGTCCCACTACGAGAATTCTGGCCATCGTTCAGGGTTCCTCCGCCGGTCCGAGCGACCGGTAGATGCGCTCGAGCCGCTCGATCATCGTTTCCTGGCTGAAGTTCCGGCACGCGTGCTCGCGACCGCGGTCGGCGAGCGCACGCCGCTCGACCGCGTCGGCAAGAAGCTCGTGGACCGCGGCGCGCAGCGCCCTGCGATCCCCCAACGGCACGAGGCGGCCGGCTCGACCGTCGTCGCAGACCTCGCCGATGCCCCCGACGTTGTACCCGACGACCGCGCATCCGCACATCTGGGCCTCGACGAGCGTGCGCCCCTGGCCCTCCTGGTAGGAAGGCAGCACCATCAGGTCGAGCGCGCGGTAGAGCGAAGGCACCTGCGTCGCAGGGACGAGCCCCGCGAAGATCACGTGGGCATCGAACCGCTCGTCCGCGACGCGTTGCTCGAGCACCGCGCGGTGGTATCCGTCGCCCACGAACACCACGCGCAGGCCGGGGTGATCGCGAACGAGATCCGCAAGCACGTCGAGCAGGTCGTCGTGCCCCTTGAGCGCGTCGAGCCGGGCGACGATGCCGACGACGGGACAGTCGGCGTCAATGCCGTACGCGGCGCGCGTCGACGAACGATCGTCTCCCGGATGAAACAGCGCGGCATCCACCCCGCTGGGAACGATTTCGAACTGATCGACGGCGCTGACGCCCGCCTGCTCGAACGCGTCGGCCATCGCCTGCGTGATTCCGATGAGCCGGTGGCAGCGCCGCGCCGCCCAGCGTTCCGCGTGCACGTAGAGCCGGTGCACGATCTGCGACTGGCGATCGTGAAAGGGTAGTCCGTGGACGGTGTGCACGACGCCGCCTACGCCCTCGCGCCATGCCGCGGCCCGGCCAAGGATGCCGGCCTTGCTCGAATGAGTGTGCACGATGTCAGGCTGAACGCGTCGGATGAGGCGCCGCAGCGCGTCGTAGGCGCGGAGGTCATGGATCGGCGACACCGAACGGCGCAGGCTCGCCACCTGCTCGATCGTCGCACCGCTTCGCTCCGCGTCGGGCAGCAGCGTGCCCTCGGGACCGTAGATCGGACCGAAGGCCAGCCACACCTGATGCCCCGCCGCGACCTGAGCGGCACACGACACGACGGTGTTCTGCTGCGCCCCGCCGAGAATCAGCCTCGTGATGACGTGAAGGATCTTCATGGTGGCGGCAATGTTGGCGGCAGCGGACCAGCGGAAAGCGCCAGGGGTCAAGTGTCAAGCGCCTCCCTGATACCAGGCACGCGCCACCTTTCACGGACGGGTCTCCGACTCACCCCCCGCCGTCCCGTTGTCCTGTGGTCCATTCGTCCCGTCGCCCGTCCTCCCCTTTTCACGATGCTGAATCCATTCCAGGCACAGCCCGGACGCCGGCAGCGTCGGCCCGGCGCGCGCCCGGTCGCCCGAGGCGATGATCTCGTCGATCACCTCCGGCTCGAAGCGCCCCCGCCCCACCTCGGCCAAGGTCCCCGCGATGATGCGCACCATGTTGTAGAGGAACCCGTCCCCTTCCACGACCACGTGCTTCTCGATTCCGTCCTGCTCGACGCGGCAGTCGAACACCGTGCGCACGGTCGTCGTTCGACCGTGTCCCGCCGCCGCGAATCCTGCGAAATCATGCGTGCCGATCAGCCGCGCCGCCGCGCGGTTCATCCGTTGCTGATCGAGCGGAGTCCAGCAATGCCAGACGTATTGGCGCTGCCCGAGCGGCCTCCGGGCGGTGTTGAAGATGCGATACCGATATCGCTTGCGGATCGCATCGGAGATCGCGTCGAAGTCGTCAGCGGCCGGTTCGGCGCTGCGCACCTCGACGTCCTTGGGCAACCGGCTGTTGACCGCCAGCGCCAGCTTCGAGCACGGCAGCGGCAGGTCGGCGTTGAAGTGGGCCACCTGTCCCTGGGCGTGCACCCCCGCGTCCGTGCGACTGGCCCCGACCAGGTCGAGCGGCTGGCGGACGACGCGCTGAAGGGCATCCTCCACCACCGCCGCGACCGTGCGGAGCGGCCGGCGATCAGGCTGGGCGTACTGCTTCTGCCACCCGTGAAACGCCGCGCCGTCGTAAGCGATGATGAGCTTATACCGCACGACCGTTCAGTACTTGAATCCGTCCTTTCGGATGTGCACGTGCGGCGCCGCGCTGCTGAGCGCGCCGCCGCCGATGACACGGCCGACGAACAGGTCATGGTCGCCTTCGACGTCGAGATGCGCGATCAGCTCGCACTCGAGGTAGCCCAGCGCGTCGCCGAGGATCGGTGCGGCGGCGTTCGTCGGTGCGACGAGATCGAGCCCCATGAACGGATCCTGGCCCGGCTCGGTGCCCTTGGCGAAGCGCCGCATCAGCACCTTGTCGTCTTCAGGAATCTGGCAAAGCGAAAACTGGCGCGACCCGCTGATCAGCGTCATCACGGGACTCCCCTTGGCCACCGACACGGAGATGACCGGCGGCTCGAAGCAAACCTGCTGCACCCAGCTTGCCAGCATGCCGCCGCGCTCGTCGGCGTTGCGCGCGGTCAGGATGAACAGCCCCGAAGGAATCTGACCAAGGGGGCGGGCCACGCTCTTTCTGAAGTCATCGGCGGCCATCGTCGCGGCTCCCGGAATCCAGGAAGCGATCTGTCGAGCCAATCACGCATCAAGAGTGTCAGCGGCGGCGGCGCGCCTGTCAAACGCCGTGCCGCCGGTTGCATTCAGGGATTTCCCTTAAAGTGTCGCCCCGCCATGCCAAGCGCCCCCTCGTCATGTCGCGCCGTGATGTTCGACCTCGACGGCACGCTGCTCGACACGCTGCCCGCGATCGTCAACGCCGTCAATCGGACGATGTCCGATCTCGAGCGCCCGCCGCTCAGCCGCGAGCGCGTGCGCATGCTCGTCGGCAAGGGAGCGCGGTACCTGATCCGGCACGCGCTCGACGTCGAGGACGAAGGGTTCATCGCACGCGGCCTCGACCGCTTCCGTGCGAACTACAAGCGACACGGGGTCGCGGAGACGGAGCGCTACGAGGGCATCGACGCGCTGCTGGACGAGCTGCACCGGCGCGGCCTCGCCCTGGCGGTGCTGAGCAACAAGCCCGACGCCGCGGCCCTGGCCGCGATGGAGGCGTTCTTTGATGTTGACCGGTTCCTCATCGTGCGCGGACAGCTCGACGGCGGGCCGCTGAAGCCCGACCCTGCGACGGCGCTCGACATCATCGAAGCGCACGGGATCGCGGCGGACAGGTGGATCTACGTCGGCGACACCGCGGTGGACATGGAAACGGCGAACAACGCCGGCATGTGCGGCGTCGGCGTCCTCTGGGGATTCCGCGACCGTGACGAGCTCGAAGGCGCGAAGGCACATCACATCATCGACCGGCCGTCAGAGCTGATCGAACTTCTGGACGCGCCATGATCCCGTAGCTGAAGTCGCCAGACTCAAGATGCCCAATAGCTGATCCCGGAATCCTTCCCGAAGTGTGGCCACTTCGGCTACGGCTACGGCCGCGGTGACGTCCCGTTCGACGCCGCAAGACCCGCACGCCACTCCATGTACTCGTAGTCCACCCCGAACCGGTCGTGAATCCGTCGGATCGCCGCCTGGTGCTCCTCGTAGAGCTCGCGCTGCCAGTCCTCGGTGCCCTGCTGACAGAAGAACACGCGGCAGCCCAACGGCCGCGCGTCGTGGATGCTGCACAGGCCGTCAATCTGAAACGGACATCCCGGCGCGGAACCGGCCCCGCGCAATCCGCGCCCGTCCGCCGCGCTGACCACCTGCTCCAGCACCCACGCGATCTCGAGCCCCGTGACGTAAAGCCGGTGATCGAACTCGTCGAATCGGCAGCAGCGCCCGCTGATCCAGCACGTCGGCCCGCGCCGGCTCACGGCCTCGTCGACCGCCGCGTACTGATCCCGGATCGCCCGCGCGACCTCAGGATCGCGCGCCGACTGCCGCCATTGTTCCCACCGTCGCACGCTACTCGCCTAACGCGGCGGAGCCGCAACGTTCAGGAACCACGGATGGACACGGATGGGAGTTCGGACCCGGACGCCTTCGGTGTCCGGGGTTCAAGACCGGCTTTTGCTCCTCCGGACGCCGCGAGGCGTCCGGTCCGAAAAATCCGTGTTCATC
>NYZC01000367.1 GCA_002686995.1 Phycisphaeraceae bacterium | reverse complement strand
GGCCCTCCATGTCGCCGACGGGCCAGCCCGCGCCGAACGGTCCGCGGACGCCGACGATGGCGCCGATCTCGAGACGTTCGATCGCGCGCGTCACCGATCCGGCGACGCGGATCGTGTGGTCGAGCTCGTCCGTGCGGTCCGGATCGGAGCTGATCGAGATCGCGGCCTCGCCGACGCCGGGCGCGTACAGCATGTTGAACTGCCCGGGCTGGAACCGGAACTTCGTGCGGGCCTCGTCGTCGACGAACCGCAGTCGGTACGTCTTCGTGTTGAACGTCTCCTGCCTGACGTCGACGATGCGCGCGGGCAGGGGCGTCCAGATGCCTGCGCTCGCGCCGTCGAGGCAGACGGGGCCCGGTCGATGGTCGTCGGTCGCGATCATCGCGCCACCCCGCTTTCGGCCGCGGCGGGCGGGTTTGCGCGGATCTTCGCCGATTCCTCGGTCAGGTCGATGCCGACCGGGCACCACGTGATGCAGCGACCGCAGCCGACGCACCCGCTCGTGTCGAACTGGTCCCACCAGGTGTCCAGCTTGTGGCGCATCCACTGCCGGTACTTGGCGCGGATCGAGCTGCGCACCGACTCGCCGCCGGCGTAGCTGAACTCGTCGGTGAAGCACGACTCCCACATGCGCGTGCGGGTCACCTCGCCGGTGGCCAGGTCGTTCGAGTCCGACACCGTGCTGCAGAAGCAGGTCGGGCAGACCATCGTGCAGTTCGTGCAGGCGAGGCACCGATCAGCCACGTCGTCCCAGACCGGGTGATCCACGCTCGCGTCGAGAAGCTCCTTGAGGCCGTCAGTCTCGAGGTGGCGGCCCATGTGTTCGCGCGCGACGTTCAGCTTCAGCGTCTCGAGCTCCAGCTCGGCCGGCGACGGCGCCCGTGCCGGGAGACGCTCGACGAGATCCGCTCCGCGGTCGCTGCCCGCGCTGACGACGAACCCGCCCTTCAGCTCGGTCATTGCGAGGTCGTAGCCGTCCGAGACGGCGGGCCCGGTGTCCCAGGAGCCGCAGAAGCAGGCGCCGCCCGGTCGGGTGCAGTTGACCGCGACAAGCAGCGCCTGCCGCCGCGCTTCGCAGTAGTAGGCGTCGGCTTCGCACGGAAACGAGCCGGGCGCCGGATCGAGACCGAATACGCGGTCCTGGATGCGGATCGCCGCGACCTCGCACGGGCGGACGCCGATGAACGCGAGCTTCGGAGGGGCCGGGCCGCCTTCGGTCACGAATCGGTCGCCCTCGATGCGCAGCGACACGAGCTTCTGCTCGGGCGGGAAGAAGTATCGCTTCGGGCTGTCCGGCCCGACGACATGCTCGAAATACAGATCGGGGTCGCCTTTCTCGAGTCGGTAACGGCCGGGCTCCTGCTGGTCGCGAAGGCCGCGCGCGATCTGTTGCGCGGCGGTGACGGGACGTAGCATGATGACGTCGTCCACCACGGTGGGCGCGATGACGGTGTAGCCGTCGTCGCGAAGCAGCCGGACCAGCTCGTCCATCGCTTCGGTCGGGAGATGCCATTTTCGCGTCGCCGCGTCGCGGGAATCAGGTGTTTGCATGCGCTCGTCTCGTCGCCCCTGGCGCGCGTCAGCAGATGCGCGGAAGTTGCTCTCCGTACGGCTTCTGCAGCACGCGCCGGCCGCCGATGGTCGTGTGGAGCTCGCAGATCCCGTCGCGCTCCGGCTCGACGCGCCCGATGACGACGGCGCCGCTTCCATCCGGATGGGAACGCATGGCGTCGACCAGGTCCTGCGCCGCTTCGGGCCGGGCCACGGCGACGACCTTGCCCTCGTTGGCCACTTCGAGCGGATCGAGGCCGAGCATGTCGGCGGCGTGACGCGCCTCGGGGCGCACGGGAATCGCGGTCTCGTCGAGGGTCACGTGAAATCCGCTCTGCCGCGCGAGATCCGCGGCGACGCCCGCGAGCCCGCTGCGCGTCGGGTCGCGCATGAACGCGAGCGCATCGCCGGTCGTCTCGAGCATGCGCTCGATGAGGCCGTTCAGCGGGGCCACGTCGCTGCGCACGACGCTCTGCACCTCCGGCATCTCGCGGGCGAGCATGACCGCCAGGCCGTGCTCGCCGATCGGGCCGCTCACCACGAGCACGTCGTCCGGCCGGACCTGGTCCGGGCCGAGCGCGCGGCCGGGCGGGACGTGCCCGACGCCGGCGGTCGTGATGTAGATGCCGTCGGCCTGTCCGCGCCCGACGACCTTCGTGTCCCCGGTCACGACATGGATGCCGGCATGCCGCGCGGTTTGAGCGATCGAATCCATGATCGCTTCGAGGTCGGACGTCGCCAGGCCCTCGGAAAGGATCAGGCCGAGCGCGAGACCGGCCGGCACGGCGCCGCTCACCGAGAGGTCGTTGACGGTGCCGGACACGGCGAGCTGGCCGATGTCCCCGCCGGGGAAGCGCCACGGCTGCACCACGTAGCCGTCGATGCTCATGGCGAGGCGATGGCCTTCCACCGAGGGCAGAATCGCCGCGTCGAGCAGGTCGTTGAGCACGTCGTTGCCCAGCCGCGGCATGACCGACGCCTCGAGCAGGTCGTCGGTGAGCTGACCGCCGCCGCCGTGGGCGAGGACGATGCGTCGGGAACGGGTCAGGTCGGGCGCGTCGCTGACGTCGGCGGATGCGGCGCTCATGCGGGCACCTCCGATAACCGGATTTCCGACTCCTTGTTCCTGAATTTCGGCCGAAGGTTCCGCTTGTACTTGAACCAGGCCTGGCAGGTGCCTTCGGAGCTGACCATGCAGGGGCCGATCGGATTGATCGGCGTGCACACGTCGCCGAAGAGCGTGCAGGCGTCGGGGCTGGTCAGGCCGCTGATCACCTCGCCGCACCGGCAGGCGCTCGGTTCGTGGTCCTCTGGCGTCTCGAGACCGAAGCGGCGCTGCGCATCGTACGACGCGTAACTCTCGCGGATGATCAGCCCGCTTTCGGGAATCGTGCCGAGACCGCGCCATCGCACCTCGCCGGGCTCGAACACCTCGTCGATCATCTCCTGGGCGCGGCGGTTGCCCGCGTCCGTCACCGCCTCGGGGTAATCGTTGATCAGCTCGACGGCGCCGTCGCGGATCAGCTCCACGAGGCGCGCCAGACCCGATGCCATCTGTAGATCCTCGAAGCCGGTGATGACGCAGGGCTGGCGGTGCCGGTCGACGATCGGCCGGTACACCTCGGCCCCGATGATGACCGAGACGTGGCCCGGGCAGAGGAAGCCGTCGAGATTGACCTTCCCCGCGCCCAGCAGACCGAGCATGGCCGGCACGACGCGCTTGTGGCTGGCCAGCACGCTGAAGTTGTCAAGCCCGGCCTCGCGCGCCTGCGTCACGGCGACCGCGGTCGCGGGCGCGGTCGTCTCGAAGCCGACCGCGGCGAAGACCACCTGGCGTCCCGGGTTCGCGGCCGCGTGCTTCACCGCGTCGGTCGAACTGTAGACGACGTGGATGTCGGCGCCGCGGCTGCGCGCCTTCTCGAGGCTGCCGCGCCGGCCCGGCACCCGCAGCATGTCGCCGTAGGTACACAACGCGACGTCGTGCTCGGCGGCGACCTCGATGAGCAGGTCGATGTCGCCCTGCGCCGTGACGCACACGGGACAGCCCGGACCGCTGAGCAGCGTGACGTTCGGCGGCATCAGGCTGTGCAGGCCGCACCGGAACGCGCTCATCGTGTGCGTGCCGCAGACCTCCATGAACGTCACCGGGCGATCGATGGCCGCTGCGGCGTCGGTGAGGCGCTTCAATGGTGATTGAACCTCTTGCTTGCGTCGATGCGTCATGGGGAATCCTTGTCGCGTTCCCGGTCCTCCTCATCGATGCGGTCCTGCAGATCGTCGAGCACCGCCCAGGTCGCCTCGGCCTCGTGCTCGTCGAGCCGCTGGATCGCGAAGCCGGCATGCATCAGGACCCAGTCGCCCGTGCGCGCCTCGGGAACGAGCAGCGTGTTGACGCGCACCTGGTTGCCATGCAGGTCCGCGACCCCTTCCTGTCCGTCGCAGTCGATCAGTTTTGCGGGTACGGCAAGGCACATGGGGCATTTTCCTTTCCGGCCCGACCCCCCCGGACGCGGGCGGCGGCGACGGCGGCCTGCCCGAGGCTGAGCCCGCCGTCGTTGGGCGGCACCTCGTGATGCCGCAGAACCCTGAAGCCCTCGCGGGTCAGTCGATCGGTCATCGTACGCGTCAGCCGCTCGTTGCAGAATACCCCGCCGCTCAATGCGACGTGGCGCAGGTCGGTGCGGCGGCCCCACTGGATCACCGTGTCGGACCACGCCCACGCGAACTGATCGTGAAACAGCGCGGCGAGCTCTTCTACGGGAAGACCCTTCCGCGACGCCGACACCAGGGCCCGCACGAGCGGTGCGAGGTCGATCTCGGTCGGCGCCCCGTGGCTCAGCTGGAATCGCGCGCGATTGAACTGCGGCACGGGGCATGCCGTCGCCGCGGCCTCCAGGCTCATCGCGGCCTGGGCTTCATACTCGTTGTGACAGCACAGCCCGAGCAGTGCCGCGACGCCGTCGAACACCCGCCCGGCGCCGCTGCTGTCGGCGCAGTTGAAATCGCGCCGGATCATGCCGGCGAGCATGCCGCGCTGCGCGTCGTCCGGGACGATCGCGAGCGATGCCGGATGCTGGTCGAACGTTTCGCCGTACGCCTGGTAAAGAAGGGCGAGGCCGCAGCGCCGCGTGTCTCGTGCCGCCGCGTCGCCGCCGGGCAGGCGCAGCGGGCGCAGGTGTGCGACGCGCTGGTACGAAAACAGGTCGGCCATCAGAAGCTCGCCGCCCCAGATCGTGCCGTCGCCGCCGTAGCCGACGCCGTCGCACACGACCGCCAGGATTCGGTCGCTGATGCCGTGCTCCGCCATGACCGCCGCGGCGTGGGCGTGGTGATGCTGCACGGGCACGAGCGGAACTTCCCACTGGCGAGCGAGCGTCCGGGCGTGGACGGTGCTCAGGTACATCGGGTGAGGATCGTGCGCGATCCACGCCGGGCGCGCGCCGAGGAGATCGTGGAGATCGTCGACGGCCTTTCGGAAGTACGCGAAGGCGAGCGGGTGGGTCAGATCGCCGAGGTGCTGGCTCAGCACCGCGCGGTCGCCCCGCACGATCGCGATCGTGTTCTTCAGCTCGCCGCCCACGCAGAGCCCGTGGCTGTCGCCTGCGTCGGGCAGCGGCAGCGTGGAAGGGACGTCGCCGCGCGCCCGCCGGATCGGCAGCGGACCGTCGGCGCCGAGGTCGAGGACCACCGAGTCGTCGACGCATCGCTCGATCGGCCGGTCGTGGCGGAGCACCGCGTCGCAGAGCGTCGCAAGGCGATCGACCGCCTCCTGGTTGCGGATCACCAGCGGCTCGTCGCGCTCGTTGCCGCTGGTCATGACCAGCGCGCGGATGGCGCCGTCGAGCTCGTCGAAGAGCAGGTGATGGATCGGCGTGTACGGAAGCATGACGCCGAGGCGGTGGTTGTCCATCGCCACGGCGTCCGCGATGGCGCCGCCGGCGTGCTTCGGTGCGAGCACGATCGGGCAGCGCGGCGACCGCATCGCCTGCGCCGCCGCGTCGCTGAGACGCACGAGCCGGCGGGCGTCGTCGATCGACCGGCACATCAGGGCGAACGGCTTGTGATCGCGGTGCTTCAGCCGCCGCAGCCGGGCGACCGCCGCCTCGTCGTCGGGCCGCGCGGCCAGGTGGAATCCCCCGAGGCCCTTGATCGCGACGATGCGACCCGCTTCGAGCCGGCGGCATGCACCCTCGATGGGCGCCACGTCGATCGGTGCGCCCTGCGGGTCGACCAGCTCGACTTGCGGGCCGCAGTCGTGACACGCAATCGGCTGGGCGTGGAACCGGCGATCGAGGGGATCGCGGTACTGCGCGCCGCAGGCGTCGCACATCCTGAAGCTGGCCATCGTCGTGTTCGACCGGTCATAGGGCACGCGGCGGATGATCGTGAACCGCGGGCCGCAGTGGGTGCAGTTGATCAGTCCGTAGGCATGTCGCGGATCCTCCGGGTCATGCAGCTCGCGCACGCAGTCGGGGCACACCGCCGTGTCGATGGTGACGTCCGCGTCGATCGAAGGGGGACCCTCCGGATCGGCGGAGCCGTCGTCGCGGCTGGCCTCGATGCGAAAGCCCCGGGTCCGCTCGGTCGTATCGATCGGAACCGTCTCGCAGTCGACGTGCTCGAAGGTGGCGAGGGCGGGTCGTTCGCCCTCGAGCGCGTGGGCGAAGCGCTCGAGCTGCGGCGCGGGGCCCTGCGCCTCGATCGTGACGCCGTTCGCGTCATTGCGCACGAACCCCTGGAGCCGGTACTTGTAGGCGAGGCGATAGACGAACGGGCGGAAACCGACACCCTGGACCTGGCCGCGGATGCTCCAGCGGCGGCGAGTCGTATCTGACTGCTTCAGCGATGCGGGACCCATGCGGCTCGCTCTTGCGCAGGAAGAAACCGTGCTGTGCTTTGCTGCGCTCTGCCGTGCTTTGCCGTGTATCAGTACGTCTTCGAGGGCTTTCGCGGCATCGGGCCCGGCCTGATTCAGGTTAGCCGAATGCCTGAATCACTGTTCGTACGCGCGGGCGATGCAGTGGAGCAGGTCGGTCTCGGTGATGATGCCGACGAGCCGCTCGCTCTCGACGACGGGCAGACAGCCGATTCGGTACTGGAGCATGAGGTCGGCGCCGCTGGTCACGGTGTCGCCGGGCCGGACCGTGACCACGTTGCGCTTCATGATGAGCCGCATGTCGGGCGGCTGCATGTGCGCCCCTCCGGTCTCGGTTTCCGAAGTGGTGAACATCGCGTCGCGGAACCAGGCCTTCAGCAGGTCGCGGTCCGAGACGACCCCCAGCAGCACGCCGTCTTCGGTCACGGGCAGGTGGCGGATCTGACGGCGCGTCATGATCTTCAGCGCGGTGGTGAGCCGGTCGCCCGGTTCCAGCGCGAGCACCTCCGGCGACATGTGATCCTCGATCTTTTCGAACCGCCACCCGGTGCCCAGCGCCACGGCGCGATCGTCGAGGAAGCAGCGCAGGCAATCGGTCTCCGTCACGATGCCGGCGATGGCCTCGTCGGTCACCAGCGGCACCGAGCTGATCTTCTCGGTCGTCATGAGCTTCAGGGCCGCCGCGATGCTGTCGGACGGGGCGAGCGTGCGGACGGGCGTCGACATGATCTGCTCGACGCGCTGCGGTCCGACCGTCGCGTCGCCGGGCGTCGTCGAGATGCGCTCCGCCTTCGACAGCCCGCCGACGCCCGCGAGCAGGTCGCGGTCGGAAACCATGCCGATGGGGCGCTGCCCGTCGACGACGGGAAGGTGACGAATGCCATGCTCCTCCATCAGCAGGATCGCCTTGTCGATCGAATCCGACGGGCGGAGCGTGACGACCTGGTCGCTACCGAGCTCTTGCAAGATCATGCTGGATCCGGGATCGCGTTCGACCCTCCCGGTTGGTGATGAGCGGCGTCAGCACTTCGACCATGCCGGGCTCGTCGATCAACGCGGTGTTGAGGGTGATCGTGAACGCTTCGGGGTTGAGCGTCTGGTTGGGAAAATGGCGCCGATAGAAGTCCTGGCGGGCGGCGTCGATCCGGTTCAGATTGCTGGTGGCCTGCGCCTTGGGGATCTCCAGCTCCTGCGCCAGCCGCTCGATGCGCGTCGGCTTCGGAGCCACGAGGTTGACGTGCACGCCGCCGGGCAGACCGGAAGTGATGAACACGCCGCCGCGCCCGACGATGATGTTGCGCCCCGCCTTGCCGAGCGCGCGGATCGTGGCGGCGACGCGCCGGAAGACCTCGATTTCGCCGGGGTCATCCGGGTAGATGACCGAGTCGAGCAGGTAGCGAAGCCAGTTCTGGCTCGTCTGCTCGAGGGTCTCGATCAGCGTGGTAGAAAGGTCGTGGTCCGCCGCGACCTTCTCGACCAGCTCGCGGTCGAAGGCCCGCCACGGCGCCGACATGGGCTCCATGGCGGTGAGCCGGTCGGCGAGCTGGTGCGCGAGCGCGCGGCCGCCCGCGCCGGCCTCCCGGGCGATCGTGACGAACACCGGCGGCGGGGACGCGGCGACGGCCGGATGACGCGGCCCCGCCTGCCATTCCGCCTTGATCGCGTCGAACTTGCCTGCGAGATTGGTTGCCATGGCCTGGTCTCCGCGGAGACGCACCGTCGTCTCACTTATTCATACGGTCCGGAGTCGGTTGTCCGGAATCAGGATCGGCCTGATTTCGGGTTTCGCAATATCTGATCCAGGTCAGTCGGTGCGAACGTGTCGGCCACCTGGGCGCAGAGATAGGTCGATCCGCCCGCCACGGCCCGGATCGCGTCGACGAGCTCCTCGCCGGCGCAGTCCTTGAGCAGGTAGCCCGTCGCGCCGGCGCGGAGCATCTGCGTCACCATCGTGCGATCGGGATAGGTCGACAGGGCGAGCACCGAGACCGACGGCAGCTCCGCCCTGATGCGCCGCGTGGCCTCGATCCCGTTCAGCTCCGCCATCCGCACGTCCATGACGACGACATCGGGTGATTTCGCCCGGGCGGCCTCGACGGCGCGGCGCCCGTCGGTCACCGTGTCGATCACGTCGATATCGCCCGCCCGGGCCAGCATGTCCCGAAGGCTTTCGGTGTAGGGCGGATAGTCGTCGGCGAGAATGATCCGGATGGGCATCGGGAGAATTCTCGATTCCTGGTTCCTGGTTCCTGATTCCTGACTGACCAATCGAAAATCAGGAATCGGGAGCCAGCAATGCGCTTCAGTCGTCGCGGCGCAGGACGAGCACCGAGCAGGGCGCGTGACGCAGCACGCGCTCGGCGACGCTGCCGAGCAGCAGGTGCTTCAGACCGGTGTAGCCGTGTGAGGCGATCACGATCATTTCCGCGCCGATCTGCCTTGCGTGCCCGGCGATCGTGAGCCCGGCCCGGCCGGGCACGACCGTGAACGTGGCCTCGGAGAGGTCGGCGTCGGAGAACTGTCGCCGGAGCTGCTCGAGCCGGCGCCGGCGCAGCTCGGGCTCGGTCGCATCGCCGTAGACCACCTCCGGCCCTTGCTCGGCGGCCGGCGTGAGCACGTGCACCACGTGCAGCGATCGGACGTCGCTCACGATCTTTCTCGCGGTGACGGCCGCGTGCACCGACGCTTCCGAGAAGTCGACCGGGGCCAGGACCGGTTGCGGCCCGGAGATAATCCGGTCAATCTCCTCCGCGGCGTCGTCGAGGCGCAGCACGAGCACGGGGCAGGGGGCGCATCGCACCACGCGCTCGGCAACGCTTCCGAGCAGCAGATGCTTCACGCCGCTGTAGCCGTGCGACGGCATCACGATCAGATCGGCGCCGACGCGGCGGGCCTCGTCGGCGATGACCAGCCCGGGATCGCCGGCCTGAACGTTCATCTGCGAGCCGGCGAACACCGGGTCCTCCAGCTCGTCCCGGAGATGCTTGAGCGCGCGCCGGACAAGCGTCTCGTCGCGGGTCGCGGTGCCGGAGACCGGTTCGAGCCCGTCGACGCCGATCGGCGTGACGACGTGGAGGACATGCAGCCTGGAAACGTCGGAAACGAGGTCGCGGGCGTGTCGGACGGCCTGGAGCGACCCCTCGGAGAAGTCCGTGGGAACCAGCAGGGTCTTGTCGTCGAACCAGCTCATGCGCACCTCGATCGCCTTGAATCATTCAATCCCGGGGGGCCGCGCACGGAAATCGGGCCATTACCCATTTGCCTCTGCGAAAACCCTGAGACGGGCGAGGTGTCGACCTTCGACCTTCCGACTTTCGCCCTTCGCCCTTCGACTTTCGACTTTCGACTTTCGACCTTCCGACGCTTCACTCGTCGAGTGACGTCAGGCCTTCCTGGATCGCGAACTTCGTCAGGCCCGCGATGTTGCGGATGTCGAGCTTCTCCATGATGTGCTGGCGATGGGTCTCGACCGTCTTGACGCTGACGTGGAGCTGCGCGGCGATCTGCTTGGTGCTTTCGCCCTCGGCGATGAGCTGGAGGATCTCGCGCTCGCGCGCGGTGAGCGCTTCGAGCACGCCCGACTTCGACGCGTTCAGCTTGCGCCGGTAGTCCTCGACGACGACGCCGGTGATGCCCTTGCTCAGGAAGGTTCGGTTGGCGCAGACCGCGCGGATCGCGTCGATGAGCTCCTCGTACGCGCTGTCCTTGAGCAGGTACCCCGAAGCGCCGGCCTCGAGCATGCGCCCCACGAACTGGGCGCGCGAGTGCATGGAGAGGGCGAGCACCTTCACGTCCGGCAGCTCGGAAAGGATCTGCCGGGTGGCCTCGATCCCGTTGAGACCGGGCATGCCGATATCCATGATGACCAGGTCGGGCGCATGGTCGCGTGCCATCTCCACGGCGGTCCGACCGTCCTCGGCCTCTCCGATCACCTGGAGGTCGTGCTGCTTTTCGAGCAGGCTGCGCAGTCCGGCCCGCATGATCTTGTGATCGTCAGCCAGGATGATTCGTCGGCTCATCGTCGTGTCCCTCGGTTCCGGCGCCCGCCGACAGCGGCGCTGAAAGGCTGACGCGCGTGCCTGCGCCGGGGCTGGATTCTACTTCAACGCGGCCACCGAGGTGCTCGACGCGCTCCCGGATGTTGAACAGGCCGAAGCGGCCCTCCTTCGAGACGCGGAAGCCCCCTTTGGGCACCTGGAAGCCCGCCCCGTCGTCGGTGAGGACGATCTCTACGAGATCGGTCTCCCGGGCGATCGACAGGTCGACGTGGCGGGCGTTGGCGTGCTTGACGACGTTGTTCAGCAGCTCGCGCACCGACTGGAAGAGCACGACCCGCAGGTCGTCGCTCAGCGGCTTGTCGCTGCCGTCGTCGTTGAACCGCGACGCGATGCCGTGCCGTTCCTGGATGTCGTCGGCGAGGCTCTCGATCGCGGCTTCCAGGCCGAGCTCGTAGAGCACCGGAGATCCGAGCTCGAACGTAAGGGTGCGCGTGGACTGGATCGTCTGCTCCACGAGCTCGCGCGTCTCCGTGACCAGGTCCTGCACGCCGTCCGGCGCGGCGGTCTGCTGCGCCTCGCCGAGCTTGATCTTGGTGATCGCGAGATTCTGCCCGATCTGGTCGTGCAGCTCGGTCGCGATCTCCCGGCGCTGCCGCTCCTCGGAGAGCGAAAGCTCCGACGTCAGCGCCCGCAGGCGGCCCTGGTATTCCAGAAGCTCCTTCCGCGCCGATTCGCGCTCGGTGATGTCCCGAACGATGCCGGCGAACATCGGCCGGCCGCCGATTCGGAACTCGCTCACCGCGAGATCGATCGGAAACGTCGTGCCGTCCTTGCGCCGCCCCTGGACTTCGCGGCCGATCCCGATGATCTTCGCGTGCCCGGTCTTCAGGTATCTCGCGAGGTACTCGTTGTGCTCGCCGCGGTACGGCTCGGGCATCAGGGTGCTGATGTTGCGCCCGGTGATCTCCTGCTCGGTCCAGCCGAAGATCCCTTCGGCCGCCGGATTGAACGACTCGATCACGCCGTCCGCGTCGATGGTGATGATGCCTTCGACCGCGGTGCTCACGATCGCCCGGATCCGCTCGGTCCGCTCCGCGACGCTCAATTCCAGCGACGCCCGCAGATCCTCGAGACGCTGCTCGTTCTGCAGGTGGATCGCCGCGAGGCGGTCGGCGGAGCTGTGCGCGCGGTGCAGCAGGAAGATGGACAGCGGCAGCAGGATCAGCGACGTGAAACCCACCGCGATCGCCCACGGCAGGCTGGATGCGCGGATCTGTCGGTCGATGTCGGCCGCTGGCACGTGAATCGCGACGAGGCCGTCGAGCGCGCGGTTGTAGGCGAATGCGATCATCTGCTTGTCGCCCGCGAGGTTGCGCGCCCGGCCGACCCAGTCCTGTTTCGTCCGGATGAGCTCCGCGACCGTCGGCGGTGCGGTGCCTTCCGTGGCGCCGAGGCGCATGTCGCCGACGTCGCGACCGACTTCATCCGTGCGCTGCGTGTGCGTGAGCAGGCGGCCGGAACGGTCGATCAGGCACAAGTAGGAGCCCGGGTGGCGGCGCTCGGTGGCGCTCCAGTAGTTCGTGAGCTGCGTATCGATGTCGACATTCACATCCGTCGTGGCGAGCAGCTCGCCGAAGGCCGAGACGGTGCGTGCCAGCTCGAGGCTGCTGCGTCGGATCTGCTCGGAAACGAGGTCCCAGCTCGTCCGGTAGGCGAGCCATCCGACGGTGCAGCTGACCACCATCGTCACGATCGCCAGGCTGACGGCCACACGCCGCAGCAGGCTCGGCGGTCCAGGAGCAAGGGGTTCGTCGTTCATGCGGGGCCACGGGTCTTCACTGACTCACTGTTCTTCTGGAGACCGTCACTAATCTACGTTGATTGCGAACCATCGGCAGCGAATCAGTGAAGACCCTGAAGATCAGTGACGATCAGCCGTCCCGCACTCAGGGCACGTCGACGCGCCGCCCGAGCCGCGGAGATCGTAGCCGCACGCGGCGCAGCGGCCCTCGCGCCGCCGTCGCTGCCGCCGTGCGAATGGGAGGATGAGCATCATCGGGCCGAAGATGAACGTGCCCGTTCCGAGGCAGGCGATCAGGGTGAAGAACGTGCCATCACTGCAATAGCAGTCGGTTTTCCGTCGCACCAGCACGTCGACGGGGATCATCGCGATGGTCTCGATCGCCGTCCCGGCGAAGATCAGCGACGCGGCCCGCGCCAGGACGCCGTTGGTCGGCCGGCGCCGCCAGATGTCGACGAATACGCACGTGGCGGCGATCCATCCTGGGATGAGCGCGGTCGCGCAGCTCCAGAAGACGATCTCGATTGCCTTGTCGCTGGCGCCGACGGTCAACTGGGCCAGGCTGACGAGCGCACCGACGAGGCCCGCAGTCAGCACGACGGCGCATACCGCCGTGAGGGTCGCGCTCACCCAAACCGGCATGCCGTCTTTGGAATTGACCGCGATCACGCACGTGGCGATCGGCCAGGCGATTGCCAGAGCGATCCAGAATATGAGCGGGGTATCGGGATCCGAGAACGTGCCTGGAGAGAAGTGCGCGAACAGAATGCCGATCAGGATCACCGCCCACGCGGTGACCCAGCCGAGCGCCAGACCGGCGACGATCGCCGTGCCCCAGCGCACCCGACGACTTCGATGCGCACGCGGCGGCAGCGCCGGTAGCAGGAACGCCGCCTGGGCGGCGCTCAGCGGCACGACGAGGTAGAGCGTGACGTCTCTCAGGTAGGTGGTGTTCGTGACCATGTCGAGCGCCGCGTCGACGGAAATCTCCTCGTTGCCGTTGAGCAGCAGCGCGATCATGCCCGTGATGAACGCCCATTGTGCGCACCAGAACCCTGCTGCAAGCAGCCATTTGTCGATTGAGAAAGGTCGCCTGGAGGTCATTGGGCGGGTACGAGGCGAATTTGAATCAAGCGATTAGTCGTTAGATTCTTCCCCCGTCACGTCTTGTCACGGTGACGAGAAGTTAAAGAGAACCACGGATGAACACGGATTATTCGGACCGGACGCCTCGCGGCGTCCGGAGGAGCAAGAACCGGTCTTGACCCCGGGCGCCGAAGGCGTCCGCGTCCGAACTCCCGTCCGTGCCCGTCCGTGCCCATCCGTGTCCATCCTCCGTGTCCATCCGTGGTTCCTGAACGTTGCGGCTTGGCCGCGTTGGGCCAATCGTTATTGACCGATTCGGAGGCAACGGTGTCGGCGAGCGACGTGGCGCGGAGCCGAATCCGAAATGACAAATAACGATTGGCTCAACGACTGATCGCTTAATTCAATCCCTCCTGCTGATGCGCAGGCGGATTTCGGTTTCGGACATGACGGTTCTGCTCTGAACCCGATCCGTTTGATAATGACTGCACGATCCATCACGCTTGAACACGATGGACAGCGGTGAGGCCATTGCGTCGATTCTTGCGCGGGGTATGAAAGCGCACCAGGCGGGCCGTCTCGACGAGGCCGAGCGGCTCTACCAGGAAATCCTGCAGCGCGATCCGGCACAGGCCGACGCGTTGCACCTGACCGGCGTGCGCTGTTTCCAGACGGGTCGCCTCGACGAGGCGATCGACTGGATCACCAAGGCGATCGCGTCGGCGCCGGCCCGGCCGGAGTTCCACGACAACCTCGGCGGCGTGCTCGCAGCCGCCGGTCGCGACGACGAGGCCGCGACGGCGTTCGAGGAGGCGATCCGCCTGAAGCCGGACTTCGCGAAGGCCCACTTCGACCTCGGCTCCCTGCACAAGTCAGCGAATCGGCTGGACGCGTCGCGGCGATGCCTGGAGCGCGCGATCGAGATCGACCCGCGCTACACGGCGGCGATGAACAACCTCGCGAACGTCTACCGGGCGCTGGGCGAGTTCGATCGCGGGAGGACGATCCTGGAGCGGGCGCTGGCGATCCGACCCGGATACGCCAACGCGCTGGTCAACCTCGGCCTCGTGCTCCAGGAGACCGAGCGATTCGACGAATCGGCGGCCTGCTTCGAGCAGGTGCTGGCGTCGCATCCCGATCACGCCGCCGCGCACAACAACCTGGCCAACGCCCTGAAGGAGGCGGGACGGGTCGACGACGCGATCGATCACGCGCGCCGGGCGGTGGAGGCCGACCCGGGGCTCGTCGAGGCCCATCGAAACCTCGGCAACCTTCTGGTCGATCGCGAGCAGTGCGCCGAGGCTCGAGAAAGCCAGAGGCGCGCGATCCGCCTCGATCCGGCGGTGCCCGACGACCTGGCCGACCTGGTCGACGCGACCGTCTGCCCGACGGTCTTCGAGGATCGCGAAGCGATGGGGGCGTATCGCGCGCGATTTGAATCGGTCGTCACTCGTCTTGCGGGGTGCGGGCTCGATGCAACGCCGGCGGCCGTGTGCGCGCACGAGCTGCGCGCGCCGTTCAACCTTCAGTTTCTCGACGGCAACCTCGTCGAGCTTAAACGTTCGTACGCCGCGCTGTTCTCCGGATGCTTCGAGGCCCCTTCGCTCGCAGCGCGGGCCGACCGGCCCCGGATCGGGCTGGTCGTGACGCCGAAGCACGAAGCGGCGTTCATCCGCTCGCTGGGGCCGCTGCTCGGGCAGATGTCGGAAGGTGATTTCGACTTCTCGATCCTCTGCTCGATCCAGGGCGCCGCGCGTCTGCGCGACGCCATCGCGCATCCCGATCTGGACGTGCGACCATTGCGCCTGCAGGCGAAATGGATCGACCAGGTCGCGGTCGAAATCGCGCGCATGGGCTTCGACGTGCTGTACTACTGGGAGGTCGGCACCGACGCGATCAACTACTTTCTCCCGTTTTATCGGCTCGCGCCCGTGCAGTGCACGTCGTGGGGCATCCAGGTCACCAGCGGCATCCCGACGATGGACTTCTACCTGTCCAGCGCGCTGGTCGAGGCCGACGCCGCCGCGGCGCATTACAGCGAGCGACTGCTCCTGGCTTCGACGGTGCTGACTTGCCAGCGGCGCCTGGAGATGCCGCTGCGCCCGCAGCCGCCATCCCGATTCGGGCTTTCCGAGGACCAGCATTTCTACCTCTGCCCACACCAGCTGGGGAAGTTCCATCCTGATTTCGACCCGGTGCTGCGCGCACTGCTGATGCAGGACGACCACGGCGTCGTGGTTATCACGTCGGAACCCGATGGCCCCGCGACCCGGCAACTGAAGGCGCGGTTCGAGCGATCGATGCCGGAGGTCGCTACGCGCGTGAAATTCCTGCCGAGGCAGTTGGGCGGGCAATACACGAGTCTCCTGGCACACGCTTCGGCCATTCTCGATCCGACGCACTTTGGCGGCGTAAACACGACGTTCGACGCGCTCGGTCTGAATCTGCCGGTGCTGACCCGACCGTCCGACCAGCATCGGAGCCGCATGACGTGCGGCTGCTACCGGCGGATGGAAGTCGATGACCTGGTCGCAGGCGACGACGAGGAACTGGTCGCGACGGCGCTGCGCCTGGCCCGTGACGAAGACTATCGACGCGACGTCTGCGCCCACCTGACCGAGCGGTCGCCACAGCTCTTCGAGGACGATGCGGCGGTCGGCGAGCACGAGCGGCTGTTCGGCATGCTCGTCGATGCGGCGCGATCGGCGCAATCGGAAGGAAGCACGTCCCGGCGCGCAGCGACGACGGCCGACACGGAGGTGTCGTCCGGCGATGCGCCGATCTTCATCGGCGGTGCCGGCCGGTCCGGCACCACGCTGCTCCGCGTGTTGCTCGACGTGCATCCGCACATCGCGTGCGGTGTCGAGCTGAAGGTGCTGCCGTCGATCGCCCAGTTGTACGCATCGCTGCAGTCGGCTGAGCTGTCGCCGGTGCGCAAGGCCTATGACCTGGACCGGGCGTGGATCGACCAGCGCTTCCGCGCGCTCATCGACGGACTGCTCGAGCCGTACCGTGCGCGGCGAGGCAAACCGCGATGGGCGGAGAAAACGCCGCACAATCTCATGCACCTGGAAGCGCTCGGGACGATCTTTCCCGATGCGCGTTTTCTGCACGTCGTCCGTGACGGGCGCGACGTGGCGTGCTCGCTGGTGACGATGGACTGGGTCAACCCCGCGACGGGGAAGAAACTGCCTTATGTGCAGAACATCGGCAACGCCGCCCGGTACTGGCGCGAAGTGATCGAGACGGTCAGGGCGCAGACCGCGTCGATGCAGGATCGCGTGTTCGAGGTGCGGTACGAGAGCCTGGTCACGGATACGGAGACGACCATGCGGGAGGTCTTGCAGTTCCTTGACGAGCCTTGGGACGACGCGGTGCTTCATCACCACGAGCGCCGGACGGCGCAGTCGGACGACGACCACGAATCGAGCGCGGCGCAGGCGCGCCGACCCATCTACGCCACTTCGATCGGACAGTGGCGCCATCGCATGAACGCGCGGCAGAAGGCCGCGTTCAAACGCGAGGCGGGCGATCTTCTTGTGAGGCTGGGGTACGCGGATGGGGATGGGTGGGCGTCGTCATTAGATTCTTCCGATGTCACTTTTCGTCACCGTGACGAGAAGTGACACCGGAAGAATCTAATGACGTCCGCCTAGACCATGGATTCTCGCCCCCCTACGATGCCCGCGTCATGAATTTATCCGTCCTGCGCGGCTGTCCTCATTGCGGTCTCGTCCACCGCATGCCCGACCCGGCAGCCGCCCGCGCCGCGCACGGTGATTACGAGACCCGATGCGTTCGATGCGCCGGCGTGCTGTCGCGTCCCGACCGCATGCACGCTGACCAGTTCTGCGGCGCGCTGGCGCTCGCCGCGCTCATCTGCTATCCGATCGGGGTGCTGCTGCCCGTCATGCGCCTGGAGCAGCTTGGCCACGTTCACGAGGCAAGCATCTGGTCCGGAAGCATCAGCCTGCTGGCACACGGCCAGTGGCTGATCGGCATCGTCGTTCTCGCGTGTTCGATCGTCATCCCGATTCTCAAGCTCGCCGGGATCTTCTTTCTGACGCTGCGCCCCGCATGGCTCGAGCGCCATCACCAGGCGTGGATGTACCGATGGATCGAGCGCATGGGCCGCTGGGGCATGATCGACGTCCTGCTCGTCGCCGTCCTGATCGCGGCGGTGAAGCTGGGTGACCTGGTGGTGGTGACGCCCGGTCCGGGCGTGGTCGCGTTCGGCGCGTGCGTCGTCCTCAGCGTCCTCGCGACCGCGTGCTTCAACCCGCACGCGATCTGGGAGCAGGAGGCAGAACCAGGAAGTTGGGAACAAGGAGATTGAATCAGTCCGCGACCTTCTGCCGGGCATACGATCCACCTGAACGCCGCACCCCATACCCCATACCCCATACCCCATACCCCATACCCCATACCCCGAACCCCATCCTTGTCCCGACGCATTGGCATCGACACCGGCGGCACCTTCACCGACATCGTCGCGCTCGACGAGCAGCGCGACGGACTCGTCTTCTTCAAGGTGCACAGCACGCCCGATGATCCCGGCCGTGCGCTCGTGCAGGGCGTGCGCGGCGCCGTGGAGCGGTGGGGCGACGGCGGTGCGGGGCTGCGCCTGCTCGTGCACGGGACGACCGTGGCGACGAACACCGTCCTCCAGCGCGCCGGAGCGAAGGCGGCGCTGCTGACGACCGCAGGCTTCCGTGACGTGCTGCACATCCAGCGCCAGTCCCGGCCGCGGCTGTACGACATGCGCGGTCGAAGGGCCGAACCGCTCGTGCCGCGCGCGCGGCGGTTCGAGGTCGAGGAGCGCATCCTCCATGACGGCTCGGTCGATACGCCGCTTTCGACGTCGAGCCTCGAGCCGCTGGCCGAGGCGCTGCGGCGCGATGGCGTCGAGGCGGTCGCCGTCGCCTTCCTGCACAGCCATGTCAATCCAAAGCACGAGATCGAGGCGGGGCAGTGGCTCGAAGCGGAGCTTCCCGGCGTGACCGTGTGCCTGTCGCACGAACTGGTCCGCAGCCAGGGCGAGTACGAGCGGTTCAGCACCTGCGCGATGAACGCGTACGTCCAGCCGGTGATGCAGCGCTATCTCGGCCGGCTCGACCGCGCGCTGAAGGACGAGTCGGTCGAGGCGCCGCTCGTCGTCATGAAGTCGAACGGCGGCGTCATGACCGCCGGGCAGGTGGCGCGCCACTGCGTTCAGACCATCCTGTCCGGACCCGCCGGCGGCGTCGTCGCGGCGGCCGCGATCGCTGCGCACCATCACAATCGCAACCTGATCACGGCCGACATGGGCGGCACGAGCTTCGACGTCGCGGTGATCGAGGACGGCGCCGTCGGGTTCGCGCGCGACGCGGAGGTTTCGGGGCTCGCACTCAACGTGCCGATGCTCGATCTGCACACGGTCGGCGCGGGCGGGGGCAGCATCGGCTGGGTCGACGCCGGCGGGTCGCTGCGGGTCGGTCCGCATTCAGCAGGCTCGAATCCCGGACCGGCCTGCTACGGTCTGGGCGGCACGAAGCCGACGGTGACCGATGCGAACCTCGTGCTGGGACGCGTTGCGGCGCAGTCGCGGCTGGCGGGAGGGATGCAGCTCGATATCGAGGCCGCCCGGCGCTGCATCCACGACACGCTGGCCGCGCCGCTCGACATGACCGCGGAGCGCGCGGCGGAGGGCATGGTGCGCGTCGTCAATACGACGATGGTCGCCGCGATTCGAAGGATCACGGTCGAGCGCGGCCACGATCCGAGAGTCTTCTCGCTGTGCGCGTTCGGCGGCGCCGGCCCGCTCCACGGCGCCGAGCTTGCGGCGGAGATGGGGATGGGCGAGACGATCATTCCGGCGGCGCCGGGGGTGACGTCGGCGCTGGGGCTGCTCATGTCCAACCTGAGCGAGGATCGGGTGCGCAGCCTCGTCCGGCTGCTCGACGATGTCGATCCGTCTCAGCTCACGGCGATGTTCGAGCAGATGAGCGCCGAAGCGCGCCGGGATCTCGTGCTCGGTGACGCTTCCGAGCCGACGTACACCACTGTGCGCCGGATCGCGATGCGATACCACGGTCAGGGGCACGACCTGGCGATCGACGTCGCTCCGGGCGCGATCGAGACTGGTGTCATCGCGGAATCGTTCCACGCAGCGCACGAGCGGATGTACGGGTACCGCCGTCCGGAGGAACCGGTCGAATCGGTGAGCCTCTGGGTGTCGGAGCAGATTGACCTGCAGCCGGCGCGCATGACCGAGGCGCGCCCGGGAACCGGCGACGACGACCGCGCGGCGCCGCGCCGTCGCACGGCGTGGTTCGGCGGCGAGCGACACGACACGCCGGTGTTCGATCGCGCCGACCTCGCGCCGGAAGACCGGCTGGACGGTCCCGCGATCGTGGAGCAGGACGATGCGACGACCGTCGTCCTTCCCGGGCAGGCCGCGCGCGTCGACCGTTACGGCCAGATCATTCTGAGCGGCGCCGGGGGCCGGGACCTCGGAGGCGACGCATGAGCGACATCGACCCGATCACGCTGGAGATCATGCGCAACCGCTGGCGCGGCATCGCGGACGAGGGTTGCGCCGCGATGGTGCGGACCGCCTACTCGCCCAACATCAAGGATCGCTTCGACTGCTCGCTCGCGATCGCGATGCCGGACGGACAGGTGCTCGCGCAGGCGGAGACCGGGACGCCGCTTCACCTGGGCGTGATGCCGGCGGTACTCGGCTCGGTGCTCGCGCGCTTTCCGGTCGAGCGCATGCGACCGGGTGACGCGATCATCACCAACCTGCCCTATCCGGAGGGGCCCGGGCACCTGCCCGACCTGTCGATGGTGTCGGTCGTGCATCATGACGGGGCGCCCGTGGCGCTGGTCGCGACGACGGCGCACCACGTCGACCTCGGCGGCTTCGCGCCCGGCAGCATGCCTTTCGGCGTCACCGAGATCTACCAGGAGGGTCTGCAGGTGCCGCCGACGCTGATCATCCGCGAAGGCGTCATGGATGAGGCCATCTTCGGTCTCATCCACCAGAACGTTCGCACGGGCAGCGAACTTCACGGCGACCTGATGGCGCAGTATGCCGCGGCGTGCACGGCCGAGCAGCGCATCGCGGAGCTGATCGCGCGGCAGGGGATCGAGTCGGCGCGCAGGTCGATGCCGGCGATCCTCGACCACGCCGAGCGCTGCATGCGTGCCGGCATTGACGCGCTACCCGACGGCACGTACAGCTTCGAGGACTTCATGGACGACGACGGCGTGGTCGACGAGCCGGTGCGCATCGCGCTGACGCTGACCATCCGCGGCGACGAGCTGATCGCTGACTTCGCCGGCACGAACGACCAGGTGCTCGGCCCGCTCAACGCGCGGGTGACGGCGGCGCGGGCGTGCGTCTACTACGCCACCAAGGCCGTGATCGATCCGGATCTCCCGACGTGCGCCGGCGCGTATCGCCCGATCCGGGTCACGGCGCCCGAAGGTTGCCTGCTTCACGCGCGGTTTCCGGCCGCGATCGGCAACGCCAACATCCTGACGGACCAGCGCGTCGTCGACGTGCTCCTCGGCGCGTTTCACCAGGCCGCGCCCGAGCGCGTTTGCGCGGCGTGCAGCGGCGAGATGAACCTGATCAACGTCGGCGGAATCGACCCGCGCACCGGCGACTACTACAACTACGTCGAAACCTACGGCGGCGGGCAGGGGGCCTTCCACGACGCCGACGGCCAGGACGGCATCCACACGCACCTGACGAATACGCGCAACACGCCGGTCGAGGTCATCGAGCAGACCTATCCGCTGCGCGTCGTGCGCTACGCGCTCATCCCGGACAGCGACGGCGCGGGCCGGCAGCGCGGCGGCTGCGGGATCGTGCGCGAGCTGGTCTGTCTGGGTGAACGCACGACGGCGTCGCTCGGTGCCGATCGCCGGAAGTTCACGCCGTGGGGTGTCGACGGCGGCGCGCGGGCGCGGGGCGCGCATTGCACGGTGATGGCGCCCGATGGAACGGTGCGCGAGCTTCCGACCAAGGTCGTGACGACGCTGGGCGAGGGCGATCACCTGCGCATCGAGACGCCGGGCGGCGGCGGCTGGGGCGATCCGAAGTCGCGCGATCGCGAAGCGGTGGAACGCGACGTCGCGGAGGGCCTGGTGAGCCGGGAGCGAGCGGATTCGGTGTATGGGTGAGGGTTCAGGTTTCAGGAACGGGGCCGCTTGCGCGGCGTCGGGGCGCTGGTACGGGCGTGCCTGTGCGCGCCTCTGGATGCAGGCCTGCGGCCCGTTCCAGGATGCGCGGTTGATCCGACCGACGATCAGGTCAATCAACCCTGAACCGTGAACTCTGAACGCCGAACCCTTTCTTCATCCCGGTGTCGTCGCGCTCGCGATCCGCCACACGCCGCGCGCGTCAGGCGCCGTGCCGTCGCAGGCTTCGTAGAACATGCGGTATCGTGGAGTCGAGCCTTCGCGGTCGGGAACGAGGGCAACGCACATCTCCGACGCCTTGGCCCGGTCCCACTTGCCTCCCGACTCGACGGCCGGTTCGGTTTCCCGTTGCCACGCGAGGCCGTCCTCGGACACGGCGCTCAGGATGCTCGCGCGATTCGACGCGCCATAGCTTGCAAAATACATCCTGTAGCCGGCGCCCTGGATGCGCAGGATCTCCGGCGCGAAGGCCGTGCCGCCATCCATGTCGTACTCGATGCGGAGCCCCGCTTCCTGCTTGAACGTGAGACCGTCATCGTCCGACAACGCGCTGCGGATGCCTTCGCCGCGCTCCGCGTAGTAGAGTCGCTGGCGACCGTCGTCCAGGAGGATGAGCCGTGGTGAGATATACCTCGCGCCGTCCGCGCCCATCCGGCGACCCGGTTCGACGATCCAGGTCATGCCGCCGTCCCTGGAGATCGCGCTCCTCAACGAGGAGGGGCTCGGCCCGGATCCCGCGCCGTCGCATCGCTCGAAGTACATGCGATAGGTTCCGTCACCAAGCGGCACGACCTCCGGCGACACGACGCGCAACGTGTCGACGCCGCACTGACTGGCTTCGAGTCGGATCCCGACCTCGGCGGTCCACGTCGCGCCGTCGCGCGACACCGCGCTCAGGATCCGCGTCGTAGCGTTGTAATAGTCGTTCGCGCCCGCGGGGAATTCGGGTCTTGGCAGGATCTGCGTGTAGTACATCCGAAGACGTCCGTCATGCGTCGCGATCAGGTTGGGCGTCACCGCGCCGTATACCCCCGTGCGCTGCAGGCCGTCGTCCCACTCGGTCTCGGGGCGCGGATCGATCGCGTCGTCAGGCGGCGGTTCGATGGCGGGTGAGACGTCCTTCGTCCAGGTCATGCCCGGGTCGGTGGGGACGGTATGGTGCGGGACGGTGTTCAGTGTTCAGCACTCGGGATTCGGTGTTCGATGTTCAGACGACGTCGCTCATTCGATAGAGTAGAGGATATGCCCGACGACAACGCCCCGAACGTTTTGCTCATCTGCGCCGATCACTGGCCGGCCGCGATGACGCGACCCGCCGGCCACCCGGTCGTCATGACGCCCACGTTCGCGCACCTCAGCCGCAGTGGCGTCAACTACACCAACGCCTATTCCGCCTGTCCCGTGTGCGGCCCGGCCCGTCGTTCGCTCATGACCGGCCTGACCTGCCGCAGCCACGGGGACCGGACCTTCCGCAGCATGCCGCTGCCGGAGGTGATGACGCTGGCCGGCGCGTTTCGCGACGCAGGGTACCAGTCGGGCGCGGTCGGCAAGCTTCACGTCACCCCGCAGCGCGACCGGATCGGCTTCGACGACGTGTGCCTGAACGAGGAGGGGCGCTGCCACGGGCAGGGTTTCGCCGATGACTACGAGCAGTACCTCGTCGAGCGCGGTTTCGGCGGCATGGAGTTCGCCTCGGGCATGTGCAACAACGACTACCTGACGCGCACCTGGCACCTGCCCGATGACTGCCATCCGACGAACTGGACGGCCGCAGAGACGTGCCGCATGATCCACCGCCGCGATCCGGGGCGCCCCGGGTTCTGGACGATGTCATTCACGGCGCCGCACCCGCCGTTGTGGCCGCTCGAGGCGTACATGGCGCAGTACCGGTCGGTCGAGATGGACGCGACGGTGACGGGCGCCTGGGCCGAGAACGCGCAGCGCCTTCCCTGGCTGCTGCGACAGCGCCTCGGCCGCTACGCGATCGAGGGCGCGCCGCCCCACGAGGTCGATCTTGCCCGCCGGGCGTTCTATGCGCTGATCACGCACATCGACCACCAGATCAGGGTCGTGATCGGGTACCTGCGCGAGCAGGGCCTGATCGACAACACGATCATCGCGATCACCTCCGACCACGGCGAAATGCTCGGCGATCACCGGATGTGGGCCAAGGGGGTCATGTACGAGAGGTCCGCGAACGTGCCGCTGCTGATCGTTCCGGCGCTGAAGGGTCAGCGCGTGGACGTCGGTCGCGACGACGATCGGCTCGCCGAACTGCGCGACGTCATGCCGACGCTGCTCGACCTCGCGGGCGTCGGCATTCCGGACACCGTCGAGGGCATCTCACTCGTCGGCCATGAGCGCCGATCGACCCTCTACGGTGAGATCGCTGAGGACGAGACCGCGACCCGGATGCTGCGCGACGCGCGGTACAAGCTCGTCTACTATCCCGCGGGCAATCACCGCCAGCTGTTCGACCTCGAGAACGATCCGCGCGAGAATCACGATCTCGCCGGCGACCCGGCGCGTGCCGAGGATCTGTCGCGCCTGACCGAACAGCTCGTCGAGCGTCTATATGGGAGCGACGAGAAGTGGCTCGACGCGGACGGCGCGCTCGTCGGGCTGCCGGATCGGCCTGTCACGTCCAGCGCGCGGCCTGACCTGCTCGGGCAGCGCGGCCTGCGATTCCCATGAGCGCCGGCGGCGCGCCCGTGACTTGATACCCGGCTGGCTCCGCGGCGTTAGGTTCTGTCTCAAAACTCTGCCTGGCGTCGACCGGCTGCATCGCCCGTTGGCGGCGTCGGCCTCCATCGACGATGCACAGCGACATCGCCTGCT
>NYZC01000366.1 GCA_002686995.1 Phycisphaeraceae bacterium | reverse complement strand
TCGAAGGTCGAAAGAACCTGACTCCGGCCGGCGCGGTGGGGCATCGACGGTTCCGCTTTCGACCTTGGACCTTGGACCTTGGACCTTCGACTTCTCGTCGCCGTGACGAGAAGTTACACCGGAAGAGTCTAACGCGGCTGAGCCGCAACTTTCAGGAACCACGGATGGACACGGACGGACACGGATGGGAGTTCGGGGTTCAAGACCGGTTTTTGCTCCTCCGGACGCCACGAGGCGTCCGGTCCGAAAAATCCGTGTTCATCCGTGTTCATCCGTGGTTCTACAACTTCTCGTCACCGTGACAAGAAGTTGACGGGGGAAGAAGCCATACTTCAAGAACCTGGTGGATCGACTCGAACCCGTCAATCCAACGTCGCGAGAAGCTCGCTCATTTCACTCTCGGCGTGCTCGTCGCCCGCCGCCCGTGCCGCCGCCATGCCCTTTGCCAGGATACCCCGCGCCCGCGCGTCCTCGCCAAGCTCGCCCAGCATCCGCGCCTTCTGGTAATACGCGTAGCAATACGCCTCGTCGATCGCCAGCGTCCGATCAAGCCATTCGATCGCCTGCTCGAACGCCTCCGCCTTCCCGTGCTCCATCGCGATCCCGTAAGAAAGAAAGGGATCGGACGGATCGGCCTCGTGCATCGCGGTCAGCTGCTCGATTCGGGACATGGGCGTTCAGAGTTGAGAGGTCGAAGGTCGAAGGTCGAAGGTCACGCGAAGCCCGTCGGGATCGCGGCCCCGCATTCCGGGCAGGCCGTGCGGCCCGCCGCCATCGTGGTCTCCAGGTTGTAGCCGCAATCGCCGCAGGTGAGGGCCCCCTGCCGCTGGAACACCACTAGGCCCTTGTTGAAGTGGATCAGGTAGCCGATCATCGCGACGGTCACCACGGAGGAAGCGACCAGCATGGTCAATTGCAGGCCTTCTCCCGTGATCTGGTACCGGCGAAAGCAGTAAAGCGAGAACCCGAAATCGAAAAGGATGGCACTGGCGATCAGGACGCGATGGAAGTTATAGAGCGCCATAGTGACGGGATCCGGGGTCGATGCACATTATAGCGTGGTGAAAGGCGGCTCGGTATCTGATATATTCCCAGACGGGACGCCCATTTGTGTCCCGGAGACCCAAGGGAGCGACGCGACGGGGATCCCCGCGAGGATCTGCGCGCCGGCTCCGGTCACGACGGAAGTTCGGCTTTGAAAGTTGGCGTCATCAGTGACACGCACGACCGACTGCCGACCTTTCGCCGCGCCATCAGCCTGTTCGAGCGCCTCAAGCTCGCCGCGGTCTTTCACGCCGGCGACTACATCGCCCCCTTCGCCGCGCAACTGATCCACGCCGACCGGCTCGCCGCGCCGCTGCACTGCGTCTACGGCAACAACGACGGCGAGCGGGAAGGTCTCAAGGCGCTGCTCCCGGGCATTCAGGACGGTCCGCTCCGCATCGAGTTGGGCGGCCGCAAGATCGTGATGCACCACTTCATCGACTGGCTCAAGCCGGACGACATGAAGGGCGCGGACGTGGTGATTACGGGTCACACCCACCAGGTGGTCAACGAGATGAGCAATTCCACGCTCGTGCTCAACCCGGGAGAATGTTGCGGGTGGGTGAGCGACCGCTGCACGGTCGCGATCCTCGACCTGGAGGGCCTGAGCGCAGAAATCGTCGAAGTTCACGAGTGAAAGGGCTCAGGTGTCGAGGGTCATGGGCGCGGGACGCGCCGGCCTTACACTTGACGCCCGACGCGCATTCATCGAGCCAGACATGAGCAAGACCCTCGAAATCGGACGACGCATCGAGCTGTACTCGATGGACCGTCACTGCCACAACGTGTCGTTCGGCCTCTACGAGCGCGTCGTCGACGGCGAGCGCCGCTACTGCCTGCACACCTACGGCCAAAAGGACGGCGTCGACGAGCGCAAGGCGTTCCTCGAGCGCTGCCTGACCACCATGATCGGGCTGGAGCCGGTCGCGGACGACCCGCAATGGCTCCGATTCCCGTGCGGAAGCACGCACGAACGAGCCCTGAAGCGCGCCTTCCTCGACATTTGCAAGCTCGAGTCGTCCTCGACCCCCGGGGCGCTGCCGCTGACCGCATTCGACAAGAAGGCCGATTGCGAGCTGACGGTGCAAAGCCTGGGCGACGGACAATACGAGATCGTGCCGGCCGAGAGCGACGGGCAGCGCCGGGCTGGCGCCGTGGCCAGGGGCTTCGCCAAGCTGTGCGAGATAGACCAGTCCGACGATGATCCGACCCGCGTCGCCTTCGGCTGCGGCACCGCGCATGACGCCCTCATGGGTCAGTTGCTGTTCCGAGCGCAGAACGTCCGCGCGGCGATGCGCGAGGAGGAGGACGCGTCCGGCCGCGGCGTCCTGTCGGCTCCGGGCAACCAGGACGAATGACGCCTGGTGGACCGCGGATGGGCCACGGATGGGCTACGGATTGCGTACGGATGGACTCGGTGAACTCGGATGGAGATGGCGCGCCGCGTGCGATCCCCGGACCGTTTGCCTGGGCTTGACATTCGCCCCCTGCCTTCATATCCTTAACATCTGATCTGACAACAATTTAGGTCAGATAACCTGAGAATTACCTGAGAACGCCCAGACGACGATGGACGGCCCGCACGCCCATACTGAAGACCCCCGCGACGTGGCCCGCGGCAGCAATCCGCTGGCCCGCAAGGAATTGCGCAATCTCGCGCGGTTCCTGTCCGCCTGGTGCGACGCGGTGGGCATCCACCCCGTCGACCTGGCCGAGCGGGCCGAGCGGATCAAGGCCCGCTGGGTGGAGCAGAACGCTGTAAGCAAGGCCGAGATCAAGCGTTTCGGCAGCAGCCGGCCCCATTTCTCCCGGCTGCTGAAGGGGCAGATCCACGTCGAGTACGGCGATCGGCAGATGCTCCAGTATCTCAGCGAAATCTTTGAGATCGACGTCGTCCAACTGTTCGACACGCTGGCCGACCGCGTGTGGCCCACCATCCACCTCGCCCCGACCGACTACATCGAGGCGCCGCTGCAGGACCCCCAGGCCCGCGGCGCCCGGTACTTCTTCCCGCTCGAGCAGCTGGCCGGGTGCCCGATGCACCACCTCTATCTCGAGCTCGAGCCCGGCGGAAGCTCCGGCCTGCACCGCCACTTCGCGGGCACCGAGATGATGCGGCTCGACGAAGGGGAGGCGGTGACGCTCAAGTTCCCGACCCGCGCCCGCAACCGGCGGGAAATCGTCCTGCGTCGCGGCGAGATCACTTTCTTCGACGCCACGCTGCAGCACCAGGTGATCAACACCTCGGACGTCGGCGCGCGGCTGCTGATCAGCCGCAACTACGATTTCGACCAGGCCCTCGAGTCGGGCACGGGTGACGGCCCCGACCCCGGCGAGGACTGAGCACAGGTGAACGCATGAACGCAAACGCCTCGACCGTCGCGCCCATGACCCCGCGCCAGCGCGTGCTCGCCGCCCTCAAGCGCGAGCCGGTGGACCGGACGCCCGTGTGCAACCCGACGTCGGTCGCCACCGTGGAGCTGATGGACCTCGTCGACGCCCACTTCCCGAACGCCAACCGCGATCCCCGCAAGATGGCCCTCCTGGCGGCGACCGGGCACACCGAGCTCGGATTCGACAGCGTCATGCCGGTGTTCACGATCATCCAGGAGTCGTCGGCGCTGGGCTGCAAGATCCAGTGGGAGGAGAAGGACAACTGGCCGACCGTGAAGATGAGCGAGCCCATCTGGTCGAAGCCGGAGGACATCAGGATCCCCTCGGACCTGCTGACCCACCCCGATACGAAGTGCGTCCTCGACGCGATCCGCCTGCTCCGCCGCGAGCTGGGCGACGACGTGGCCATCATCGGCAAGACGATGGGCCCGTGGTCACTCGGCTACCACACGATGGGCGTCGAGAAGTTCCTCCTGATGTCGCTGGACGACCCGGACCAGACGAAGAAGTGCCTCGACCTGATGAAGCAGGTCACCGTCGACTTCGGGCGCGCCCAGATCGACGCGGGCGCCGACGCGCTGACGCTGCCCGACCACGCCACGGGCGACCTCGTCAGCGGCGACTACTACGACCGCTACCTCAAGGAAATGCACATCGAGTTCGTCGACGAGATCCCCATACCGCTGATCCTGCACATCTGCGGCCGGACCGTCGACCGGATGGACTACATCGCGCAGACCGGAATGGCGGCCTTCCACTTCGACTCCAAGAACGACCCGGGCGAGTCGATGGGCATCTGCAGCCACCGCATCTCGCTGATCGGCAACGTCAACAACCCCGAGACGCTCTACTCGAAGGGGCCGGAGGACGTCGAGGCCGAGGTCCGCAAGAACCTGGACGCCGGCGTGCAGCTGGTCGGCCCCGAGTGCGCGATTCCGCTGCAGACCTCGATCGAGAACCTCAAGGCGATTCCTCGTGCCGTCCGCGACTGGCACCGGGAGCATGTTTCGAACAACTGAGACCGACGGCCGCGCGGCGCGCGGCCGCCCGATGATCCAGGAGTGATCATGGCGGAACTGAGCGACATTCAGAACGAATTCGTCCGCAACGAAATCACGGAGTACATCGAGCGCGACGAGGAGAAGCAGGAGATCATCGATCTCTATGCCAGCGCGCGACCTTCGCTGCAGGACATGGCGGCCGCGCTGATCGACGGCAACAACACCAGCGTCGACGAGATGACCCGTGCCGCGCTCGATGCCGGGCTCGAGGCGACCGAGGTGATGGACAACGGCCTGATCACCGGGATGGCGATCGTCGGCATCAAGTTCCGTGAGAACTTCATCTTCGTGCCCGAGGTGCTGGCCTGCGCCAGGGCGATGAAGGCAGGCATGGCGCACATCGAGCCGATCCTGTCGGCTTCGGGCATCAAACCGATTGGCAAGATCATCATGGGCACCGTCAAGGGCGACCTGCACGACATCGGCAAGAACCTCTGCATCATGATGCTGCGCGGCGCCGGCTTCGAAGTGATCGATCTCGGCGTGGACACCTCGCCGGACGAGTTCATCGACGCGGTCGAGGAGCACGAGGCCAACGTCGTGGGCATGTCCGCGCTGCTCACGACCACGATGCCCAACATGGGCAAGACGATCGAGGCGTTCATCGACGCCGACCTGCGCGACGACGTGCAATTCATGGTCGGCGGCGCGCCCGTGACGCCCCAGTTCGCCGAGGACATGGGAGCAGACGCCTACGGCGAGAATGCCGTGGAGTGCGTCGACGTGGCGAAGAACCTTTCGGGCACGGGCGCGAAAGCGCGCTAAACGTCATCGGTTCAGTCCGGGAAGACCGGCGAACTGCCGGCGTAAGCCGGCAGGTGGACCGCGCCCACGACATCGCAGCGGCGGGAGCGCCTTGAACACCATGGCCAGCAGACCCGCGGGCTTACGCCGCGCGGTTCGCCGACGTTTGCCGCCAGGACGCCGTCTCCGAGCACACTGCAAGAGCCCATGCCCATCGACCCCTCCGAGATCCAGAAGCGCCGCGACCGCCTCACCGGGATCCTCTCGGACATCGTCCGCCACGCCGACGAGCAGGCGCAGTGCCGGTGCCCCTACAAGAACCGCTTCGATCAATGCACGGCCGCCTTCGGATGCCGGAACAAGCGCAAGCCGAAGGAGAAGGGGCAGTTGCCGGTCTGCGCGCACGACGACCAGCTGGATTACCGCACCGCCTGGGAAACCGAACCGGAAAGCTACGAGCCGATGCGTGACCAGATCAGGGCCGGACGATCCAGCGAAAAGGGCGGTGGCGCGGTGGCCCACGAGGACGTCAGCCGTCCCGCGATCGCCGGGCGCACGATCTTCGACTATGCCGACGAGTTCGACGTCCGAGTGCCGACCTCCTGCGGGCGCACCGGCCACTGCCACGAATGCGTCGTCGAGATCCAGCGCGGCGCCGAGGCGCTCGGCGCGCCCACGGAGTCCGAAGCGTTTCTCAAGCCCCCGTTCCGTCTCGCGTGCCAGGCCGTCCTCGAGCGCGCCGACCAGGACGTGACCTTCGCGATCCTGCGGCGCGCGCCGAAGATCCTGCCCGCGGGCGAGGACGACGCTGCCGCCCCGCTCGACCCGATGGTCACGCGCCGCGGCGACGGCGTCTTCTACGGCGACGAGCAGATCGACCGTGACCAGGGCACGCTGTACGGGCTCGCCATCGACGTCGGCACGACGACCGTCGTCGCCGTGCTCATCGACCTCGAGTCCGGGCGCGCGGTCTACGAAACGTCGTTCGAAAACCCGCAGCGGTTCGGCGGCAGCGACATCATGCACCGGATCAGCTACGACGCCCAGGCGTTCCAGGGCGAATTGCACCGCGCGATCATCAACGCCGTCAACAGCGAGATCCGCGTCCTGTGCCAGCAGCTTTCGATCCGACGGCAGCAGATCTACGAGGTCGTCATCGTGGGCAACAGCACGATGCGCGACCTGTTCTTCGGCCTCGACGTCCAGACGATCGGCGAAAAGCCGTACAAGTCGACGATCGAGCACGAGTTCATCGAGGGCAGGCGATCCACGACGGCCCTGAACGAATCGGCGCGCCACCTCGGCCTTTACGTGAACCGCAACGCGCGCGTCTTCGGCGCTCCGCTGATCGCGAGCCACGTCGGAGCCGACGTCGCCGCGGATCTCGTGATGATCGACATCGCCGCCCAGGACCAGACGGTGATGCTCGTCGACGTGGGCACGAACACCGAAGTGGTCATCGGTCACCGCGGGCGCCTGATGGCGGCGTCGTGCCCGGCCGGCCCCGCGTTCGAGGGAGGCCTGGTGACCTTCGGCATGCCGGGATGCGAAGGCGCGATCGAATCGATCCGGTACGTGGACGGCCGTTTCGAATACAAGACGATCGGCGACGGTCCGCCGCGCGGCATCTGCGGGTCGGGCCTGATCGACCTGCTGGCCGAGCTTCGACGCCACGACCTGATGACCCCGAAGGGCGTCTTTCCCGATCGCAGGACCGAGCACGAAATCGTGCCCGAGCACGGCATCACCTTCTCGCGACGGGACGCGAGCGAGCTTGCCCAGGCGAAGGCCGCCAACACCTGCGGCCAGGCCATCCTGATGCGCCGCTTCGGCGTCCGGCCCGACGACATCCACCGCCTCTACCTCGCGGGCGGCTTCGCCAACTACGTCGATGCCGCCAGCGCGGTCGACATCGGCTTTCTCGCCCCGGTGCCCTTCGACCGCATCGAGAAGATCGGCAACAGCGCCGCGCGCGGCGCCGGGCGCATGCTCCGCTCACGCCGCTGCCGCGAATCGATCGAGGCGCTGGTCCGAACGATCGAGCACGTCGAGCTGGAGACGATGGACGACTTCTTCGAAGTGTTTGTCGAAGGCTGCCAGATGAAACCGGCGTCATCAAATCATTGAGCTATTAGATTCTCAGATTGTAACTTCTGCGCACGGTGCGGAGAAGTTCGAACGCTCATGCAGCGCAGTCAAGTTCGGCGGGCAGATCGCGGTGATATAGACG
>NYZC01000365.1 GCA_002686995.1 Phycisphaeraceae bacterium | reverse complement strand
TCGCGCAGGAGGCAAGAGAGATCGCCTTGACCGGTCCAACGGACCTGACGTTCTCGAAGGTCGTGTACCCGGCCGCAACCCTATACGAGACGGAGGTCTTCGACGAGCCGCTACGCATATTCGAGAAGCGCACCGTCTGCTTCGTCCCGGTGCGCATCTCGCCTGGCGCGAAGCCCAGCCGTCTCGAGGGGCAGGTTTCTCTGCGTTACCAGGCGTGCAACGACATGATCTGCCATGTGCCCACGGCGATGCAGTTGCCGTTCGAGCTGCCCGTGGTCGCCGCCGGGACCGCAACGGAGCCGACCCACGCGGAGGTGTTCGCGGCGTTCGTTCAGGCCGAGGTCGACGATCCGCCGCCCGCGACCGCGACCTCGGGGGCGCCGCTGCTGACCTGGGGCACGGCCGTGATCCTCTTCCATGCCGCCGTGGGCGGATTTCTGCTGAACCTGACGCCGTGCGTGCTCCCCATGATCCCGATCAAGATCATGGCGCTCAGCAAAACGAGCAGGGACCGGGCGCAGTGCCTTCGATCGGGGCTGATCATGTCGGCGGGCGTCGTCGCGTTCTGGCTGGCCCTGGGCGCCGCCGTCGCGACGATCTCCGAGATCACCGCCGCGAACCAGCTCTTTCAGTATCCGCTGTTCACGATCGGCGTCGGCATTCTCATCGCGGTGATGGCGGTCGGCATGTGCGGGGTGTTCTCCGTCCGACTGCCCGCATTCGTTTACAGGATTCCGCTCGGACACGACACCGTCGCCGGCTCGTTCGGCTTCGGGGCGATGACCGCGGTGCTTTCGACGCCCTGCACAGCGCCGTTCATGGGTTCGGCCGTCGCCTGGGCCGTGACCCAGCCGGCGGGGGTCACGATGATCACGTTCTCGGCAATCGGCGTCGGCATGGCGCTGCCGTACGCCGTCCTGGCCGCCTTCCCCGCGTGGGCAGGGCGCATGCCGCAGACCGGGCCGGCGAACGAGCTGATCAAGCAGATCATGGGGCTGCTGATGCTCGCCGCGGCGTCGTACTTCGTCGGCGTCGGCTTCGTCAGCCTCGTCGGATCCGGAGGGTCGTCGTCGGTCTGGTGGCCGATCGCCGCCTGGGTCGCCGCCGCCGGCTGCTGGCTGGCCTGGCGCACGTTCCGGATCACGACCGCCGCGACGCCGCGCGCCGTCTTTGCCGGCCTGGGTGTCCTGGTGACGCTGGGATCGATCTACGGCGCCTGGGCGCTGACGGACGCCGAAGCGCGCGACCGCGAGGTCTGGACGCCCTACAGCCCGGCGCAGTTCGACGAGGCGCTGAAGCGAGGCGACGTGGTCGTCATGGACTTCACTGCGCAGTGGTGCCTCAACTGCAAGCTTCTCGAGCGCCAGGTGCTGAGCACCCGCGAGGTCGTCGAGATCCTGACAGGGCCTGACGTGACGGCCCTGAAGGTCGATATCACGAACCGCCGCAACGCCGACGGCCGCGAAATGCTGCATAAGATCGGACGGGCGACGATCCCCGTGCTCGTCGTGTTCGCGCCGGACGGCAGCGAGATCTTCAAGGCCGACTGGTATCGGGCGGGCCAGGTGATCGACGCGGTCAACAAGGCCCGGGCGGCGGGCGAGCGGACGGCGGGTCGATGAGGACGAAGACGAGGAGGAGGGGTGCATGATTCCCCGATCCCCTGATCATGCCCGCGGACGGGCGGGCCTTGACGCTACCGACAGGATGGGCGACACTTACGAGAACCACCAGGCGGGCCCCAGGCCGGGACGGGTCCCAACCACGCTACAGCAGGAGTCGTGACCATGGCACGCGCGCGAGCCTCTTCCAGTGGGGCGGCAGGATGGGCCGTCGCCACCGTATTGCTTGGATTCGGATTCATTCTGTGCCTGATCCTGGCCATCGTGTTCCGGGCCCAGGTGACCCGTGCCCAGGACGAGCGCGAGGCCGTCGAGGACGACGCGGCCGAGTACGTGTCGGTCCGCAACCGATCGAGCGCCGATTTCACCAAGCTGCGCGACGCGGCACGCAACCAGAAGTCACCGCAGACGCTCGTCGAGTACCTGCGGGACCAGAACCGACGGCTGAAGACCCACATCAGCTCGCACGACGCGACGATGTCGGGCATCGCGACCGAACTGAAGAACCTGAACCTCGCCGAGGGCGTGTCCCTGACTGCCAAGGTGAAGCAGCTCACTGCCGAGCTGGACCGGGCGACCGAAAACGCCCGCAAGGCGAAGGAGGACCTGGAGGACGCCAACGCACGGGCCGGGGCGGCGGTCAGTGAGAAGCAGGCGCTCGCGAGCAAGTTCGACGACGAACTTGCGGAGATCCGCAGCCGCTACGAGGAGCTTCACGACGGTTTCGACAGCTTCAAGCAGGCCCGCGAGGACGAGCTGACGGCGCTGGACGACCAGCTCAGGCAGAGCCGCACCGACATGGGTTCGGAGCTCAAGGACCTGAGGAGCAAGATCTCGGAGCTCGAGCGAGAGCTCACCGACATCGGGGACCAGACGAAGGGCCGGGACGGCCCTGAAGGACCGAAGCTGACCCACGTGGTTGACGCCGACGGGTACATCGTGTCCTTCGCCAGGGACAGCGATCTCGTCTACATCAACCTCTCCCGCGAGGACCGGGTGCAGCCGGGCATGACCTTCGAGGTGTTCGAAGCGGACAGGCTGATCAAGTTCGACGACCTCGAGAAGAGCCGCGGCATCGCGACGATCGAGGTGGTCAAGCCGCTTGCGAACGCGTCGGTGGCGCGGATCGTGCGGCGCTCGCCGCGCAAGGTCGTGGCGGCCGAGAACCAGATCGCCAACATCGTCTACGACCCGAACGCCCGCTTCCGTTTCCACGTGCACGGCAAGTTCGACATCGACGGCGTGGGCGTGCCCAGCACGCGGGACACCGTACGGATCGCCGGCATGATCCGTCGGTGGGGCGGCGACGTGACCGAGACCGCTGCGGTCGAGTCGGACGACTCGGGGCTCGACTACAACACCGACTACCTGGTGGTGGGCGTCGAGCCGGACCTCCCGACCGATCCCGGCGAGGACGCGCCGCCGACCGAGCGGGTGATCTACGAGAAGAAGAAGAACTCCTACCTCGAGCACCAGCAGATGCTTGCCGAGGCGCAGAAGCTGCACATCCCCATACTGAACCAGAACCGCTTCCTCAGGCTCGTCGGCTACTACCAGCGATGACCCCGGCGGGCGCCGTCGGGCGCAGGCCCGGGAAGCGGCGCAAGGCGCGGTCGCCGGTGATACTGTGGGCCGAGTACCTGGCCGCCAGGACCGGCATCGCGGCGCTCACCTGCATGAACGTCGAGGGCAACCTCGCCCTGGCCGAAGCGCTTGGCCGTCTGCTCTATCGCTGCGATCGACGTCACCGCGAGCGGGCGCGGGATCATCTTCGTATCGCCTTCCCCGACATGAGCGGCGGTCAGATCGGCCTGCTGGCGCGTCGGTCCTTCGAGCACTTCGTGAAGCTTGCGATCGAGGTCTGTCACGCCCCGCGAATGCTGAACGCGGCAAGCTGGCCCGACCGGGTGCATCTGAACCCCATGGCTCAGGCGATCGAGCTGTTCTGCTCGTCGCGACCGTTCCTGATGGTCACCGGGCACCTGGGCAACTGGGAGGTGCTCGGCTACCAGCTTGCGCTGCTCGGCGTGCCGATCAGCGCGATCGCGCGGCCGCTGGACAACCCCATGATCGGCCGATGGCTGTTCGGCATCCGCCAGCAGCGCGGCATGCGGATCATTACCAAGTGGGGGGCCGCCGAACGGATGCCCCGCGAGCTGGACGCGGGCCGGTCGCTGGGATTCATCGCGGATCAGAACGCTGGCGATCGCGGGACCTTCGTCCCGTTCTTCGGGCAGCTGGCCAGTGCCCAGAAGTCGATCGGCCTGCTCGCGCTGCAGCGCAACCTGCCGATTGTCTGCGGCTACGCGTACCGGACGGGGCCGCTTCGATTCGAGATCGGCACCAGCGACGTCATCTACCCGGATGACTGGCAGTCCGCCGTGGACCCGCTCTATTACGTCACCGCGCGGTACACGCACGCCATCGAACGGATGGCTGCGAGCCGGCCCGAACAGTACCTCTGGATGCATCGGCGGTGGCGCAGCCGACCCCGCTTCGAACGGCAGGGCAGACCGATGCCGGCGCGGCTGCGGCGCAACCTCGAGGCGCTGCCCTGGATGGACCAGGCGACGATCGACCGGATGGCGCGTCAGGGGGAGGAATCGGCTGACCCGCAACGCAATGATTGACGGGGATCGGGAAGCGGGGGTTTATGACAGCCTTCGCGGGTCCCTTTGGAATCGTTCGCAGAGTGGGTGGCTGCGCTCGACCCCGGCCACCCAATCCTCTGGAGCAGTCTGAATCATGCCCGCGTCAGCCGTCATGCACCCGGGAAGCGGGACGGGCCGTGGCCGTGGTTTCGTAAACCCACTGGATCACGTACACTACGGGTCGTTGGCGCCGCGTCTGAACCGAGCCGGGGCGCCCTCCCACCCCTGCCCGGCGGTTGACTTGCCGGGCCCGCGGCATGAGAATTAGACGTTCCTCACTGGCCAGGAGACGCATGACCGATGGTGGAACAGGAAACAGATCAACGGCTGCAGGGTCGGCGCATCCTCGTCGTCGATGATGACCAGGAAGTGCTGGCCTCCATCGACCAGGCGCTCCGCGCCGAGGGTGCCGAGACGCAGAAGTGCGGCGACGGCAACACCGCCGTGCGCATTTGCGAGAACGACCAGCCCGAGCTGGTCGTGCTGGACATGATGCTTCCCAAGCGAAGCGGCTTCCTGGTTCTCGAGCGGATTAAGAGGCTGAGCCCGCCGCCCGTCGTGTTCATGGTGACTGCCAATGAGGGCAAGCGGCATCAGGAGTACGCCGAGAACCTCGGCGTCGATGCCTACATGCTCAAGCCGGTCCGGCTGGAGCACCTCATCACGATGGCCGAAGAAAAGCTCCGGGAGCGGGACGGGGCGTAAGCCGGAGCCTGCATGATGGCGACCTTTCGTCAGATGACGATGACGCTGCTCATCGCCGGCTCGATCATCGGTGCCGGTGCGATCGCCGCGCCGGCCGCCAGCGACGATGCCGCGCTCAAGGCGTACGAGACGGCCCGCGCCGGCCTGAAGGCCGACGATCTCGAGGGCCGGTACAAGCTCGCCTACGACCTGTACGAGAAGAAGCAGTACGACCTGTCCCTGCGCGAGCTCAACGACCTGCGCCGCCGATTTCCCGACGAGGAGCGGCTCAAGTCGCTGATCAAGGTGGTGGACAGTCGCCGGCGCCTGCGGGCGACGACGGAACGGAAACCCGGGGCTGAGAAGAGCAGGGATACGGACAAGGACGACGACGGGGAGAAGAAGGATCCGCGCCTCGGTCAGCGCCAGATCAACGAGCTGAAGGTCTGGCAGGTCGATCTCAGGCGACGTCCGGCGATCAAGATCGATCGAAAGACGATCGACCTTCTGATTGACCGATACGGCAATGTCGATCCCCAGCTTCGCGGTGACCCCAGCCGGCGCCGCTTTCGCGGCGCGAAGGGGTACGTGCAGCTGCAGAAGATGTTCGACATGTCGGAGGAGCATCCCGGCGTCCGCGCGCTCTACGGTGACGTCGAGATGAAGCGCGATCCCCGCGCTTTCACTTTCTTCAAGAAGAAGGTGCATCGGAACTATGTCGTGAACTACTGTGCGAGCGCGGGGTGCCACGGCGAGAACGAGGACGTGAAGTATTACCTGTTTCGTCGTCGGCCCTCGAGCGACGAAACGGTCTACACGAACTTTTACCTGCTCGATATGTATCCTTCGGCCGCGAAATACGACATGATCGACCGGGGGAAAGGGAAGAAGCCGCTGAACTCACTGCTGATTCAATATGGTCGGCCGCGGTCTGAAGCCTCGACGCCGCACCCCGACGTACCCGGATGGGAGCCGCGCCTCAGGCCCCGAAATGACCCCGTCGTCCGCACCATCGTGTCGTGGATCCGGATGCTTCAGCCGGTCCGACCGAGATACCTGATTCAGTACCGGCCCCCGGTGTCCGGAAAGAAGGCCTCCGACGAGGACGCCGATGAGAGCGCCGATGAGGACTCGGATGAGCCGGCCGGACAGGAATAGGGTGGTTCATCAGCAAATGGATCATCGTTTCGTGGCCTTCGAGACTCTTCATCGCTATTCGGCCGCGGTCAGCGGGTTACACGGGAACAGGAAAGGACGCTGCCTGTGAATCGGATTCTCGCCCTGGTGATCGTGTTCGGATGCTTCGGAGCCTGCAGCGATCAGGACGCGCGCAAGCGGGCGGCAGCGCAGGCCGAGCTGGAGCAGACGCTCCAGCTCGCGCTGGCGGCCGAGCGGGGCTTCGTGCCGGCGAACGCGAAGGATCCCGAGACCGGCAAGCTGCTGCCGTTTCAGGAGCACCGGCAGCAGGAGATCGAGAAGATTCGCACGCGCCTGCAGGCGGCGGTCCGCGCGCGGGTCGGATCGCGCGACCAGCAGACTGCCGTCAAGCGCATGCTTGCGGCCTACCAGGGCTCGGCGGCGCGGCACCTGGCGCGCGGGGCCACGACCGAGTGGTCGCAGATGGACGACGGGACGGCGAAGCTCCTGGGCGACCTGATGCGTCTCGGGCAGCTCGACGCGCTCGTACGAATGCTTGAGCATGACGAGACGCCGCTTCGCAACGAGGTGGAGCGCGAGCGAAAGACGCACGCGGACCGGCAGACCGCGCTCGCCGCTGATGTCGAGCAGGGCGCGAGCCAGATCGAGCAGCTCGAATCCGAGATCGAGCGGCTGACGGAGCAGAAGCACGAGGTCGACACCGCCGTCGCGAAGCTTCGCGAGAGGGCGTTCACGCAGAAGGGGCAGGAGCGATTCGACACGCACAAGGAGGTGGAGAAGGGGCGGATGAAGTCGGCGCACGTCCAGAGCGAGATCCAGGTTCGCGAGCTGAGGCTCGCCGGCCTGAAGAGCACCTGGGACATCGACAGCAAGCGTCTCGACGCGCATCGCGACGCCGCGGCGTGGCTGGGTCAGCAGGTGACCGACTCGGAGGGACGCGAGTCGGCGGTCGCCCGCCTTCGCGCCGAGGTGGACGGCAAGAAGACGCAGGAGGGCGTCGCGATCTTCGATGAGAAGTTCAAGCAGCTTCAGGACCGGTACGTGACCGGCGTCGACGGCCAGTTCGACAAGGCCGCGACGCTCGCCGGCGACGCGGTGTCGCTGGTGCAGGGCGGGCGGACGTCCGGTCCGGCCGGCGCCGCGCTGCTCTCGGCCTACCTGACGCAGCTTCACGTCGTGAGCCAGCAGGTCGTGGTCTCGGGCAGCTACGCGCGCATCCTGGAGCTCATTCGCATCCAGTCCGAAGGGCTCGGCGGAGACTATGCCGAGCGGGTCGCGGCCGTGGCCGAGAAGGTCGTCGGCAAGCAGGCCGAACTGATCGAGCAGTGCGACACGATCCGCCAGGCCGCCTCGGAGCTTGCCGGCAACCTCGCGGACGGCGACGGTGAAGATCCGGTCGTGCAGATCGCCACGAAGCACAAGGGCTATCTTGACGACTACGGAAAACGGATCGACGAGGCGCGCATCGAAAGTCCGTGACACGACGGTGCCGCCGCCGCGCGCCTTCGCCCAGGGCACCGGGGTCCTCCTGCAGGCCGTGGGGGCCGCTTACTTCCTTTCCTCCTGCTGCATCTGCAGCAGCTCGTTCATGTGGGATCCGCAGTGGTCGCCCATCGAGGCGGAGATGGCCGAGGAGCGCGAGGATGTCTCGCGCAACGCGCTGCAGCGCGTCTTCGAAAAGCCGGCCCGGTTCGGGGTGATGATGATGGTCATGTTCTCCACGCTCGGGGGCCTGGCACTGATGGTATTCGGTCTCGGACTGCAGTCGGAGAAGCCACGATCGGGATGGGGCGCACTGGTGACCAATGTCGTCATGCTCGCGATCCTTCTCGCGGCCGGCGTCGCGATGTGGACTGGCGATACTTCGCTGCTCAGCCGCCTGTGGCATGCGCTGCTTTGCGTGGTGCTTGCGTTGCTGCTCATCTTTACGATCGGCGCGCTGAGGCAGGTGCTCGCCGATCCGCCTTCCGGAGCGCTCAACGTCGTGCCGCCGGATTTCGATCCGAAGCGGGACGCCGAGATTCATTGAGCGCACGAAACGCAGTAGCCGAAGTGGTCACACTTCGGAGAGGGTTCGCGTTGCGAGTGGGGGACCCGAATTCTGGCGCCTTCAGCTACGGGGCGCCGAGTCGGGCCGTGTCGGACCGGGCGCGTCGGCGCTGATGCGCCAGGCGTGCCGCGAGTTGGATCGCGGCCTTCATGCTGCCCGGGTCGGCGGCGTTTTTCCCGACGATGTCGAACGCGGTGCCGTGATCGACGCTCGTCCGGATGATCGGCAGCCCGAGCGTCAGGTTCACCGCCTCGTCGAACGCGAGCATCTTCATCGGGATCAGGCCCTGGTCGTGGTACATCGCGACGATCAGGTCGAAGCGGTCGCGCGCCCCGTCGCGAAACATCGTGTCCGCGGGAAACGGCCCGACCGCGTCGATGCCGGCGTTCCGCGCCATCTCGATGGCGGGCGTGATGATCCGCGTCTCCTCGTCACCGAACTGGCCGTTCTCCGACGCGTGAGGGTTGAGACCGCACACGCCGATGCGCGGCTCCCGGACGCCCATTCTGACCATCGCTTCGTGACCCAGGTCGATCGGGTCGAAGACGCACCCGATCGTGAACCTGTCGCGCAGGTGCATGAGCGGAATGTGCACGGTGGCGAGGACGATGTTGAGCCTGGGGCTGTGGAACATCATGGCCACGCGCCGGCTGCGGGTCCGGCGGGCCAGGTACTCCGTGTGCCCGGGGAAGCTGGCGCCGGTCAGGCGCCACGATTCCTTGCAGATCGGGGCGGTAACCAGGGCGTCGATCGAGCCCGGCGCCCCGATCGGCGCCATCGCGGCGGTCATCGCGTCGTCGAGAAAACGCAGTGAGGCTTCGCCGCCCTGCTTGGTGGGCTTCGCGACCGCCTGGCCGAGAATCGAGTACTCGTCGTAGTCCATCACGACCACGTTGTGCACGAGGTCGTAGGTCGAGCGCTGCGAATCGTGTTGCAGGCGCCACCAGTACGGCTCGATCTCGGCGAGATCGGCGGCGTAGCCGAGCAGCTCGTTCATACCGAACACGAGAAATCGGCCGAGGCTCCGGACCTTCGGATCGGCGAGCGCCTTGATGACGACCTCCGGTCCGATGCCCGCAGGGTCGCCCATGGTGACGCCGATGACGGGACGGAACGGCTTCGACGCGTCGTCGACGCCGCCGCCGGGCGCCTCGGGTCGTGCGATGGCGCGCCGCGGCGTCGCGCCCGTGCCGTCCGGTGCCGTCTCGACGCGTTTCTTACCGTTCGAACCCATCCATAAATGGTAGCAACCGATCATTTCTCATTCCTGCTGATCGTTCTCGATTCAAGAGATTCGGCGCGCGACCTCCGAAACGAACAAATCGCCCTTGGCAGTCAGACGGAATGAGAAATGACCCCGTCTCCGCTACCATGGGAATCATGCCCCACGATCCGGCCATCGCCACCGCTGTCGTCGGCGTCGGCAGAATGGGCCGGCACCACGCGCGAATCTACCATCAGCTTCAGGGCGTCGACCTCGTCGCGGTCGTGGATCGCGATCCCGATCAGTGCCGCGCCGTCGCGGAGCAGTCGGGCTGCGATGCGTGCGAAAGCTGCGAGCAGCTGCTCGAGCGCCACCCGGAGGTCAGGGCGGTCTCCGTCGCCGTGCCGACGTCGCATCATCTTCCGGTCGCCGGAGGCCTGCTCGAGCGCGGCGTCGCCTGTCTCGTCGAGAAGCCGCTGGCGGCGAACGTCGCGCAGTCACGCCGCATCGTCGAGATCGCGGAGAAGTCCGGGGCGATCCTGCAGGCCGGACACACCGAGCGCTTCAATCCCGCTGTGCGCGCGATGTCGAAGCTCGACGTCACCGTGCGGTTCATGGAGATCGACCGGGTCAGCCCGATGACCTTCCGATCACTCGACATCGGCGTCGTGATGGACATGATGATCCACGATCTCGATATCGCGCTGATGCTCGCCCGGTCCCCGCTGGCGCGCGTCGACGCGGCCGGCGTGGCGGTGCTCGGCACCCACGAGGATGTCGCGAACGCACGGCTCATCTTCGAGTCCGGGTGCGTCGCGAACCTGACTGCCAGCCGCCTCGCGCTGAAGACGCACCGGCGGATGCGCGTGTTCAGCGAGCAGGCCTACATCACGCTCGACTACCAGAACCGCAGCGGTCTGATCATCCGCAAGAGCGACAACGCCGACGCCCTTGCCGAAGTCAGGGCGCGCCTCGCCGCCGGCGACGATTTGTCGAACCTCGACTACGCGAAGCTCGTGAACATCGAGTCGCTCAGGATGGACGGCGTCGACGCCAAGGACGATCCGCTGACCGCGGAGCTTGCCAGCTTCATCGAGGCGGTGCGCGGCGGCGGGCGACCCGAGGTCGACGGCGCCGCGGGATACGCGGCCGTCGAGGTGGCCGAACGCGTCGTGGCCGCGGTCAGCGAGCACCAGTGGGACGGCCTTTCGCCGCCGCACGTGTGACCGACGTTGCTCAGCCTGCCCTACATCCTGATGCTCGCGGCGCTGCCGGTCCTCGTCACGCTCAGCGGCTTCTTCTCCGGCTCGGAAACCTCTTTCTTCAGCCTCAGCAGCCACCAGCGGCTCCAGATGCGGCGCGGTAGCTCGCTCGTCGCCGGGGCGGTCAGCCGCCTGCTCGACCAGAAGCGCATGCTCCTCGTGACGCTGATGCTGGGCAACATGCTCGTCAACGTCAGCTTCTTCGTGACCAGCGAGATCCTGCTGCTGCGGATGAAGGAGCACGAGGTCGTCTCGGGATGGGCCGTCGCGGCGCTGCATTTCGTGCCGCTGTGGGTGCTGATCATGGGCGGCGAGGTCCTCCCCAAGCTCGTGGCGTCGAGGCACGCGATGACCTGGGCGCGCGTCACGGCGGTGCCCCTCGTGGCGGCGCACCGGCTGTTCGCGCCCGTGCGCATGATCTCCTCGCATCTCGTGATCCATCCCCTCGCGCGGATCCTCGCGCCGGCCCGCGGTCAGTCCGAGCTGTCGGCGCACGAGCTGGGCGCGCTGCTCGACCTGAGCCAGCAGCGCGGCGTCATCGATCGCGAGGAGGAGCAGATGCTCCAGCAGGTGCTGTCGCTGGGGCAGATGAAGGTGCAGGACCTGATGACGCCGCGGGTGGACATCGTCGCGTTCGACTTCGATGACGATCCCGCGGAGCTGATGGAGATCGTGCGCACGGGGCCGCTGGGTCGCGTCGTGGTCTACGAGGGCGACCTGGATCACGTCATGGGCGTCGTCTACCGGCGACAGGTCCTGCTCCGCCGGCCGTCGTCGCGCGACGAGGTGCGTTCGCTCATCCGCCAGGTCCGGTACGTACCGCAGATCCAGCGGGCCGACGCGCTCCTGGTCGATCTGCGCCGCCGGGGCACCACCATCGCGATCGTCGTCGACGAGTACGGCGGCACGGAAGGGCTCGTGACGCTCGAAGACGTCGTCGAGCACATGGTGGGCCGGATCGGCGAGAGCGACCACGAGCGGCCCGCATCGCAGGTCGTGCGCCTCGACGAGCGCACCTGGCGCGTCAGCGCCGATCTCTCGATCCGCGAATGGGCCGGCGTCTTCGGGCCGGTCGCTCCCGGACAGGCGGTCAGCACGATCGGAGGGATGGTCATGGCGTCGCTCGGCCGTGCGGCGGCGATCGGTGACCGGACCCGGCTCGGGAACGTCGAGATCGAGGTCGAGACGATGGACGGGCGGCGCATCGAATCGCTGCTGATTCGGCTGGATCAGACCGGGCAAGGGGAAACGGAGACCGCATGAGCCCCGTGACCCAGGCCATTCTCTGGATGCTCGCGGTGGCCGGCGTGATCGGCTGCGGCCTGTTCGCCGGCCTCGAGACGGGCGTCTACAGCCTCAACCGCGTTCGCCTGCACGTCCGAGCCCATCGCAGCCGGCGCGCGGCGATCCTCGACGATCTGGTCACCCATCCGGCGCGGCTGCTCGCGAGCCTGCTGATCGCGACGAACGTCGCGACCAACATCGCCACGAGTTCGCTGGCGGCGGCGCTTCACGGCTACGGCATGTCCGACTGGCAGGTCATCGCCTGCGACGTGCTGATCATGACGCCCATCTTCTTCATCTTCGCCGAGACGCTGCCCAAGGACCTCTTCTCGGCGCACTCGGATCTGCTCGTCTACCCGTTCGCGCGCCTGCTGCGGGTGCTGACGTTCGTCTGCCACTGGCTGGGGCTGCTGGCGCTGCTGATCGGGGTCAGCCGCCTCGTCATGTGGATGATCGGGGCCGCCGACGCGCAGCCTTTCGGTCGGCGCATGCTCATGGGCACGCTGCTGAAGGAAGGGGTCGGTCGCGGCGTGCTCAGCGACGACCAGTCGGCGATCGTCGAGCGCGTGCTGGCCCTGGGCGAGCAGACCGTGGGCGAAGTCATGCTCGACTGGTCGAACGTCACGAAGCTCGACGGCGGCGCGACGGCGCAGCACCTCTGGGATCTCGCGGACCAGACGAGCCGGTCGCGCTTTCCGGTCGTCGACGAAGGCGGCGCGGTGCGCGGCTGCATCGACATTCACGATGCGCTGGTCTTCGATCCTCCGGACTGCCCGCCGGTCGAATCGCTGATGCGCCCGGCCCGGGCGATCGAGATCGACACCCCGATCCGACAGGCCCTGCAGATGCTGCAGACCGGCGTGCCCATGGCCGTCGTCGTGCGTCAGGACCGGCCCGTGGGCATCGTGACGCTGAAGGACCTGCTTGAGCCGATCACGGGTGAGCTGGCGAGCTGGTAGGGGAAGGGTTCAGTATTCAGCGAGTACGAGGACGATTCGCCGGAAACGAGGTAAGACCGGTCAGATCCAATCCTGTTCGGCACGGCATTCGCGGAGCCGTTTCAATGGGGTACGCGCGCTGCCGAGCCGGGCCGTTCGCGGCCCGAAGTGCGTTCAGGCGCTTGCCGACTCCGGGCCGAGTACGGCCCGTTTCGGCAAGCGTCCGGAGATACCAACCCGAGTGCCGAACAGGATGCAACGCCTGCCCTCACCTGCCGGGCGCATGAACCGCGCCGAAGCGAGTCGAATTGCAATCTGTGACCGAGGCCTTACGCCGCCGAGCCGGACGCCGTGGTGTCTTCGGGCTCGTCCAGCGATGGGGCGAGCGCGGGAAGGTGATCCCAGTAGATCAGCCCGGGAAGCACCATGTCGCCGATCAGCTCGGTGCCCGGAATGACGCGAAGCGCGAATCCGTGACGGCCGCTGCCCGTCGCCGCAATGCCTCCGCTGAACCGGTGACGGCCGTCGCCGAGATCTTCGAGATGCTCGAGGTCGGTCGCCGCGCCGTCGGCGATGCGCCCGTCGTTGTCGAGCATGCCGAAGTAGACCTGCACGCGCACCTGGTCCGGCGCGAGCCGGCCGAGCGATGCGACGACCGAAAGCTCCATCTCCTCGCCGACGCCCAGCGGTTCGGGCGTCTCGGGCGCGACCTCCTCGATCCGCAGGTCATTCCACGCCTCACGGAGGTGCCAGGTCATTTCCGCCGCGGCCCTCGCGCTGCCGAGACCGTCCGCGCCCAGGCGCCGCGTGCGATGCAGCGCGGGCAGGTAGAGGTCCTCGACGTACTGCCTGACCATGCGGTTCGTGTTGAACCGCGGCGCGAGGATGGCGATCGAGTCCTTCATCCGCGCCACCCACTGGGCGGGCGTGCCGCGATCGTCGCGATCGTAGAACAGCGGAATGATGTACTTCTCGATCAGGTCGTACAGCGCGCGGCTCTCGACGTCGTCCTGGACGTCGCCGTTGAGGTAGGTCTCGCCGCCGCCCACGGCCCAGCCGACGTCCGGCGAGAACGCCTCGTCCCACCACCCGTCCAGCACCGAGCAGTTGAGCACGCCGTTGAGCGCCGCCTTCATGCCGCTGGTGCCCGACGCCTCCATGCCGCGGCGCGGGGTGTTGAGCCAGACGTCGCACCCCTGGACGAGGTGGCGTGCGACGTTGATGTCGTAGTTCTCGACGAACACGATGCGCCGCCCCACCTTCGCGTCGCGCGCGAAGTGGACCAGGTCCCGGATCAGCTCCTTGCCCGCGCCGTCCGCGGGATGGGCCTTGCCGGCGATGATGAACTGCACGGGCCGGTCCGAGTTGCCGAGCATGCGCAGAAGGCGATCGGGATCCTTGAGGATCAGGTTGCCGCGCTTGTACGTCGCGAACCGGCGCGCGAACCCGATGGTCAGCGCGTTCGGATCGAGCGCTTCGGCGGCGTTCTCGATCATCGTCGCGTCGGCGCCGCGCGTCTCGACGTAGCGGCGAAGCTGCTGGCGCGTCCAGCGGATCAGCCGACGGCGACACCGCTCGTGAATGCGCCACAGCTCCTCGTCGGGCCCCTCGTGGATCGACGACCATCCTGTCTGGTCCGACGGGTTCACCTGCCACTGCGGCCCGAGGTAGCCGTCGAGCAGCTCGATCAGCTCGCGGCTCATCCACGATCGCGCGTGGACGCCGTTGGTGACGTGGTTGATGGGGATCTCCGGCTCCGGCACGCCGGGCCAGATGTTCTGCCACATCTTCCGGCTCACCACGCCGTGCAGGGCGCTGACGCCGTTGCACCAGTCGGCGGTGCGCAGGGCCAGCACCGCCATCGAGAAGAACTCGGTGCGCGCGCTGACGTTCTCGCGCCCGAGCGCCAGCAGGCCCTCCATGTCGAGCCGCAGGTCGTCGTGGTAGTGCGAGAAGTACTTGACGATCAGCTCTGGCGGGAACCGGTCGATGCCCGCCGGAACGGGTGTGTGGGTCGTGAACACGTGCGACGCGGCCGCGTAGTGACGCGCGATGTCGAAGCTGACATCGTGCTCGTGCACCAGGCGCGTGATGCGCTCGAGCGCGAGGAACGCGCTGTGCCCCTCGTTCATGTGGCAGATGTCCGGGCGGATGCCCACGGCCTCCAGCGCCCGCACGCCGCCGATGCCCAGCACGATCTCCTGCTGGATGCGCATCTCCATGTCGCCGCCGTAGAGATGACCGGTGATCCCGCGGTCGGCCTCGATGTTCTCCGGCAGGTTCGTATCGAGCAGGTACAGGTCGATACGCCCGACGCGCACCTTCCACAGCGCGATCGCGACGTCGTGGCCGGGCAGGTGGACGTACACCTTGATCTGGCGGCCGTCGTCGCCGAGCACCTCGCGAACCGGAAGGTTCGAAAAGTCCAGGTCGGCGTAGAACTCCTGCTGCCATCCGTCGGCGTTCAGGTACTGCTGGAAGTAGCCGTGACGGTAGAGCAACCCGACGCCGACCAACGGCAGGGCCAATTCGCTGGCGGACTTCAGGTGGTCGCCCGCGAGGCAGCCGAGACCGCCGGAGTAAATCTGCAGGCATTCGGACAGACCGAACTCGGTGCAGAAATAGGCGATGGTGAAGTCCCCGGGATTCCGTTCGTGCTGCGCGAGCCATGGCTCGCGCTCCATGTGCCGCGTCAGGTTGGCCTCGACCCGCTGCAGCGAAACGAGGAACCCTTCGTCCGCGGCAAGCTCGTCCAGGCGCGTCTGGCTGCAGCGGCCGACCAGTTGGACGGGATTGTGGTGCGTCTGCTCCCAGAGGTTCGCGTCGATCCGTTCGAACAGGCGGACCGCCTCGGGATGCCAGGTCCACCACAGGTTGCACGCCAGGTCGAGCAGCGGCTCGAGCTTCCTCGGCAGCGACGGCACCACGGCGAACTGTCGGATACGGGCAAGGTTGGGACTGAGCATTCACGGATCCCTTGACAAGGGGTCGGGCCCTCCAGCGCGACGCCGAGGTGAACGTCGGCACGGCGGGGCGCATTCTAAGTAATTCCATGCAAAGGGCTTGACGCCGGCGTCCGGGCCGGGTCGGGTCGGGATCGGGACGGTCGCGCCCCCCCGGATCACCCGCCAGGCATTTCCTCGGATTCTCCCTCGGATTCTCCCTCGGATTCTCCCTCGTGTTGTGGCTTGGTCCGCACCGGCACCCATGGAACCACCTCCTGAATCGACCGTTAACCTCCTGTCGGTCCGATGCCCGGCGGTCTTGATAATTCGGCCTTCGATTCTCGGACCGTACTGCCGATCGTCCCCACTCGTAATCGTCCTCGACCTCGACCCCACTCGTCTTCACCTCCTGCGATGTGCCCGCTCCGACTCGACACCCATCCCTCGCCGAACGCCAGCGCGTTTTCGATCGAGGACGAGAACGAGACCCGCAGCGGGGCCGATGAGCGCCTCGCCGATGACGGGGCTGGCCCAATTCTGTTCGGCACGGAATTCGCTTGGGAATCCAGCTGCAACGCCCGCGTCCTTGGAAAGCTCGACTTGCGTTGCCGAGGCGATCCCGATGAACGCACCGCGAATGCCGTGCCGAACAGGATTGGGGCTGACCCGGTAACCGAGACGATCAGGAATCGTCGGTGCCCACCGCCGCCTCGACCAGTGCCTCGAACCGCCCCAGCGTCCGGCTGATCTGGGCCCGGAACGCGTTGTAGGGAAAGAGGACGATCAGGGCGACGACGAGACCCGCCGCGGTGCTGATGAGCGCCTCGCCGATGGCGGGGCTGATCTGGCGAGGGTCGGTGATCGACTGGTCGGTGCCCATGATGTTCAGGGCCGCGATGAGACCGAGGACCGTACCCAGGATGCCGAGCATGGGCGCGGCGGTAATCACGGTGGAAAGCGTGGGCATGAAGCGCTCGATGTGCGGGCGCTCGGCTTCAATGGCATCGATGGGCGCGGAGGCGGCGTCCCTGGACTCGGCGAGCCGCGCGACGAGGCGGCCGTAGACGCTCTGATCCGACGCGGCGAAGCGGCGGGCGTCTTCGAGCCGTCCGCTGCGCAGCATGCGGCCTGCTTCGTCGAGCATGGCTCTTCGGCGCGGATGGTTGGTGCGCAACCAGAACCAGCCGCGCTCGAAGGAGAGGGTGACGGCGACGATGCTGAGCAGAAGGAGCACCCACATGACCGGGCCGCCGCGCGCCATCAGGTCGGCAAAGGTCTGGGTCAGGAATGCAAGCACGGGTCCAGGCTCTGTGGGGGGGGCATTGAATGTCTTTGTCTTGTCCCCCTTCGCCTACGACACGGGCAGTTGCAGAAGCGTCAGCGCGTTCTTCACGATTTCCTCCGAGGAAAGGCCGCAATACTCGAGCAGGTGCCCGGTCGTCGTGCCGCTCTTCGGAATGCGCCGCACATGCAACTGCCGAACGTTGAACCCGCCGCCGTCGGCCGACACCGCGTCCGCGACCGCGCTGCCGATCCCGCCGCCGTAGTTGTCCTCGATCGTAAGGATCATGCCGTTGTTCGCGTTCGCGAGATCCAGGATCGCCTCCTGGTTGAACGGCAGGCTGTAGAGATCGACGAGGCTCGCGTCGATGCCCTCGCCGTCGAGCACCTCGATCGCCTTGTTCGCCTCGTGGACCATGTAGCCGCTGGCGACGATGAGCAGGTCCCGTCCCTCGACCAGCAGCTCGTGGCCGCCCAGTTCGAACTCGGCCTGATCGTTGTAGATGACCTCGGTATCGGGCCTCATCGTCCTGAGGTAGACCGGGCCGTCGTGCTCGGCCATCAGGATCGTCAGCGCGTAGGCCTGGAAGGCGTCCGACGGCGTCAGCACGTAACAGGCCGGCCCGCCCTTGTGACTCTCGACCGTCGACAGCGACCGGAACCACGCGACGTCGGGCAGCCCCATCTGGCTCGGGCCGTCCGCGGCCAGGGTCACGCCGATGTGCGACCCGACCAGCTTGAGGTTCGCGCCGCTGTTGATCGCCATCTCGACCTGGTCGTAGGCGCGGGTGATGAACTTGCCGAAGGTCGACGCATAAGGACACTTTCCGGCGACGCTCAGCGCCGCCGCAACCGAGACCATGTTCTGCTCGGCGATCCGGCACTCGAAGTAGCGCGGCGCCAGCGCCTCGTCCTTCGCGAAGTCTTCGGCGAAGGTCGAGTTCTTGACGTCGCAGTCGAGCGCGACGACGTCGCTGCAGGCGTGGCCGAGGGCCTTGAGGGCCAGCCCGTACGCGCGCCGCGTCGAGAACGCGCCGCTGCGCAGCTTGTCGCCCAGCCCTCCGCTCTCCGCGGCTTCCGACAGGCTCGATACGGCGCCGCGCTCCACCGGCGCCGGCTTGCCGGCCGTGATGTCGGCGATCTGCAGCGTCGTGTCCGCGGCGGCGCCGACCTGCAGCGCCGTCTCGTCAAGCTCCGCGAGCGCCTGCTCGAGGTCGCTGTCGGTCGCGGGCTTGCCGTGATGGCCCATGCCGTGCTGCGACGGGCTGCCCCAGCCCTTGACGGTCCGCGCCACGATCGCCATCGGCTTCGCCTGCGGGTCACAGGTGGTCGACACGTGCTTGCGCAGCGCGTCCGCGATCTCCGTCGGCTGGTGCCCGTCGATGTCCAGGACGTTGCAGCCGAACGCCTCGAGCTTCCTGACTATGGCATCCGCGGTCTGCGCGGCGCTGACCGGATCCGACTGGCCGAACGCGTTGCAGTTGAAGATGGGGCAGACCGCCTTCAGATTGAAGTCGGCGATGAAGTCCAGCGCTTCCCACACCTGGCCCTCGCGGCTCTCGCCGTCCCCGATGATGCAGTAGATCCGCTTGTCGATGTCGTCGAGGCCGGCCGCGGCCGCCAGCCCGGCGGAACACGAGAGCCCCTGGCCGAGCGAGCCGGTGGCGACGTCGAAGAAGGGGAATCCCTCCATCGGGTTCGGATGGCCCTCGATGGGCGAGTCGATCATCCGCAATGTGCGCGCGTCGTCACGGGTCATCGCCCGCGTGGTCCCGTCCGGCCGTCCCATGTGCGCCCCGAGGTCGGCACAGGCGGCGTAGATGATCGGCACGGAATGGCCTTCGCTGAGCACCAGCCGGTCCGCGGAGGCGTGGCCGGGGTTGGCCGGCTCCCATCGCATGTGCTGATACATGAGCACGGTGACGAGGTGGGCAAGGCTCGCGCAGCTGGTCGGGTGTCCCGACCCGGCGTTCGCGGCCATTTCGTAGCACAGCTTCGTCAGGTCAACGGCCTTGGCGTGGATGGTTGAATCGAATGACATGATTTACCTGATTTCGGGGTGGGTCCGTCAGATCGCGACTGCCGATGGCCGGCATCGGACAATCCAGCATTCTCCACCGAAACGCGCCGGGTCGCAAATCCGGGACCGGGTTCCGGATTCCGGGGTCCGGGTCCCGGGGCGCGAACTGAGCGTCGTCCCCTTCTGAAGATGCCCTGCGCGGTCCACCCGCGGGCTTACGCCGCGCGGTTCGCAGGCGCAGGCGCGCAAGTCACCGCTGGCGTACCGTGGGCGTCAGTCAGGCGTCAGCCCACGGGTCTGACGTGCGGCAATCTGATGCCGGATGCATCTCGAAACCCGGCGCCCGAGCCCCTAATCCATCACCACGCCCGCGTATCCCACCACCCGCGACGTGTCCCCCGATGCGGCAGCGCTGTTCGAGTAGTCGATCAGCTCCGGTTTCGGCGTGTCCCCTGACATGGCCAGCGCCTGCATGATGATGCATGCCGGAACCATCCCGCACATGCTGATCTGGTTCACCGTGCAGGTTTCGTAGAGCCGGCGCGGATCCCCCGTCGCCATCGCGTCCAGCGCCATGTGATCGAGCCGCCGGTTCTCGGGCTCGGCGGCGAAGTGGTTCATGTCGCTCGAGATCACCAGCAGCGGCGGCTGCCCCAGCTCCCCGCACACCTCCGCCAGCGCCGTGGCCATCGCCGTCGTCTGCTCGTACTGGCAGCGACCGATGACGATCGGCACCACGCGGATCGACGGGTTGATCCGATGCAGGAAAGGCAGCAGCACCTCGGTGCCGTGCTCCATGCGGTGGGCGACGTCATCGTGGACGAGGCCGTCGACCCGCTCGGCAAGCTCGTCCGCCAGGTCGGTCGCGATCGGGATCGAAGCGCCCGGCAGGTCCCACGAGGTGTGCGACGCGATCGACCACGCGGGCCCCTGGCCGGTGTGATTCGGCCCGATGATCACCAGCGTGTCCGGGACCTCCGTGGCGGCCAGGGCCCGCCCCATCGTCTGCCCGCAGTAGACCCAGCCCGCATGGGGAAGCATCACCGCACGGCGGCACCGGGCCCCGCCGCGGTCGCCGGGCAGGTACTCGTCAAGGGCCCGGCCCATCTCCGACGGGTCGCCCGGATAGAACTGCCCGGCGCGGGCAGGCGGGCGCACGCGCTGCGGCGGACGCCGCGCCTCGAAGGCGATGGGCGTGAACGCCGTCACCTGGACGTCGTCGGACCGGCGCCACTGCTCGGGACCGAGACCGAGGTTCGCCAGCGCCGAGGTGATCCGGTCGCGCTGCCCCGGTCCGGCGTTGACGATCAGCGACCACTGCTTCCCGTTTCGGGCCAGCACGGCGTGACGCCCCATGCCGCGATGCCGGCCCGGATAGTCCCGTGCATCCAGCCGGATCGCCTGCCACAGCGCCACGATCTGGCGAATCGGCGACGGTGCGTGGCCCTTCTGCTCGTTGAGCTGCGTGAGCGATCCGACTGCGGCCCGGGCGAGCTCGACGAGGCTCTGGCCGGTACCGATCGCCGCGGTGCTCGTATCGCTCGTCGTCTGCATCCACAGGCCGAGCTGCTCGTCGTGCTTGTCGGCGAGCACGGAGTTCGGCGGCGACGGTGACTGACCGCGCAGCAGCGCACTGGACCAGTCGGTCAGCTCCTGGAGGTCGTGCCCGTTGATCGACTTGCGATCCAGCTCGCGCCGCGGCGCCGGATCGGTCAAAAGACGGCTCTGGAACGTCATGATCCGCGCGCTGCTGTCGCGGCGCCAGGTGTCCGGGGGCAGGCCCGCCTTGCGGCATACCGAATCGAGAAACGTCTTGCTGTCCCAGCCGGCCTCGGTCGCCACGTGAGGCAGCAGCAGACCGCGACCGCGCTGGTGATGAATGACCAGTCCGTGCGTCCCGACCGTGATCTCGTCGATCCGGTCCTCGCCAGTGGCCTCGACGACGCGCGGGCTGTGCATGAGCGAGATGTCCAGGGCCAGCCGCGTCAGCTCCTGCCCCGCGATCGACGGAAACCGCTGGTCCGATGCCGCGGTGTCGACGGCCACCTGGCGCAGCATCTCGCCGAGCTTCGCGCCCTCGTCGCCGCCCCATCGCCCCCGACAGGCGCGCAACATCTCGCCGCGCCGCAGCGTCACGAAGATGCCGTACGCCGACGAATCGTGCAGCCCGGCCGGCAGGTCGCCCGGCGCCTCGCCTCCGGTGACGGCCGCGTCCACAACCTGCCGCGTGAAAACCAGCAGGCGCGCCGCCTCGTCGTCATCGAACTCGATCCGCGGCGGTACCGCGGGCTCGGAGAACGTCGGCCCGCGCTCCGCAACCTTGCGTCCTGACGATGCGCCGACGCTCGCCGGCGCCGTCGCAGCCACCGCCGTCACGCCCGTCGCGGCCGCCGCCTGTCGCCGAGGGCCGCGCGCCGATACCGTCACGCGATCCTCGCTCGTCTTTCGGATCGTGACCGGCGTCCGCTTGCGTCCCCAGTCGCCCGGCTGCGATTCGAACACGCCGGGCACCTCGCGGCCGCACCCACGGCAGCGCGCGCCGTCCAGCTCGTAGCGACCGAGGTCGTACCAGTCGCGCTCGATCACCATCTGGCCGCAGTGGCCGCAATACGTGCTCTGCCGTTCGAGGTCGTTGACGTTGCCCACGTAGACGTACGCGATGCCCGCCTCCTGCGCGATCTGCCGCGCGCGGATCAGCGTCTCGTGCGGCGTGCGCGGCTTGTCGCGCATCTTGAAGTCGGGGTGAAACGCGGTGAAGTGGACCGGCACGTCGGGGCCGAGCTCCTCGACGATCCAGGCGCACATGCGACGCGTCTCGTCCGGCGAATCGTTCTCCCCGGGAATCATCAGGTTGGTGATCTCGAACCAGACGTCCGTCTCGTGCTTCAGGTACTTCAGCGTGTCGAGGACCGGCTCGAGGTGCGTCTGCGTGAGACCGCGGTAGAAGGTCTCCGTAAAGGCCTTCAGGTCCATGTTCGCCGCATCGATCCACTTGTAGAACTCGCGCCGCGCGTCGGGTGAGATGTAGCCCGCCGTCACGGCGACCGTGCGAATGTCGCGCTGCCGCGCGATCTTCGAAATCTCGATCGCGTACTCGGCCCAGATCACGGGGTCGTTGTAGGTGAACGCGACGCTGCGGCAGCCCGTCTGCTCGGCGGCCTCGATGATCGCCTCGGGCGTCGCCTCGTCCGCAAGCCGGTCCATCTCGCGGCTCTTGGAAATGTCCCAGTTCTGGCAGAACTTGCAGCCGAGATTGCAGCCGGCCGTGCCGAAGCTCATGATCGGCGTACCGGGCAGGAAGTGATTGAGCGGCTTCTTCTCGATCGGGTCGATGCAGAAACCGCTGCTGCGTCCGTCGGTCGTCAGCTCGAGCGCCCCGTCGACGTTGGCCCGGACGAAGCAGAACCCGCGGCTGCCCTCAGGGATGTGGCACTCGCGGGGACAAAGGGTGCAGACGACCTTCCCGCCCTCCGTGTGCCACCAGCGGGTCTCGACGGCCATGGGCGTTCCTTCGCGACTGCGGCGCGGACCTGCGCCTGAACTGGACCTGCGTACCTTAATGATAGCGAAGGCCGCGATTCGACGACGCATCCGGCAGGGGAATGCTGCACGTCAGCCCCGTGGGCTGACGCCGGCTGACGCCGGCTGACACCCACGGTACGCAGGCCGCGTCCGCGCCGGCGTACCGCGCGGCGTAAGCCCGCGGGTCGAATGGCATGACGATCGAGTGACGGACGATCCGTCACTCGCACGCCAACGCCGGATCGCGGATCACCCGCAGGCCCCGATCCCTGATCCCGATAACCCATCCCTTCCGCACTTTCCGCAGATCCCTGCGACCCGCGTCAATCGGCGCGATCCGAATCCCGATGTTGACCTTATTGGAGCATCGAGCGCCACGGGTGCGTGCCCGGGGCAGACGTAGTACGGGAGGACCTTCCGGGGGACATGAGTTCCAGGCCGAACGCGATCGGGAGATGGCTGCGGTACTGCCGCGCCACGCGAGACCGGCGTAAGCGTCGCAGACGTCGCTGCGCGCCGCGCGCCCCGATGGTCCTGGATCCGCTCGAGCCGCGCGTGCTGCTGAGCGCACATTCTCCAGTGATGAACGCCGATCTTTCTCAACCGGGAGAGGTCGACGCGACGACGGCGCCATCGATATTGTCGGAAGCGACCGCCGAGTCGATCGCAATCGTCTCGACGCCTCTCGCCTTCGAGGCGAACCGCGGACAGACGAATGACACTGTCGATTTCGTCGCGCGTGGAGATGGGTACACGATTCTTCTCAGCGACGCCGACGCCATCATCGCGCTCGACGAACATATCGTACGACTCGACCTGGTTGGCGGCGACATTCCATCGGCCGGGGACGGCGATGAACGGCTCCCCGGTGTCAGCAATTATCTGATCGGCAACGATCCCGAAGGCTGGATTACCGGCGTCGAAAACTACCGTGCCGTGCAATACGACGACGTCTACCCCGGCATCGACGTTCGCTACTACGGTAATCAGCGAAGGTTCGAATACGACTTCGTGGTCGGCGCCGGAGCGGACCCCGGAACAATCGCGATCGGGATGGACGGCGCGCGATCCGTCGAGATCGACGACAGTGGCGATCTGCTCGTCGCGATCGGCGACGACGTCGACGCGATTCGATTCCGCGCGCCCTTCAGCTACCAGCGCGGCGCATCAGGCCGCGAGACGGTCGAGAGCCGCTACGTTCTCGCAGACGACGGATCGTTCGGATTCGAGCTGGGTGACTACGATCCGACCAGGCCCCTGGTGATCGATCCGGTCCTGGATTACGCGACATACCTCGGCGGCACGGGGGCCGACAGGGCGTACGACGTCGCGGTCGGCGCAGACGGTTCCGTATTCGTCACCGGCTCCACGAGCTCGATCGATTTCCCGGGATTCACCAAGTCGACGACGGACTCGGACGTTTTCGTCACCAAGCTGACGGCCGGTGGCGCGTACATGGCCTACAGCACCTATTTCGGTGGCACCGATACGGATTCGGGACGCGGCATCGCGGTCGACGCCTCCGGTCAGCCGCACGTCGTCGGAAGCACATCGTCGACCGACTTTCCGACCGTCGACGCCTACGACACCACGCATAACGGTGGTACGGACGCGTTCGCGGCCAGGCTGAGCGCGGATGGCAGCTCGATCGACTACAGCAGCTACTACGGCGGTTCGAGCTCTGACGGCGTCGTCTTCTCGGGGATCGCCCTGGACAGTGCCGGCGCCATCCACCTGAGCGGCCAGACGGCTTCAAGTGACCTGCCCACGGTCGGCGCCTTCGACAGCACGCTGACCGGGGCCCGAGACCTCTACGCGGCGAAGATTGATCCTTCCATTTCGGGGGGCGGCAGCCTTGTCTATGCCACCTACGCGGGCGGGACGGACGGCAGCGGCTTCGACCAGGCCACCGGGATTACCGTCGACGGGAACGGGAATATCTACCTGACCGGATCGACGACTGCGTCCGACAGTCCGACGACCGCTGGCGCGTACCAGCAGACATGGGACGGATCGAACCTGACCAGCGACGGAATGATCTTCAAGCTGGATCCGGACACCGCCGGTGCGGGCGGCCTTTTATACGGAACCTACTTCCACGGCACCGGCTCGAGCTCGGAGAGCGTCGACGCGATCGCCGTGGATGATTCCGGGGTCATGCACGTTTTCGGCGACACGTTCGCGAATGATCTGCCCACGACACCCGGTGCCTATGCCTCGAGTCACGCGGGCGGCACCTTTGACACGTGGGTCGGCAGGCTGAATCCGGCAGGCGGGGGCGCCGGCGATCTGCTGTACCTCTCTTACCTCGGCGGGAGCGGCGACGAGACGCCCTATGACGTGGCCGTCGATCCGGCCGGCAGGATCATCGTCAGCGGGCGGACGACATCCGGCAACTATCCCACGGTCAGTGCAACGCAGGGCACCTACGGCGGCAACGGCGACGCGATCATCTCCGTTCTGAACCCGGCGGGCGCCGGGGCGGCGGACCTCGAGTTCTCCACTTACCTCGGCGGTGGCGACAGCGAGATCGCCTACGCGATCGCACTGGGCGGCGACGGCAGCATCTACGTGACGGGCACGACGGATTCAACCGACTTCCCCGCGACCGTCGGCACGTTCGACACCGACGCCAACGGCGACGCCGACAGCTTCATCGCGAGAATCGCCGGTGCCGCCACGCCAACGATGAACATGGTCACCGGGACGTATGACGGTGACGCCGCGGACGGACGCGGCATCACGGGGCTCGGTTTCCAACCCGACTTCGTGATCATCAAGGGCGCGTCCGCGCTCTACGAGACCGTGGCGCGCACCTCGGCGATGCCCGGGGATGCGACGAAGCAGCTGGTCGGCGGCGTAGCGCTCTTCGCCAACGGCATCGAGTCGCTGGACGCCGACGGGTTCACGCTCGGATCGGATTCGCGCGTCAATGCAAATGGTGAAACGTACTACTGGACGGCCTTCAAGGCGGGGCCTGGAGAGATGGTGGTCGACACCTACAGCGGCGCCCCCGGCGACGACCGCAACATCGTCGGCCTCGGTCTCCAGCCCGACTACATGATCATCATGGGCGGCGGCACTCAGGAATCCGTGCAGCGCTTCCAGGGCCAGGTCGGCGACGCCAGCTTCGAGCTTGGCGCGGCCGGCGAACCGGCGGATCTCATCCAATCCTTCAATGCCGACGGGTTCCAGGTCGGAACCGACGCTCGCGTGAATCAGTCAGGGCAGGAGTACTACTACGTCGCCTGGAAGGAAATCGCCGGATCCACCGACTTCGGTACGTACACGGGCAACGATGGTGACGGCCGCGCGATCAACGATCCCGGATTCGAGGCGGACTACGTGCTCGTGCGTCACGCGCTGGGCGCGGACACGGTGCACCGCCCGGCCTCGCTCACCGGTGACAACACCCTTTCGATCGACAACTCCGCCGCCTACGCCAACGGCATCCAGCAGTTCCTGCCGGCAGGCTTCGAGGTGGGTGACGACATCACCGTCAACGTCGCGTCGGAGACGTACCACTACGCGGCGTTCGACGCGACGGCGATCCTGGCGCCGCACGCGCAACCGGTGATCACGCTGCCGGGAGGAACTCTGAGCTACATCGAAGGCGACGGCGCGGTCGTCATTGACGGCGCCGCCACGGTGACCGATCCCGACTCCCTCGATTTCGACGGCGGCGTGTTGACGGTGGATTTCACCTCGAACGGCTCGACGGACGACCGACTGACGATACGCGATCAGGGAACCGGGTCGGGCGAGATCGGTGTCTCCGGCAGCAACGTGAGCTACGAAGGGACGCAGATTGCGACGTTCGCCGGCGGCACCGACGGTGCCACACCCCTCGTCGTCACCCTCGACGCCGACGCCGATCAGGCCGCAGGCCAGGCGCTCGTCCGCAGTATCGAGTTCACGAACCTGACCGCGGCCCCCGTCGCGACGGCGAAAGGACTCCGGTTCGTGATGACGGACGGCGACGGTGGCAACAGCGGACCGATCACCACGACGATCGACCTCGCCCCGAGCGTCGAGTTCCTGCGGCCGGAAAGTCCCGGCGACGCGACGGGAATCGACAGCCAGACGCCCGGTTCCGGCGCCCATTGGGACAAGGTCGACGACACCAGCGCCGACAACCTGGCGACCAGCGTCAACACCGCGTCCACGAGTTACCAGCAGGACCTGTACGGTCTGACGGACTCGGGCGTCGGCACCGGCACCATCGACAGCGTGACGGTCTACGTCGAGGTCGCCAGCGTGCCGGACGCGACGGTTTACGCCATCGCATACGAGAGCACGACCGACGTCGGCATCGTCAAGACCGTGTCCGTGGCCGGCGACGGTCAGATCAACGCGGAAATCGACTCCCTCTGGTTCGACGCGGTGGAAGCGACCACGCCGGTGATCGCCCGAGTGTCCGACACCATCTACGCCATCGCCTATGCCGGAGACCGTGCCGACGGTTTCCTGCAGACCGTCGAGATCGCCGCCAACGGCCAGATCACCGACCCGGTTGTCGACACGCTGGAGTTCGACACTTTCGATGGCGCGACGCCATCGCTTCTTCATGTTTCGGGCGATTTCTACGCCATCGTCTACATGGGCAAGAACGGCGACGGCTTCCTGAAGACGGTCGAGATCACCTCCGCAGGCGCCATCACCAACAGCGTCGTCGACACCCTCGAGTTCGACACGAACACGACCGTGACACCCGACATCACGCACGTCTCGGGTGACATCTACGCCGTCGCCTATTCCGGCGTGGATGCCGACGGCTACCTCAGAACCGTCGAGATCGCCACCAACGGCCTGATCACCGACTCGACCGTCGATACGCTGGAGTTCGACACCTCGACGGGGGAGGCACCCAGTATCATTCACGTCTCGGGGGACGTTTACGTCATCGCGTATCAGGGGCTCTTTCAAGACGGCGATCTGGCGACCGTGCAGATCGCCGCCAACGGGCAGATCACCAACACCGTCGTCGATCGCGCCGAATTCGACGGCGCCGCGATTCTCGATCCGGAGATCGTCAAGGTCTCGGACACCGTCTTCGCCATCGCCTACACCGGCACGTCGGGTCATGGTTACCTGAGGACCATGGCGATCGCGGCCGACGGCGACATCACTGATGCGGCGCTCGACACCCTGGTATTCGACGCGACCAACGGCAGCACCCCCCGGATCATCGCCATGAGTGGCGACCTCTACGCCATCAGCTACGAAGGCGCCGATTCTGACGGTTTTCTCAAGACCGTGTCGATCGCCTCGAATGGCCAGATCGACGACACGGTGATCGACTCCCACGAGTTCGACGTGGCGAACGGATTGACGCCGAGCACCGTCGCGGTGTCGCAGGCGCCCGGAACCACCTATGCGCGGCCGGTGATCAAGACGGGCGGCACTGTTTACACGGGCGCCGAGTCAAGCACCTCGAACGCGGCCTTCACGACCTATTCGCACGAATGGACGACCAACCCGGACACCGCTGCTCCCTGGACATGGTCGGACATCGACGCGCTCCAGGCCGGGCTCGATCTGCGCACGGATTCCGCCGGTTACGGCGCGTTGACCACGCAAGTCTACGTGGCCGTCGACTACGTGAACATGGCAGCCTGCGCCGACTCCGACGGCGACGGGCTTTGTGACCTGGAGGAGGACGCCAACACCGACCTCGACAACGATCCGTCCACCAACCCGGGGCCGAACACCGACGGCGACGGCCTGGTGAACTACCTCGACGCCGACGACGACGGGGACGGTACCGCCACCGCCAGCGAGGACGCCGACCCGAACGGCGACGGCGACCCGCGCGACGCGCTCGACAGTGATCGCGACGGTCAGCCGGACTATCTCGATGATCCGACCGGCGCATCGGACGGCACCGTGGACGGTGAACAGAAGATTTCCAACACCGCAGGTGGCCTGTCGGCCGTCCTCGACGACGACGATCAGTTCGGCCGATCGATCGCACCCCTGGGCGACCTCGACGGGGATGGGGTCGTCGATATCGCGGTCGGCGCGCACGACGACGACGGTGGCAGCAATCGAGGCGCGCTTCACATTCTATTTCTGAACGCCGACGGAACGGTCAAGTCCGAGCAGAAGATCAGCAGCACGACCGGTGGCCTGACCGCCGCACTCGACGACGGCGACTGGTTCGGTCGCTCGGTGACCGGGCTCGGCGACCTGGACGGCGACGGCATCCACGATCTGGCGGTCGGCGCCATTCGCGACGACGACGGCGGGACCAACCGCGGTGCCGTTCACATCCTGTTTCTCAACGCCGACGGCACCGTCAGGGCGGAGCAGAAGATCTCGGACACGGCCGGCGGATTCACCGCCACCCTCGACGACGAGGACCAGCTGGGCGAGGCGGTGGCCGGACTCGGTGACCTGGACGGTGACGGGATCCCGGACCTCGCGGTCGGCGCCCACTTCGACGACGACGGCGGGACGGACCGCGGCGCCGTCTACCGTCTTGCTCCTCAACGCCGACGGCACGGTGAAGGCGGAGCAGAAGATCAGCGATCTGGTCGGCGGGCTTACCGGCACGCTTGACGACACGGACGAGTTCGGTGTTGCGGTGACCGGTATCGGCGACCTCGACGACGACGGCATCCACGATCTGGCGGTCGGCGCGTTCCGGGATGACGACGGCGGGACGGATCGCGGCGCCGTCCACGTGCTCTTTCTCAACGCCGACGGCACGGTCAAGTCGGAACAGAAGATCTCGAGCACCGTCGGGGGTCTGAGTGCCACCCTCGACGACGACGACCGGATCGGCCGTTCGGTGGCCGGTATCGGTGACGTCGACGGCGACGGGATCGAGGACCTCGCGGTCGGCGCCATCAACGACGACGACGGCGGGGGCGCCGGCAGCGATCGCGGCGCCATCCATGTCCTGTTCCTGAACAGCAACGGCACCGTCAAGTCCGAGCAGAAGATCTCGGACACGACCGGCGGCCTCGCCGCCGCGCTCGACATCGACGACCGCTGGGGAGCGTCGGCGGCCGGTCTCGGGGACCTGAACGGAGACGGCACCATCGACCTGGCGGTCGGCTCCAACAACGACGACGACGGCGGCACCGATCGCGGCGCGGTCTACGTGCTGAACCTGACACTCGCGAACACGGCGCCGACTTTCAGTTCCCTCGACGGCGCTCCCACTTTTGTCGAGGACGGCGCAGCGGTGGTCCTTGATGCCGATGTCGACGCGAGCGATGCTGAACTCGATGCCCTCAACACCGGCCTGGGAAACTACGATGGTTCCAGCCTGAACCTGGCGCGGAACGGCGGGGTGTCGGCCGAGGATGTCTTCTCGTTCAACGACGGCAATGGCATCACGCTCAGCGGCGGCAATCTGATCAAGAACAGTCAGGTCATCGCCACCTTCGACATCACGACTACGCCCGGGGAGCTGGCGGTCACCTTCACCGACGCCAACGGCGAGATCCCACTCTCGGCCGACGTCGACAACGTCCTGCAGCAGATTACCTATGCCAACAGCAGCAATGGCCCACCCGCTTCGGCGCAGATTGACTGGATCTTCGACGACGGCGGCGCGCTCGCCGCCACGGGCAGCACGACTGTGACCATCACTCCGACAGCCGACACTCCGTCGGTGACCGGCGCCTCGACCACGGAGGAAACGCAGACGACATCGGGTCTCGTGATCTCGAGAAACGTCAGCGACGGCACCGAGGTCACTCACTTCAAGATCACCAATATCCAGAATGGTTCCCTGTTTCAGAACAATGGGACTACCGCGATCACGAACGGCGATTTCATCACGTTCGCCGAGGGTAACGCGGGCTTGAGGTTCACGCCGGTCATGGACTTCAACGGTAGTGCGACCTTCGATATCCAGGCGTCGATCTCCAATAGTGATCCAGGCCTGGGAGGCTCGGTGGTCACGGCGACGATCACCGTCAATCCGCAGAACGATCCACCGGCGGCAGCCGCTGACACCTACACGGTCGATGAAGACCAGACGCTTGTCGTTGACTGGTGGCACACTGACTGGACCGCCCGGCAGCAACTGAGCTTCGAGAACCTGGACCATGGCACTCTGACGGATTTCCCGGTTCTGGTGGTGCTGAACTCCGGGAACATCGACTATACGAAAACGCAGGATGGCGGCGAGGATCTGCGTTTCCTGGACGCTGACGGCACGCACCTCGCCTATGAAATCGAGGGCTGGGACGAAGACGGAGACTCCCACGTCTGGGTCAGAATCCCGCAGATCGATGGCGCGTCCAATACTGATTACATCTGGATGTACTACGGCAACGCTTCCGCTCCGGCCGCGCAGAATCCCGCTGTCGTCTGGGACAGCAATCATGTCGGGGTCTGGCATCTCGCCGAGGATCAGGCCGGATCAGGCAGCACCGGGGTTTATCAAGACTCCACGGCGAACGCGAACGATGGTACCGACTTTGTGCTCGCCACCGGCCAGGAAGGTCAGATCGGGCCGGGTCAGCAGTTCAGTGGTAGCGGCGACTGGATCGAGGTACCCCACGATCCGAGCCTGAACCTGACTGGATCCATGACCATCTCTTTCTGGCTGAAGCCGACCGCGAACACAACGACCTTCAATCGTATTGTCGAGAAGGGCCTGTGGGGCTATCAGACGGCCTACTACTTCGGCCTCGGCGATGGGTCGAATGACCTCACGTTCTACTTGAACAATACGGCGGTGCACGACACGGCTGACGGGCTGCTGACCATCAATGCCTGGCAACACGCGGCGGTCAGCTACGACAGCGCAACCGGCGACGCGACCCTGTTTCTCAACGGCAACCCCATCGCCTCCGGCAACTACACTGGGCCGATCGCAGGCAATACGAGCCGACTCGGGATCTCCCATGCGGATCCGACCTATGACTTCGCCGGCTACATCGACGAGGTTCAGATCTCCAATTTGGCGCGGAGTGATGACTGGATTTCGGCTCAGCACAAGGCCACGAAGAACGCGCCGGGAGACGTCTTCGTGGCTTTTGGGGGCGAGGAGCTGGCCCCGGCCACCGGTGGCTTGCTTGCCAACGACTCGGACGTAGACGGTGACGCCCTCCAGGTGAACACAACCCCGGTGATGGGGCCAGCGAACGGCAATCTGGTACTCCGTGCCGATGGCACCTTCACCTATACGCCGGACCCCGCTTTCTTTGGTCTGGATACCTTTACCTACGAAGTAAGTGACGGTAACACCGGCACCGCGCAGGAGACGGCGTCGATCACCGTCAACCCGATAGCTGACACACCCGCCGTGACCGGCGCGACGACCAACGAGGAAACTCAGAGCACGAGCGGGTTGGTGATCTCGCGCAACGTCGACGATGGCGCGGAGGTGACTCACTTCAAGATCACGAATATCCTCAACGGTTCGCTCTTCCAGAGCAACGGGACGACCGCGATCACGGCGGGAGATTTCATCACCTTCGCCGAAGGCAACACAGGGTTGAAGTTCACCCCGACGATGGACTTTGTCGGCAACGCGACCTTCGGTATTCAGGCGTCGATCTCCAACAGCGATCCGGGCCTCGGCGGGTCGGTGATCACGGCGACGATTGCGGTCAATGCGGCCAACGACGCGCCGGCGCTGGACGACACGAGGACTCCGGTCCTCACTGACGAGAACGAAGACGCCGAACCGCCTTCTGGCGCGGTGGGGACGCTGATCTCCTCGTTGGTGGACTTCGCTTCGCCTGCCGGTCAAGTCGACAACGTGACCGATGTAGACAGCGGCGCCCAGCTGGGTATCGCCGTCACCGGCGCCGACACCGCCAACGGCTCCTGGCACTACACGATCGACGGCGGCACGAACTGGTTCGCCCTCG
>NYZC01000364.1 GCA_002686995.1 Phycisphaeraceae bacterium | reverse complement strand
GGGACTCGGCGTCATGCCCGAGTACAAGCAAGATGAGGTGCGGGAGGCGTATGAGCAACAGATCACCGCGCTCGTCGACGAAGGCGTCGACTTGCTGGTGCTCGAGACCTTCCACCATCTCCGCGAGATGCGCATCGCGCTGGAGTTGGCGCGGGCGTCCTTCACGGGGCCCATCGTCGCGCAGATGAGCTTTCAGGAGGACGGGCACCTCCTCGACGGAACTGCGCCCGAACGCGTCGCGGAGCTGCTGGGAACGTGGGGCGCCGACGTCGTCGGGGTCAACTGCTGCGAAGGCCCCGCCATCGTGCACGACGTCGCGACGGAGATGCTGCGGGCGGGACGCCCCGTCAGTGCTCAGCCGAATGCAGGCCGTCCGCGCCGGCTCGACCAGCGCATGCTCTACATGGCGACCGCCGAGTACTTCGGCGTCTACGCGCGCCGCATGCTCAAGGCCGGGATACGGGCCGTCGGCGGTTGCTGCGGCACGCGGCCGGAACACGTGGCGGCGATCGCCGCGGCGGTCCGCATGGTCGGCGGCGGATCGGCGCGCCAGGCGATCGGTGCAAGGAAGCGGGGACCAGAGACGATTACGGTCGAAGGCGTCACGCCGATGCCAACGGCCGAGAAATCGGACTTCGCGTCCAAGGTCATGCGGGTGTGGAAGGGCCGCCTTGATGAAGGGCGGCGGCGCCGGTCTCCTGCCGGTCAGGAGGACTTCGTCGTCTCGGTCGAGGTGAACCCCTCCCCGGGCCTCTCGACCGACAAACCGCTCAAGGCTGCTCGTCTCCTCAAGGACGCCGGCGTCGACGTCATCAACATCGCGGACGGGCCGCGCGCCGCCGTCCGCATGAGCAATACCGCGCTCGCGCTCGAGATGCGCCGCAAGCTCGAGACCGAAGTCATCCTGCACGTCTGCTGCCGCGACCGGAACCTGCTCGGGCTCCAGAGCGACGTCCTCGGGGCGCACGTAATGGACTTGAAGAACCTCGTGGTCATCACGGGCGATCCCCCGAAGATGGGCGACTATCCGAAGGCCACCGCCGTGTTCGACCTCGACTCGATCGAGTTGCTGAAGCTCATCGACGGGCTCAACAAGGGCATCGATCCGGCCGGCAAGATGGTCGGCGAGGCGACGTCGTTCTTCATGGCGACGGGAGCGGAGCCCGGCGCGTTCGACTACGAGCGCGAGCTCGGACGTCTGGAGTTGAAGATCAAGGCCGGCGCCGAAATGGTGATGACCCAGCCGGTGTACGACCCGGCCGTGGTCGAGAAGTTCCTGAACGACACGCGCGTCATGGGCGTGCCCGTGTTGCTCGGGATCTGCCCGCTGGTCTCGTTCCGCAACGCGGAGTTTCTTCACAATGAGGTGCCGGGCATGGAGGTCCCGCAGCCGATTCGCGACCGCATGGAAGCGGCGGGCTCCGGGAAGACCGGGATTGCCGAGGGCGTCGCGATCGCGCGCGAGATGCTGGATGCGTTCCAGGATCGGGTCGTCGGCTGCTATGTCATGCCCCAGCTCGGGCGTTACTCGACGGCTATCGACGTGCTGCGCCCGTTGGGCTACGGCGGCGAATGAGCGCGATCATGCTGGACGTCCCGGGGCTCACGCCGGGGCTCATCGGCGACGACACGCCGCGGCTGCGTTTGCTCGCGGATCGGGGGACGATGGCGCCTCTCGAATGTGCGTTTCCCGCGGTGACGTTGACGTCGCAAGCGTCGATCCTCACCGGCATGACGCCCACCGAGCACGGGATCGTGGGCAACGGTTGGTATTGGTTCGAACTCGCGGAGCCGCTGTTCTGGCGGCAGCCCCACTACCTGCTGGACGTCGAGGACGTGCCGACCCGCCTGCGCCGTGAGCGTCCGGGATTCACGGTGGCGAAGCTCTTCTGGTGGTTCAACATGTACGCCTCGGTGGATTGGGCCGTGACGCCGCGGCCCATGTACCCCGCCGACGGACGGAAGGTCCCGGACGTCCATACGTACCCCTCCGAGCTGCGCGACGAACTGCAGGGTCGGTTCGGGACGTTCCCGCTGTTCAACTTCTGGGGACCCGCCGCGGGCCTGAAGAGTACGCGTTGGATCGCGGACTCCTCGCTGCACTTGATCGAGGACAAGCGGCCCGACCTGTCGCTCGTCTACCTCCCTCACCTCGACTACGACTTTCAGCGTCATGGTCCGGACGACCCGCGGTCGCGCCAGGCCCTGCGGGAGGTCGACGCCATCGTCGGCGAGTTCGACGACCTCGCGCTCAAGCTCGGCTCGCGGATTGCCGTCGTGTCCGAGTACGGGATCGTGCCGGTCACGCGCCCGGTCCACCTCAACCGTGCGCTCCGCGAAGCCGGCTACATCGATGTCCGCATCGAGGATGGTCTGGAGCGCCTCGACTGTGGGGCGTCCCGCGCGTTCGCCCTCGCCGACCACCAGATCGCTCACGTGTGGGTGCCCGACATGGACGACTGGGATGCCGTCGTGGAGCTCCTCGAGTCGCTGCCGGGGGTCGACAAGGTCCTCATGACCGCCGACCTCTGGCGAGAAGGTCTGGCCCACGGACGAACGGGTGACCTCGTCGTCATCGCGGAGAAGGACGCCTGGTTCACCTACTACTTCTGGCTCGACGACCACCTCGCGCCGGACTACGCCCGCACGGTCGACATTCACCGCAAACCCGGCTACGACCCCGCCGAGCTCTTCTTCGATCCGGAGCTCAAGTCGCCGAAGCTCCGCGTGCTCCGAAGACTGCTCGCAAAGAAGCTCGGCTTCCGGAATCTCATGGATGTCATCGGTCTCGACGCCACCGTCGTCAAGGGATCGCACGGTCGCCGCGCAGACGACATGGATGAAGGCCCGATCCTCATCGTCGGCACGCCGGAACAGGACATCGATCCGACCCGTCCGTACCCCCTGGCGAACATGCCGGGGTTGATCGAGCGGCTGGCGACGTGAGGTGAATCCGGCTGGGAGCGCGGACCTCCAGAGGCGGTGAATCAATCGCAATCCGGGCTGCGCTCGGCCCAGAGCGACGCTGGACTGCGTCAGGCTCAGCTCACGGGGACTGCCCCGCCCGCTTCGCCTTCCTGGCCAGCGCCGCTCTGGGCGCTTCGCTCGCCTCGGAGCCGATTGACTCACCGCCTCTCCAGGCCCGCCCTGGGTTCGGATTCGGCTTCGCCGTCAGAGCCAGGAGGTCCGCGCTCACGCTCCTGTCGCTACGGCTTCCGGGTCGCCAGGATGTTCAGCAGCAGCCGGTACGCGCCTGGGACCCCCGCTGGTAGTTGCCGGAACAGCGCCAACCCGATGTAGGTCCAGGAGCCCTTGCCGACGGGGGCGGTGACGAGCGCGCCCCTCTTCTTGCCACGGTTGCCGGGCCAGGGCTCTTCGATCTCGAGGAGGTCCTGGTACTGCTCGTGACGGGCATCGAGGAAGTACAGGCCGCGCTCCTGGACCCAGCCGGCCCAATCGTCGTCGGTGAGCTGGTTGGGATGGTGGAACCAAGGGTGCTTGGGGTCACGGTAGTGGACGGGCGCTTCTTCGACCGTGACCCGAGTGCGTCCGACGCGGGCGCGGTACGGGGTCCAGGGGCTGCCGCCGCGGGCGCCGCGTCCGCCGTTCATGTCGGGACTCTTGTTGTAGAGCACGACCATGCGTCCGCCGTCGGCGACCCACTTCATGAGGCGGGAATGCGCTCGCTTCAGGTCGTCGCGGACCTTGTACGCGCGGACGCCGGTGACGATGACGTCGAATTGTGAAAGGTCACCGGACTCGAGGGCGGTGGCGTCCAGCTTGGTGACCGGGACGCCGACGAGAGCGAGGCACTCGTCGACGACGTCGCCCGACCCGTCGACCCAGCCGATCCGCGGCTGCGACGGGACGATGCAGGGGAACGCAACGATCTCGGCGCGGGCCGGTCGGCGCAAGTAGACGCGGCGGATGTGGGGGTACGCGATCTCCTGACACGCCAGCGCGGGGAGCTGGCGTCCGTCCGCGTCGAGCACGCGTGCGGTGACGTCGAACCGGGTCGCCGTGCCGCCGGTGCCCTTGATCGGGATGAGAACGACCCGGCGTCCGGAGCGATCGAACTTCTCGATGTGGGACCACTCGCCAGAGCCCGTGCCGTCGCGGTTCTTGCAGACCAGCGCGACCTGCACGGGGCGCTTGCGCCGGAGGCGCACGAGGAGCGTGATCGGTGCGTTCCCCGCGCCGTCGGCCTGGTCGAGCGGCACGGCGATGACCCGCGGATCGAGACGGACCTCGACCGGGGGTAGCAACGCGAGGTCATCCTCGCGGCCTTCGGGGAACGCGGGATCGGAGCGGCGATAGGTCACGGGAGCATCGGCGACGTGGATCGGCAGACCGTCGACGTCGGCCAGGGTGACCACACGCAGTGCAAACGGGTCGTGGAGACGGTCGAGTGCGCCGATGTAGCGATCGGCGTTCGGCGCTCGCTCGAGCTTCAATGCGGTCCACGCATCGGCCGTTTCCGGGACCTTGAACGTCGCCGTCGCGAGCGTGCGCGCCCCTGGGTCGAGCACGATGCGGTCGTTGCCGTCGGCGAACGCGAGCTCCAGGGACCACTCCGGCCCGATGTCGTGCATCTTGCCGACGAGGTGCAGCGCTTCGACGGTCATCTGAGCTGCGCTGCGGTTGTGGACGAGCACCCGTACCCGCACGCGGTCGCCGCGCGTCATGGTGCCGCGGTCGGCCACTGCCTCGACATGGAGCGGCATCGCGAGCGACAACGCGTCGAAGATCGCCGGGCGGGCCGTGGGGTGGGCCTCGCGCAACAGCGCCCGCAGGCGGTGGGCCACCCGCTCCGGGTGGGCAGTGTCCAGCGGGCGGACGCCGAAAACGTCGACGGGCTCGGTGGCGAGGTCGCCGGTTCGGGGATCGCGCCACACCTTCAGTCCCGCGAAGAGATCGTCGCGTTTCTCAGGGAGCGGGCCGCGGCGCCGCACGAGCCGCCGGCGGTTGCGACGCGTCGATCCCGATAGCCGGGCGACCTGCCCCGTGCCCTGGCACTTGTGGAACGAGCGCGCCCGGAACCCGAGCTGGTCGTACGTACACCCGAGCACCGGGTCGTACTGGTTGGCGCGGACGGTCCAGATCCGCTCGTCGTTCGATCCGGTGCGTCCGCCCGATTCGAAGAGGCGGTCGACGGCCCATGGCGCGCCCAGTTCAGGCCACGTGTCCGTGGCCGCGAGGTCGAACGCCCGCCGCGCGAGGAACGCGCTGGCCTGATGATGGCGCCCGCCACCGGTGCCGAACACGGACATGGTGCAGATCACGTGTGGCCGCACCTCGCGGACGATCTTCACCACGTCGCGCAGGACCTCTTCCTCCCCCCACTTCTGGAATGTCTCGGTCTCCGAGAACGAGTACCCGAACTCGAACGCGCGCGTGAACCGTTGATTCGCACCGTCGTACCGATGGGCCGCTCGCAGCTCCTCCATCCGGAGCGCCCCGATGCCTTCGAAGAGCTCTTCGCCGATCTCGTTCTGGCCGCCGTCGCCGCGGGTCACGGTGAGGAGCGTTACGTCGAAGCCTCGGCCATGTCGGTAGTAGGACAGGAGCCGGTTGTCCTCGTCGTCCGGATGCGCGGTGACGTACAGCAGTCGACCTGCGGCGCCGATCCGCCGCAACGAAAGCGCGAGTGCGCGCATGGGATCAGTGGGCGGGTCGAGGATCTGCTGGCTTGCGAGCGTCGCGGTCAGGAGCCCGAGCACGAGGAAGAGACGATACATGGCGTCAGTATGCCACCTCCTCCTCTGCCTGGGGCGCGACCGTCAGAGCGGACCTGGAGGTCCGCGCTCCCGGGAGGGGTTAACATCCCGCCCCATGGGTCTCAGCACCTACGACTGGGTCGTCATCGCTGCGTTCCTCGCCTTCGTGATTGGCGACGGACTGCGCAAGGCGCGCGGCAACCGGACGGCTGAGGACTACTTGCTCGCGTCGCGGGGCGTTCCATGGTGGGCCATGGGGTTGTCGATCATGGCGACCCAGGCGTCCGCGGTGACGTTCGTGGGGACGACCGGGCAGGGGTACTACTCCGGGACGGGCTTCGTCCAGTTCTACTACTTCCTGCCGCTGGCGATGCTGGTGCTGTGCGTGACCGCGGTACCGTTCTTTCATCGCGAGAGGGTGTTCACTGCCTACGAATACCTGGAGCGGCGCTTCGACCGGAAGACGCGCGCGTGCACGTCGATGACGTTCCTCGTGCTCCGCTGCCTGTCGCTCGGGGGCATCCTCTCGGCGCCGGCGTTCGTCCTCGCTGAATTCTCGGGGCAGTCGTTCCTGTCGATGGTGCTGGTGATGGGCGGAGTCGCGATCGCGTACACCTCGCTGGGTGGACTCAAGGCGGTGATCAGCACCGACGTCAAACAGATGGGCGTGATGGTGGTGGCGCTCGGCGTCCTGTTCTTCATCGTCGTCGATGAGTTGCCGGACGACGTCGGACTCGCGGGCGCGGTTCGGCTCGCCGACGCTGCCGGCCGGATCGAGCTCGCAAACTGGAGCTTCGATCCGACGGAGCGCTACACGATCTGGTCGGCGTTGCTGGGCGGGCTCGTGATCTTCCTCGCCTACTTCGGGACCGATCAGAGCCAGGTGCAACGGTATCTCGCCGGGCGGTCACTGCGCGACAAGCGCGGGGCGCTGCTGCTCAACGCGGTCGCCAAGGTGCCGTTCCAGCTGGGGATCCTCCTCCTGGGTGTGTTGTTCTTCGTGTGGTCGTTGTTCATGCCCGTCCCGATGGTGTTCCATTCGGAGACGGCTGCGCGGGCAAATGGCGAGATCGAGGGACACGCGGCGATCACGGCGCAGTTCGAGACGGCGCAGCGACGCGCGGGGGCGTCCGGTCAGACGTGGTTGGCGTCAGGAGACGAGTCCGACCGCGACGCGTTCGTCGCCGACGTCCGGCGGGTGACCAGTCTGCGCGGCGAGGGGAAGAGCCTGCGCGGTGCGGCGGAGCTCTCCGAGCCCTCCGCAAAGAACTACGTCGTCCCGTGGTTCATGAAGCACCGGCTGCCGCGATGGGGCCTGGTAGGGCTATTGCTGGCCGGCATCCTGGCCGCTGCGCTCTCGAGCATCGACTCGGAGCTGAACGCGCTCGCGACGGTTGGCGCGATTGATATCCTGCGGTTGAAGCCGGGAGTGGACGATGCCCGGATCATCCGGGCGACGCGCGTGCTCACGTTGCTCTTTGGCGCCCTTGCCGTCGGCTTCGCGACGACTCTCGAGGGCGTCGGCGCGCTCATCGAGTACGTGAACATGATCGGCTCGTGGTTCTACGGCTCACTGCTGGGCGTGTTCCTCCTCGCGTGGTGGGACCGTCGCGCCCACGGCACGGGCGTGGTCGTCGGTCTGGTGGTCGGGATCGGAGCCGCTGTCGCGAGCGAGCAGGTGGCCGAATCCGGGTTCGGGGTCGCCCTGCCCTGGCTGTTCAAGAACACCGTGGGCGTCGTCGCGACGTGCGGGGTCGGGTTCATCCTGTCTCGAGTGCTGCCCGCGCCGCCGTCGGATCAGTAGAATCAGCCCCCATGGACCTGGAAGCCCTGAAGGAGAGAGCGGCGCAGGAGGCGCTCACGCGCGTGACGAGCGGAATGCGGCTGGGGCTGGGCACGGGGAGCACCGTGTTCTGGTTCCTGAAGCATCTCGGGGCGCATCTCGCCGACGGTACGCTCACCGACATCGCCGGCGTACCGACGTCGGAGCGCACGGTCGACCTGTGCAGGGAGTTCGGCATCCCGGTGCGCACGCTCGAGGACGAGTCGACGCTGGACCTCGGCGTCGACGGTGCCGATGAGGTGGCGCCCGGGCTCGATCTCATCAAAGGGCTGGGTGGAGCGTTGCTGCGCGAGAAGATGGTGGCGACGGCATGTACGCACTTCGTCGTCATCGCCGACGAGACGAAGAAGGTGGACGCGCTCGGGATGCGGTCGCCGCTCCCGGTGGAGGTCGTGCCGTTCGCGTGGCGATCCCACGTCCCGTTCCTGATCGACCTCGGGAGTGAGCCCGTCTTGCGGACCACGGCCGACGGCGAGCCCTACCACACCGACAACGGAAACCTGATCCTCGACTGTCGCTTCGAGGGCGGCATGCAGCGACCTGCCGCCGAGATCGAGGCGGAGCTGCGACTACGACCGGGCATCGTCGAGTCGGGGCTGTTTCTCGGCATGGCCGACGAGGCGGTGCTCGCGAGCGGCGGGGGCATCGAGATCCTCGCGGCGGGCGGGTGATCGGAGATCCGTGGCGCGCCGAGCGGCGCACGATGGTCGAGCGGCAGATTCGCCGCCGGGGTGTGCGAGACCGGGACCTCCTCGCGGCGATGGAGCGAGTGCCGCGACATCGGTTCGTCCCCGAACGATACGCGGCGGAAGCCTATGCCGATGGTCCGGTCCCGATTGGCGACGATCAGACGATATCGCAGCCCTATGTCGTCGCGGCGATGACGGAGGCGCTGGGCCTGAAGCGCGGTACGCACGTCCTGGAGATTGGCGCGGGGTCGGGGTATCAGACGGCGGTGTTGCTCGAGCTCGGGGTGCGGGTGACCGCGATCGAGCGCCTCCCCCGTCTCGCAGACGAAGCCGAACGTCGTCTCCATGCGCTCGGCTATGAGGGCTTCACGATGTCTGCTGGCGACGGATCCCTCGGCTGTACTGACGCAGAGCGCTTCGCGGGCATCCTCGTCGCAGCCGCCGCGCCCCTGGTACCCGCCGCACTCCTCGATCAGCTCTCCCCTGGTGGACGGCTGGTGATGCCGGTGGGTAAGCGCCGAGCGCAAGAGCTCCTCGTCATGACTCGCACGCGTCGCGGCGAGATCGTCGAGCGCTCGCTGGGGTCGGTGGTGTTCGTGCCACTTCTCGGCGCCGGTGGCTTCTCCAACCCGTGAAACCAGTCGCTCGTTTCGTTAGTTTCCGGAGCTGATCTTCCAGCGAATGCGAGGGTTCTCCATGCACGTCGACCTCGACGCCGTCCGTCGTCTCTATGAATCTCAGGCCGCTCGTCACGGGAGGGCACGCGAGCGCTTCGGTCGCCCGTTGACGCTGGCCGAGAAGATCCTCGCGACCCATCTTGCTCCCGAAGATCAGAGTGTCGTCCGCGGGAACGTGAACGTCGACTTGCGGCCCGATCGGGTCGCGATGCAGGACGCCACGGCGCAGATGGCGTTGCTCCAGTTCCTGTCTGCGGGTCTGGATCAGGTTGCGGTGCCGACGACGGTTCACTGCGACCACCTCATCCGGGCGAAGGTCGGCGCGAACGCGGATCTCGAGACCGCGATGGGCGAGAACCGGGAGGTGTACGATTTCCTGCGGTCGGCCGCGGCGCAGACGGGCACGGGGTTCTGGAAACCGGGATCGGGCATCATCCATCAGGTCGTGCTCGAGAACTACGCAGTGCCCGGCATGATGATGATCGGGTCCGACTCGCACACACCCAACGCAGGCGGACTCTGCATGATCGCCATCGGAGTCGGTGGTGCGGATGCGGTCGACGTCATGGCCGGCATGCCCTGGAACGTGCGTTACCCGCGCCTCATCGGTGTGCACCTCAAGGGCAGCCTCTCTGGCTGGACCTCGCCCAAGGACGTCATTCTCAAGGTCGCGGGGATGCTCACCGTGGCCGGCGGCACGGGCGCGATCGTCGAGTACTTCGGCGACGGAACGAAGTCGCTCTCGGCGACCGGCAAATGCACCGTGACCAACATGGGTGCCGAGCTCGGCGCCACGACTTCGGTGTTCCCGTACGACGACCGCTCGGCGACGTATCTGACCTGGACGGGTCGCAAGGAGGTCGCCGAGCTGGCCAACGCCCATGCTTCGGAGCTGTGCGCCGACCCCGAGGTCGCCGCGGACCCGGGCAAGTTCTTCGACCAGGTCATCGAGATCGACCTCGACCGGCTCCAGCCGCACCTCGTGGGTCCCCACACCCCCGATCTCGCCCGTGCGGTGTCCGACATGGACGACGACGCGGACCAGAACGACTATCCGCGCCCGCTCACGTCGGCGCTGATCGGGAGCTGTACGAATTCGTCCTACGAGGACCTCGGTCGTGCCGCTCACCTCGCCCGCCAGGCCAAGGCGAAGGGGCTCTCGGCACGGGTCCCGTTCTTCGTGACCCCCGGCTCAGAGCAGGTGCGTGCGACCATCGAGCGTGACGGCATCCTCGAGGATCTGGAGGCGGTCGGCGCGACGGTCCTCGCCAACGCCTGTGGACCTTGCATCGGGCAGTGGACCCGCACCGATATCGAGCCCGGCACCAAGAACTCCATCGTCACGTCGTTCAACCGCAACTTCCAGAAGCGGAACGACGGCAACGCGAACACCCTTGCGTTCATCGGCAGTCCGGAGATCGTGACCGCGCTCGCGCTCTCAGGGGACCTCGGGTTCGATCCGCAGACCGACCCGCTGACCAATGCCGACGGCGTGGAGGTGATGCTCGACGCGCCGACCTCGGACGAGTTGCCGGCCAGGGGATTCGAGGAGGGCGTGTCTGGCTACATCGCGCCGGACGCCAGCACCGCCGGGGTCAAGATCGACCCGGACAGCGAGCGGCTCGCGCTGCTGGCGCCGTTCGCGGCCTGGAACGGCGAGGAGATCACCGGTGCGTTCGTCCTCGTGAAGGTCAAGGGTAAGTGTACGACGGACCACATCTCGGCCGCCGGCCCCTGGCTTCGCTACCGCGGCCACCTCGATCGCATCAGCGACAACATGTACCTGGGTGCGAACAACGCGTTCTCCGGCGCCGTCGGTACGGGGCGCAACATGCTCAGTGGCGAGTCCGGCGGGACGTTTCCCGAGATTGCGCGTGCGTACAAGTCGGCCGGCCGGACCTGGGTCGTCTTTGGCGACCAGAACTACGGCGAGGGCTCGAGCCGCGAGCACGCGGCGATGTCACCGCGCTGGCTCGGCTGCAGCGCGGTGATCGCGAAGACCTTCGCACGCATCGCCGAGACCAACCTCAAGAAGCAGGGCATCCTGGCGCTCACGTTCCAGGACGAGACCGACTGGGACAAGGTGCAGGAGACCGACGAAGTCGATCTCTCGGGTCTGGTCAGCCTCGCGCCGAAGAGCACCGTGACCGTCGTGCTCCGGCACGCGGACGGAAGCTCTGACGAGATCCGCTGCAACCACACGCTGACCGCGACTCAGGTCGGTTGGTACAAGGCGGGCAGCGCGCTCAATCTCATCCGGGCGCAAGCCGGACGGTAGTCGCGTCCGCGCGCAGGCCGTCACCCGCCGTGCTGTGTCTTCGGACCCGCTGGGCTCGAAGGTGCCACGGTGAGGATCTCTTCGCGAAAGTGGTTGACGAGGAGCTTGGTCACGTCACGAATGCTGATGATTCCGGCGAGCGCGCCGTCGAGGTCGGTCACCGGGACGTGGCGGAACCCGCCGACGGTCATGATGTTCAGCGCGTAGATCAGCGCTTCGTCGGGCCGTACGCTCTCCGGCTCCATCGTCATGTGGTCCTTGACCTTCTCGGTCTTGGGGTCCTTATCCCGCTCGACGAGGCGGACGACCACGTCTCGTTCGGACAGGATGCCGACGAGGCGAGGGCCGTCGAGGACGAGAACGCAGCCGTAATGGCCGCGTGCCATCAGCTGGACGGCCTCGTAGACGGTGGCGTTGGGTGCGACTGTGCCGGTCTTGGGTCGCATGAACGACGAGACGGGCTGGGTCAGGGTGTCGATCCTCAGCGCATTGCCGCGGTCGGGGATCGCTTCGAGCTCGGTCGGGTCGTGATCGCCTTCGAGGTGGGCATCTATTTCCAAGTGAATCCTCCCAATGGGCTGCAGGGTCCGGTCGGGGCCCCCCGGCGCCTTCCGGATCTTCCACCCTACACGAGCCGGGCTTGGTCGGGGGCGCGATCGGCCGATGGCGTGATACGGGTTCACGCCGCCGCGGTTTGATTCAACCGACGAGTCTTTGGGTGAGCTCGCGAAGAGCGTCGGCGGCCTCATCCGGACCGAGGCAGGACGTGTCGATGCGGTGATGGGCCTGCGCGTACAACGGCTCCCGCCGCGCGAGAAGCCGGGACAGCTCGGCCTGGGCGTCGGGGCGGTTCCGCATTGGCCGCCGGTCCCCCTGGGCGACGACGCGCTCCCAGTGGTCCCCGGGAGAGGCTGCCAACCACACGGTGTGCGCGCGCTGATCGGCGAGGTCGAGGGCGTCAGGGTCGGCGACCAGTCCCCCGCTTGCCGCGAGGAGGCAAGGAGCGTCGGTCTGGT
>NYZC01000363.1 GCA_002686995.1 Phycisphaeraceae bacterium | reverse complement strand
GCATGCGCTGGGGGCTCGCTTCGCTCGACCCCAGGCACCCCTTACAGGAAGCCTTGAAGGCCAGGACTTGTGTAGTACAACCAGGGCTGACACCCACGGTACGCCGCCCGTCCTGCGTACCGCGCGGCGTAAGCCCGCGGGTCGAATGACATGGGAGTGCTGTTCGGAGGCTGCTGCACGCGGCATCCAGCAGCACGCTGCCGCGCATCAGACCCGAGGGCTGACGCCCAATCGATTATTGATTATCGGTTGTTTGTTATTTGTTGTTTCGGAGGAGGACCACGCACGATGCCCGGTTTCGCCTCCGAAACACCTAAATAACCAGTAGACCGAATAAACGGAATAAACGGAATGTAAACCCATTCGGTTTAACACCCGATCCATTCCGAGTATGCCGCGCACGAGCCACAACGAACTCACCGATCAACTCATCGGGGACAAGGACACCGGACACCACCTGGAGGTGCTCACGGCGTTCACCCGCGCCCTGAACGAGCTTGTCGACCTGGATCGCATCATCGCGCGCAGCGAGCGGATGATCGCCGCCCTCTTCGACGCCGACGCGGCCGCCGTGTTCCTTCATGATGCGAAACGATCGGCGCTGTGGAAGGACTGGACCGAACCGGACCGTGGATGGTCGCACCGGGTCAGGTCCGCCGAGCAGGATGGCCCGCACGGCGCCGTCTTCCAGCAGCGAGCGCCGATGCGTTTCGGCCCGAAGACGGCCGGCGGCCTCGACGAACTGATCGGCTTCCGGCCCGACTGCATGATCGCCGCGCCCATGGAACTTGCCGGCGACGATTGCCCGGGCGTCGCCGTCGTGGCGTCGAGAAGTCGCGATACGTTCGACGAAGCCGATCTCGAGCTGCTGGCGGCGCTCGCGACCATGATCGGCGCCCAGGTCGTTCAGGCGCGGCGCATCGAGGCCGAACAACACCAGTTCAAGACCGCGATGGGCGCGATGAGCCGGGCGCTCGACGCGCGCGATGCGGTGACCTCGAACCATTCCATGAACGTCGCGAACTACGCGGTCGGCATCGGCATCCTGCTGGGTGTCGACACCGACCACGTGCCCTGGCTCTGGATGGCGGGGCTGCTCCACAACGTCGGCAAGATCGGCACGCCCGACAGCATCCTGACCAAATCGGGCCGGCTCGAGCCCGAGGAGTTCGAGCTTCTCAAGAAGCACGCGCGCTACACGCGCAAGATCCTCTCCGAGATCGAGTTCACCGACCGCTACGACGATCTCGCGTACCAGGCCAGCGCCCATCATGAAAAACTCGACGGCAGCGGCTACCCCGACGGACTCGCCGGGACGCAGATCCCGCTCAAGGTGCGCATCCTCGTCGTGGCCGACATGTTCCACGCGCTCACCCAGCCGCGCCATTACCGCGCCGGAATGAACACCTCGACCGCCATCTCGATTCTCGATCACCTCGTCGACGAGCAGGTCGACGCGCGGTGCGTGGAGGCGCTCAAGCAGTTTCTGGGGATCGGGCCGGAGCTCACGCCCGCGGCGTGAGACTGCCGCCAAGGTCCCGGGTGCGAAGGCACGCTGCATCCCGCGGCAGGTCGCCGCGCATCAGACCCATGGGCTGACGCCCACGGTTCGCCGGCGTACCGCGCGGCGTCAGCCCGCGGGTCGAATGCCATGAGGGCGCAATGACACCCTGACAGCACCCTGGCAGCACCCTGACAGATATACGTGCCATCACGCCGGCGTCACCACCGGCAACGGCACCGTCACCGGCTTGCTCGCTCGTGCGTCGCTTTCCGGCTCGAACAGCTCGGGGTCGGTCTGCAGCAGCTGCTCGGCGCGGCGCCGCGCGTCGTCCTGCTTCTGATACCGCCGGCCCGCCTCGCGGAACCCCTTGACCGTCTCGGGTGTCTTGAAAATCGCCACCCAGCGCTCGTAGTCGCGCCGGCCGTGGAACTCGAAACCGTCGACGAGCTTCTCGTACCAGTCGCGGAACCCGCGCTCGCGCTCGTGCCACTTGGGCATCAGGCGCCGCATCCAGCGTGCCCGCGCCATCAACCGCAACTGCCAGTCGCGGCTCTTCCACTCGAACTGGAACCGGTGTCCGAAGAGCACGAACTCGGGCCGGTTGTGGTGGCGATAGATGATGCGATCGCCGTGCGCGGGGTTGACGTTGTACCGGCGCCGGTCGCGCTTGTACTTCTCGGGATTGATCAGCAGCGCCGACACGTACACCTCGTCCTTGATGAGCATCACCCTGGCCAGGTTCCAGACCACGGCGCGCGTCACGCGATAATTCCGGGCGGGGTCGTCCTTGTGAAACACATCGACGACGCGCTCGCAGTATCGGCGGGCGTAGTCGATGCCGCCCCACACGAAGCAGTCGTATGCGCGGATGACGACGTCCCGGATGAGCTGATCGTCGACCCGATGCCCCCGCGTGGCGCGGAACGTCTGCTTCATCAGGACTCGCAGCTGCTTGACAAGCCGCTCGCCGCGCCGGCCGCGGTGCAGCGCCCTGATCGTGTTGAGCCGGCGCCGCAGCGCCTGCCGCGACGACTCGTACTCGTGCTTGAGGTGCACCGTGAACAGGTCCGGGCGCTCGACAATCATCCGCCCGATATTGAACGCGCGAAGGTTGCGGTTCGTCTCGCTGCGGATGGTCGAGCGGATCGCCCGCTCGATCGCCTCGAGCGTCAGGGGCAGGTAGCCCTTCTGGTACGCGATGCCGAGGATCATGATGTTCGCGTACAGCTTCGAGTCGAGCAGCCGCTCGCACAGGTCGCCGACGTTGAACCCGAAATAGTTCGACCGGTTCGTGTAGCGCCGGAACGCCTCCTCGAGCTCGGTGGTGTCGAAATCGTGCCGGCCCATCAGGTTCATGATGGTGGGCGTCTTCGACGTGTTCACGACCACCGAGGTCCGGCTTGACGCGACACGGTGCGGATAGCGCGGATCGATGGCCCGGCTCGCCTCGAGCAGGTCGACGCCGAGCAGCAGATCCGCCTGCCCGTACGTGATGATCGGGGTGGTGGACGTGTGTCCATTCCCGTTCCCGTTCCCATTCGCGTTCCCGTTCCCGTTCCCGTTCCCATTCCCGTTCCCGATCACCGTCCTGCCGCGCGCGGCATCGTCGGCGTCCGCGCCCTCGCCATGGTGCGCCCGGGTGTAGACGAGCTGGCTGAAGACCCCGCCGTTGCGGATCGCCAGCCCCTTCTTGTCGAGGAACTGGACCTCGTAACCCATCTCGTGGCCGGCGGTGACGAGGATGCTCGTCGCCACGCCGATGCCCATGCCGCCGACGCCGGTCAGGTAGCACCGCCAGGTTTCCTGGTCGGCGTGAATCGGGCGCGGCGGCGGCGGCAGCCGCGTCAGGTCGACCTTCTCGTCGGCCATGCGCGGCGGCTGGCGTCGGATGACCGTCACCTCCTCGAAGGAGGGGCACGCCGAGATGCGGTGACAGGCGCCGTCGTTGACGCACCAGGAGAAGTCGGTCTGAATCTTCGGCCCGTAATCGGTCTCGACGGTGGTCAGGCCGGGACAGCCGGTCTGGTTGGTGCATTCCAGGCAGTTCTCGCACACCTCCGTCGCGACGTTCATGTAGGTGCGGCGCGGCTGGAAGCCGTGGACGGCGAGCTGGCGGTTCTGCTCGGCGCGCTCGCGGCGGTAGTAGGTGATGCCGCATTCCTTGTCCGCGATCACCACCTTGACGCCGTCGGCGAGCACCGTCTGCTCGAGAAGCTGACGATAGCGCCTTCGGTCCGCGGGATTGATGCGGACGAGCCGCGCGTCCTTGACCTGCTGCTTCGGGATCATCCCGCGCACGATCCGCTCGACGTCCTGCGCGAACCCCGGCCGGCCCGTCAGGTCGAACTCGAGCGCCGCGTTCGTCTGATGCCCCGTCATCGCGGTCGTCTTGTTGTCGAGGATGATGTAGGTGATGTCCTGACCGGCGGCGATGGAATGGCTGATCGCGACCTGGCCGGAGTGGAAGAACGTGCCGTCTCCCATGAAGACGATCTGCTTGTTGTCGATGAACGGGTCGACGCCGCTGCCGGTCGCGCCGCCGAGGCCCATGCCGCTGTAGTTGTGCATCAGCGGCTTCGTCGGCTCGAACATCAGCATCGTGTAGCAGCCGGTGTCGCCGTGGCAGACGAGGTCGACCGGCTTGCGCTGATGGCGCGCGAGCATGTAGTCCGGATCGAGCAGATCCTTCCTCAGCTCGAGCAGGACGCTCGATGAATCACGGTGGGGACAGCCGGGGCAGAACGTCGGCGTCCGGTCGATGGCGTTCACACGGTGCGACTCGATCGCGCCGAAGTATCCCAGCGTGCCGTTGAGCCGCGCGCGATCCGCCGAGGTCAGCGAGAGCGCCGTCTGGCGAAGCAGCAGCGGAATCAGGCGCTCCATCAGGATCGAGGGACTCAGGCCGCGTGTCGCGGGAATCGCCTCGAGCCCGTCCGGGAACGACTTGCCGTACACCTCGCAGTCGGATCCGCCGCGCTGCCGCATCCGGTTGACGACCTGCAGCACCTGTCGCTCGATGAAGCTGCGCCGCTCCTCGATCACGACGATGCTGTCGCACAGCGCGGCGAACTCGCCGATGAGCGACTCGTCGGCCGGATAGGACAGGCCGAGCTTGAGCACCGGCACCCGCGTGTTCAGCTCCATCTCGCGCAGCGCATGGGTGAGGTACGCGAACGACATCCCCGAGCTGACGAACCCGATCGGGGCGCGCCGGCCCTTGGGCGGACGGTCGATGATGCGGTTGATGCCGAGATCGCGTGCCTTGGCCTTGAGCCGGTCGAAGCAGCCGGTGAGCGCGACCTCGCGCCGGCCCGTGCGCGGCGGCAGCAGCACGGTGTCCTCGAGGTTGGGCTCGATGTCCTCGACGTAGCTCAGGCTGCGCTGCTGATGCTCGTTGAGCTGCGGATAGTGGTTGGGCCGGCAATCCACCGTGCCCCCGCCGTCCGCCAGCGCCACCGTGACCAGGTACCCGATGTAGAGCCCGCCGGCGGCCCCGAGCTTGAACGACAGGTCGATCCAGTCCTTGACCTCCTGCGGCGTGCTCGGCTCGACCATCGGCAGCCGCAGATGCTCGGCCAGGAAACGCGAATCGGCCGGGACCTGCGTCGAGTCGCTCCACGGATCGTCGCCGCAGATGATCAAGCCGCCGCCGCCCTGCGGCGTGCCCGCGAGGACGCCCAGCGCCAGCGCGTCGCTCGCGACGTGCATGCCCACGGACTTGAACGCCGTGATCGCCCGGCACCCCGCCATCTGGGCGCCGTTGACCATCGCCACGGACAGCGCCTCGTTGTTGGCGATCTTCGCCACGATCCCCTTCTCGTTGAGGATCGGCGCGATGGCGGAAAGCGTGTTGAAGTAGCCCGCGATCGGCGAGCCGGGGTAGCCGGTGAGCAGGTGGACGCCACCCTCGGTCTCGAGGGCGCCCTTCACCAGCAACTCGTTGCCAGTGAATATCCCTCGTCCCGACTCGATGAGGAATCGGCGGTCCATGCTCATAGTCATTGCGGGTTGCGAATCGGGTGGATCGAAGGATTCGCCGTCGGTGGTTCGATCAGCATCCATGCTTGGCCCCGTCAGGTGTGCTCGCGGCATCCGTGCCGGGCGAGGATCGGTGCATATTCCGAGGCGACATTATAAACCGGCCGGCAGCCCGGGGACAACGGTTTTCGCCCCGGCCGGCACCTTAAATCGATCGGACGGTTCCGGTCATATCGATCAGGGCCCGCCCAGGGGCCCCGCCAGGGGGGATATTATAAGAACTTTTGTTCCATGGTGTTACGAGGCAGGCCGGCAGAGGATGGGTGGGCGAGTGCCCCCATGGGGGCCGTGAGGCACGGTTTGCGAGCGGGACGGCTGGCGACCGGCGGGTATCCTCCCGGTCCATGCCTGACCGCATCGCCATCACCGGCGTCGGCCTGATCAGCCCGCTCGCCGCGGGTGCCTGGCCGACGTTTCGGGCCCTGCTGGACGGGGCGACCATCGCGGCGCGGCTCGAGGGTCTCGAGGGCGATCCCGATCCCGTCTCGCTGGTGTGCGCGGTCGGAGGCGTGAGCGTGGCGCGGCACACCGGCGTCGATCCCGCGGCCGAGCTGGCCGAACGGGCGGTGCGCGAAGCATTGATCGAGTCCGGGGCCGGCCCACGCG
>NYZC01000362.1 GCA_002686995.1 Phycisphaeraceae bacterium | reverse complement strand
GCACCGAGGTCGACCTGCTGGCCGGCGACCTGGCGCCGGCCGACAACGGCATGCTGGTGCGCCGATTCGACGACCGCCGCGAGCTGCTGATCGGCATGAACGACGGGATTCAGCGCCTCGCGTTCGGGTTTCCCCGCCGGCCGGACGACGCGCCGCCCCGCGTCGACTGGATGAGCCCCCGTGAGCGTCGCGGGCGCGTCGCCTGGTGGCTCGCCGACCTGGACGGCGACGGTGACGAGGACCTGGTCGAGCAGTCGCGCAAAGCGCGGGAGACGGTGCGGTGGTACGCCTGCGCCGACGACGGCAGCCTGAGGCCGGCGCAGGTGCTCTTCGATCGGGCGATCGCGGGCGCCGGCGTCCTGGCGCGTCCGGACGACGCGGCGCAGCTACTTCTGCTCGATACCGCCGCCGACGGGCTGGTGCGGCGCTACGCGCTGCGCACGGGTGAGGCCGGTCCGCTCGGCCGGCGCTGGACGCTCGCCGTCGCGGGCGCCGCCACGGGGACATGGTGCGGCATCGACATCGACGGCGCGCCGGCGCTGATCGCGGTCGACCCGGCGCAGCCTCGGCTTCTCTGCACGGTCCTGGGGGATCACGGCTGGCAACCGCAGCAGACGTTCCCGTCGATCAGCAAGATCCGCGCGATCGCCGCGCCGACTGCGAGCCCGGGCACCGTGCTGCTCTGGGCCAAGGGCGCCGGCGCGCTGCAGGTGAGCCGATGGGAGGGCGGCCGCCTCACCTACCCGAAGCCCCTGCCCCCGCATCCGGTCGGCGGAGCCCCACGCGAGGCGCTGCCGGAAGCGCCCGGCGATGACGCCGACGACCCGGCCCCGTCGAAGAACGCCGCCTCCGCCAAACGCCGGATCCTCGCGCTCGGCTCGGCGGGGCCGACGACCTGGTGGGTCCAGCAGGTGGGCGAGGATCTCGATCTCTATCTCTGGGCGGAGCCGGGGCGCCCGCCGCACCGGCAGCGATACGCCGCCGTCGGCGCGGACGTCGACGAGGCGGTCTGGCTCGGCGCCGACCGGCTCCTGATCAAGCGCAAACACGAGCGCAACGCGCAGCTTGCGACACTGGGCGAAGCCGGCGCGCGGATCGAGGCGCCAGCGCATCTCGAGCGCCGATCCCTCGCGCAGTACCGCGTCGTCTTCGTGGACGGCGCGTATCGTCCGGCCCGCCTGGCCGACGGGGCGCTGCAGTGGCTCGATGAGAACCTTCACTCGATCGACCAGATCATGCTCGATCAGGGGCAGAAGCTGACCGATTACGCGTCGACCGACGCGCGGCGCGGCTGGGCCATCCAGGAGGACGGGCAGTTCATCCACCAGCTCGAGACCGACGACCGCGGGCTCGTGCGGATGACGCACAGCATTCGGATCTGGGGCGGCAGCGGAATCGTGCACGATCCGGTCCTCGGCATCGTGCTCGTCGCCCAGGACCGCGTGTCGTGCCTGCGCGACGGCCGACCGATCCGCCTCGAGCTCATCGACAGCATCGATCAGCGCGTCGGCCGGCCCAGCGGCCTCAAGAAAGCCAACATTCACCGGATCGGCGCGACCGACCTCACCGGAAACGGCCGCGACGAGGTGCTGCTTTACGATCACCGGCGTCACCACCTGACCGTGCTCCGCGCGACCGCCGACGGTCTGAAGCCGGCGATCTCCTGGCCGGTGTTCGAGGACCGCAAGTATCCGTACGGCGGAGACGAAGCGCCGGTGATCGCAGAACCGCGCGTCGTGCTGGCCCTGGACATCGACGGCGATGCGCGGCAGGACCTTGCACTGGCCTGCCACGACCGGCTGGTCATCTACCTCGGCCAGGGGGAGCCGGGCGCCCACGCCCGGACGGACGGAGGGCCCCATGACGAACCATGAACCGTCCGCGGCACCAGGTTGCGCGCGTTCCCGCGTCGGTCTCTACGTCGGTCTCCGCGTCGGTCTCCGCGTCGTCGCCCTCGCCCTGGCATGCACCGGCTGGTGCGCCGCCGCGACGCCGGACGCCGAAGCCCCCGAGCCGGGCGAGCTCGTCACCGTCACGCTTTCGAGCGGTGCGAAGATCACGGCGACCCTGCTGCGCAGCAGCGACCGCGGCCTCGTCCTGGACCTCGGTCATGACGTCGTCACAGTCGCCGCGCAGCACGTCGTGCGGTTCCCCCGTCCGAAGGACGCGACGCGCGACCGCCTTCGCGGCCGCGACATCTTCACCGTCGGCAAGCTCGAAGCCGCGCCGATCCCCCGGCTGGTCCGGCGGTTCGGTGACGCGGTCGTCCTGGTCAAGACGCCGCGCGGCCTCGGCAGCGGATTCCTGATCGACGGGCGCGGCCATCTCGTCACCAACTACCACGTGATCGAAGGCACCACGTCGGTGTCGGTGACGATGTTCCAGGCCGAGGCGGCGGGCTACCGCAAACGGCAGTTCAAGCGGATTCGCATCGTCGCGATGCACCCCCTTCGCGACTTGGCGCTACTGCGGATCGAGCCGTCGGAGATCGAGGGGCTGAAGCTGCCCCACGTCGTGATCTCTGACAACCACGCCGTGCGCGTCGGGGACCCGGTGTTCGCCATCGGCAACCCGCTGGGGCTCGAGCGCTCGGTCACGCAGGGCATCGTCAGCTCGACGACACGCACGCTCGGGCACCTGCGGTTCTTCCAGACCGACGCGTCGATCAACCCCGGCAACAGCGGCGGCCCGATGTTCAACGCCCGCGGCGAGGTGGTCGGGGTCGTGTGCGCCGGTTACGTGTTCTTCAGCGGCCTGGCCTTCGGCATTCCTGCCGCGGACCTGGTCGATTTCCTCGAGCATCGCGAAGCGTACCTGTTCGACCCGGCGCAGCCTCAGAACGGCGTGACCTTCATTGCCCCACCCTACCGACCGAAGAAGGAGCAGTGACGGGCCCTGATGACGAACGCCCCAGCCGGCGCCGAGCCCGTAACATGCGCCCTAGGATGCCCCGTACGCTACCGTCCGTCTCGATCCCGACCGCTCCAGCCCGATCCAGAACGCTTCCGCACCAGCACAGGGACCCGCCATGATTCACCGCTTCCCGGCCATCGTCACCCTCGCCGCGCTTGGTGCGGTAATGACCACTCCCTTCGCCCGCGCCGATGACGGGCTCCGTCCCGCGTGGCAGTGCCTGCCCGAGGAGACCGTCTTCGCGGCCACGATGCCCAACGGCCGCGCCTTCGCGAACGCCATGCGCGCCCGCACCGCGCTCGGCGCGATCATGTTCGACGGCCAGCGCATCGAGAAGGCGAAGCGTCTGCTGGCCGAGCAGTCGCCCGAGGAGTGGAACGAGTTCGAGACCGGCCTGGCGCGGTACGGCCTGAAGCCCGACGACTTCGTCACCATGCTCCAGGGCGAAACCGGCATGGCCATCCTTCTGGACCATGAGGATCAACCTCTGGCGATCGTGCTCGCCTGGGTCGAGCCGGGCGAAGAGCTCGCGCAGCGGATGTGGAACGCCGCGGGCCAGCTCGCCGAGGATCACAAGGACGGTCCGGAAGCGACGCGCCGCGTTGACATCGACATCGCAGGCCACCGCTGCATGCACCTGACGACGACGCGCATATCGGTCGTCGGTGAGCTCATGCTGCCCGACGGCTTCGGCGACATGGACCTCGAGGCGCAGCGCGCCGCGATCGAGCAGGCGCAGGCCGGCGGGGGCGGCGCGGCCCAGAAGCTCGAGACGACCCAGTTGCTGATGACCCGGATCGGCGGCCGCCTGATCGCGGCCATGATCGAGCCGGACGAGCCGCAGGACGAAGAGGTGCTGACGCAGGTGCTTAGCAGCCACTTCGGCCGCTTTCTCAAGGCGCACGACGGGGGGGGTGGCGGCTTCGCCGAAAGGTTGAACGCGACGCCGGGCGTGCAGGATGCGCTGCCGCAGGACGGTGTGCCCGCGTTCGAGATCGGCGCGAACCTGAAGCCGCTCATCCGGCTCGCGGACTCGGAACCCGAAGCGGCGCGGGTCGTGGCGTTCCTCGGCCTGGACCGGCTCGGGATGTTCGCGATGCGCAGCGTGCTCGACGGCAACGCGTTTCGACAGGGCATGTTGCTTTCGGCGCCGGCGCCGCGCTCCGACCTGCTGTCCCTGATGGACCAGGCGCCGATCGAGTCCGATCCGCCCGCGTGGGTGCCCACGGACCTGCTGGGCTACAGCCATATCAGCGCCGATCTTGGCAAGGCGTACGCGAAGGTGAAGCAGATGGTCATCGCCGAGTACGGTGACGCGGTCACCATGCAGCTCGAGATGGCCGAGACGCAGGTGCACAACATGACGGGCGGCGACATCGCCAGCCTCCTGTCCTCGCTCGGCCACCGCCACATGGTGCTCACCTTCGACCCGGGCATGCGTGCCATTCGGATCGATCCCGATCAGGAGCCGATGGAGTGGCCCGACCAGCGGGTCGCGATGGTCTGGGAGGTGCGCGACCAGAACCTCTGGGCGCAGCTGCTGAACATGATCGGCATGTTCGCGGGCGGGTTCGGCGACAAGCTGCAGCGCGTCGACGAGCAGGGATTCAGCGGATGGCGAATGAGCATGACGGAGGCGGACGGCATCGCCATGGATGGCGGCATCCTGCTGGGCGGCGGCTACCTCGTCTTCGCGTACGGCGAAGGCATCGTCGAAAGGACGCTGGCCGTGCTCAATCGCGCCCCCGAGGGCCGTGCCGCGCTGCGCAACAGTGAGATCATGGACCGCGCCCGCAAGCTCGTGAACCTGCAGCCGGGCATCATGTTCCAGGTGATGGACGGGCAGCGCTATGCCCGTTCACTGCACCAGATGATGGAGGCGGTGATGAACGGAGTGGAACGCACCGAGGGCATGCACGACGGCGACCTCAACAAGTTGGCCATCTTCCGGAAGTGGCGCGCCCTGCTGCCGTCGCAGGAGGAGCTCGAGAACGTGCTGGGCCCCGCGGTGGGATATGCCCGGATGAACAAGCACGGACTGGAGATCACAAGCGCCAATGACATGCCCCCGGCGCCGTGATCATTCCGTTTATTCCGTTTATTCGTTATTTCGGACCGGCGAAGGTTTCTTCGAAGAGCATGAGCATGTGGCGCCATGAGCAGCGGTCGGCCGCCTTGTCGTAAGCGACGCCGTCGATGCCCGCGCGATCGGCGCCCGGGTTGGTGAAGCTGTGCCGGGCGCCGCCGTAGGCGATCAGCTGCCAGTCGATGCCGAGTCGCCGCATCGCCTCCTGGAACGCGCGGACGTCGTCGTCGGTCACGAACGGATCGTCGGCGCCATGACAGACGAGGATGCGGGCCGCGATGTCGGCGGACGGTCGCGGCAGCACGAGGTTCCCGTGAAAGCTGACGGCGACCGCGACGTCCGCGCCGCTGTAGGCGAGGCTGAGCGCCGTCGACCCGCCGAAGCAATAGCCGATCACGGCAAGCTTGCCGGGGGCGACGCGTTCGTGCCCGCGGAGCACCTCGAGGCCGGCCAGGGCCCGCTGGTGCTGCAGCGGCTTGCCGTAGAAGCGGCCGGACCATGACTTCGCCTCGTGCGCTTCGCGCGTCGAGCGACCGTCGCCGTACATGTCGAGCGCGAACGCCACGTAGCCGAGCGCGGCCAGCTGTCGCGCCCGTCCCTTCGCGTAATCGTTAAGCCCCCACCACTCGTGCACGACGAGGACGCCGGGCCGCTGGCCCTGTGCGGCATCGTCATAGACGAGATATCCCTTCAACGTGTCTTCAAGATGCCGGTACTCGACGGTGCGCTCGACGATGGCGGCATCGGATCGCGCGAACGACACGCTGACGACCACGGCGGCGATGACGAAAACGGTGCGCATCGGACGACTCCTTCCAGAAGAGGACACACGAACCCCGGTTTTCACGGTAGTTCATCGCTCGGCCCGGAACAAAGCGGGACGCGGGGCGCGGCCGTCGCCACAATCTCATTACTTACAGACACTTAGCACGACCAGGCCTCCGACGCCTGCCGAAGCGGCCCGCGGCGACCCCCGATCGGACATGAAGATTTTTTTCTGTAAGGGATTTCCCCAAAGCTCCGATAATCTGTTAAGCTAGGCAATCTTATACCAGCGACTTGACGGGACTCGATTTTCCTCCGGGGAATCGAGTCCCTTTCTCTTGGCTGCTACAGCACCGAATTCCACTCGAACCAGTCGAGGTGCGCCCGCAACTCGGAGATCGTGCGAAATCGCTTCAGCACCACCGTCTGCTTCAGCCCGCCGCAGATGTACTTCAGCTCCTGCGGCAGCCGCGCGTAGTGGTCGCGGCCGCCGAGGATCTCGTGAAACACGCGCACGGCGTCCATCACGTCCTGTCGCTGCTTCCACCGCGTCGCCCGTCCCCAGTCGTAGAAGTCGATGAGCTTCAGGTCGAAGCGCACCCCCCGGGGCTGGATCAGGATGTTCTGGCTGTGCACGTCGCTGTGGTATTCGCCCTGTGCGTGGATGGCTTCCAGCCCGCGCACGAGGTGGTAGAAAACGTGCAGCGCCTGGTAGGGCTTGAGCCGCTGGCCGGGGTGGCACCGGACCCAGTTCTCGAGCTGCTCGCCCTCGCAGAGGTCCGAGATCATCGCCAGGATCTTGTTCTTCCGCACAGTAATGACCTGCGAGTGGTGATACTGCAGGACGATCTGGCAGTTGCGCAGCGCGTTCAGCTTGTGCGCCTGGCGGACGGCAAGCTGACGGTTCGGATCGCGGTGCGGGAAATAGAGCTTCGCCGCGCGGCGGATGCCGGTGTCGAGCTCGCGGACCTGGTAGACCTCGCCTTCGGCCCCTCCGCCGAGCAGCGACTCGACGACGTAGTGGGGGCCAATCTTTCGCCCCGCCGGAAACCTGAACGAATCGATACGGGCCATGGGGAGGTTGTTCGGTGTTCGATGTTCAGTCCGACTTCGGCTGAACTCGCTCATCCGATATTGTCGCACGGACCGGACGCCCGTGCCAAGGCGCGCAGATGCCTCCGGCACGCCGCACCGCAGCGTGCCTTTCGAACACTGAACACTCCATACTCGATACGGAATAGCGGGGACGGCCGGCTTACGATCCGGTCGCCGTCGCGGCGGGTTCGGCGGCGGGCTTCTCTGACCCGGCCTCGCTGCGGCCGCTGCCGGTCCGGTCAGGGGCGAGGACCATCGTCATCCGCCGACCCATCATGCGGGCCGGGGCCTCGACCTTGCTCACGTCCTGCAGGGTCTGCTCGACGTCCTTCATCACCTTCAACCCCAACTCCCGGTGCGCCATCTCGCGACCGCGAAACAGCATCGTGAACTGCACCTTGTGCCCCTCCGTCAGGAACTCGCGGGCCTTCGCGACCTTGATCGAAAGATCATGCCCGTCGATCTTGGGCCGCAGCCGCACGCCCTTGAGCTCGCTCTTGTGCGCATGGGTGCGGTTCTTGTGCTCCTTCTTCTTCTGCTGGTACTTCCACTTCCCGTAGTCCATGATGCGACAGACGGGCGGGGACGAGTTCGGAGAGACCTCGACGAGGTCAAGCTCGGCTTCCTGCGCGCGGCGCATCGCCTCCTCCAGGTCCACGATCCCCACCTGGTCGTCGTTTTCATCGATGAGCCGTAACGGCGAAATGCGAATCTGATGATTCGTGCGCAGTCTCTTTCCCACACGCGTGTCAGGTCTGACAAAACGTCCTCTTGCGATGGCGATACCTCCACCAATGGAATCAAGACGGCTCACGCCACGCGCGTGATCACGTCGGCAACATGCCGACGCCGCGCCGCCATGGCTCCCGTTGCGGCTTCCTGCCCCCTTATCGTAAACGAACAGTCATATGAAGACGATCTTCACGACGGCGCACCACGCCGTCCTCAGCTTGATGACAAGAGGCTCCGACAGCTTCTTTCATACCGATACGATACCCGCCTGCCTTAGCAAATGCAATTCCTGAGCAGTAAAAGCAGCCAGTAGGCGAAGGGCGCAATGAGGATCGGCGAGTCCAGAACGTCAAGGATTCCCCCGAATCCGGGCACCGCTCCGCCGGAGTCCTTCAGGCCGGCGTCGCGCTTGATCATGCTGGCCGCCAGGTCGCCCACCTGCCCCAGCAGACCGATCAGCACCCCGGCCCCGGCGGCGGCAAGCAGCGGAATCCGTACCGGAACGAACGTGCGACCGGCCTCCGTCGCCTCCCAGTAGCCGCCCACCGCGAGCCCGTCGATCGACGTCTGCAGCGCGTTGAACAGCGCCGCCGCGCCGAGCGCCGCGACCCCGGACAGCACGACGCCGCCCGCGAGCCCCTCCCAGGTCTTGCCGGGACTCAGCCACGGAATGAGCTTGTGCCGGCCGATCAGGCGCCCGGTCGCGTAGGCGCCGATGTCGCAGCACTTGGTCACCAGGATGATCGCCGCGACGATCCAGCCGCTGTGATCGTGACGGATGAGCATGTAGAAGCCGGGAAGCAGCCCGAGGTACACCAGCGCGAAGAGCGTCGCGCCCGCGGCCGAAAGCGTCCCGTCGGTCCTCCGGCGCGCCGCGAGTCGGACGAGCGAGACCAGCCAGAGCGATCCAGCCGCACTGGCGAACAGCGCCGTCGCCGCCGCCGCGTCGCGCGGCAGCAAGAACATCAACGCGACGCCCGTCACCCCCGCAAGCACGACGATCGGGCGATCGACGGCCATACCGCGCGCGGTCATCATCGCGGCAAGCTCGAGCCCCGCCCAGACCACCAGCAGGATCGTGATCACGAACAGCACGAGGCCCGGATGTCGGGCCGCGAACGCCATGCGATCGACCTGCTGGTCGACGAGGAACACGGCGAACAGGACCGCGATCATGAGCGTCCCGAACAAGAGGCGGCGACCGAGCATGTCGCTATGCTATATCGATCGAGATGACGCGACGACAAACGTGGTCGGCGCCGCGACGCGTGCCCGCAATCACGTGGCTCGGAATTCTCTCTCTGGTCGGGCATGCCGCCGTCGCGACGCCGATTCATGTCGCTGGCGACGGCACCGACCTGTTCGTCGCACGCATCGAAGACGACCATCTTCTGATCCTTCATCGACCCGCGACCGACGAGTTCGACGCGTTGCGACCAGCGGTCCGATTGGCGGGGCGCCCCGCTTCCGGCGGGGTTACCGTCGCCGGTCGGCGCCTCTGGATCGTCTATGACGATCTTCGGGCCGAATCCGTGCGACGCCTGATGTCGATCGACGGGACGGAGATCTTCAGAGCGCGGACCGAGCGGCGCCTGCCGGAGGCGCTGGCGCTGAAGGGGGTCGCCGCCTGCAGACAGCACATGTTCGCGCTCGTGCGCGTCACCGACCCGGCGACGCTCGTCGGTCTCGACGCGCCGCCACCGGCCCTGCCGACGGACGACGAGCTCGAGACGGGATTGCCGGCACCGCCGGCACCCGCGCCGGAGCAAGCGGAATCGGCGGAGCTTCCCGAGGACGGCGTCGACCGGCTGGTCCGGGTCATGCGCGGCGAATGGCGCAGCGTGCCGCTTCCCGGGGACTGGCCCGACGCGCGCGAGGCTGCGTGGCTGGTCGCGCGACGGCCGACCGCGAAGAGGCCGTCGCTGTTCGCTTCCGGCGACGACGGCCGCCTCCGCTGGTACGAGCCGGACGATTCGGGGTGGCTGCGCTTCGACCCCGAGATCAGGGTGTCCGGTGACGTGCGCGTCATCGCCGCCGACGGGCACGTGATGCTCGCCCAACAGCCCGAGCCGGGCGCCGAAGTGACGGTCCACCTGCTGCGCCAGGACGAGCCGTCGCAGCCGATCGGCACCTTCTCGCCGGGGCCCGGGGACACGACCTGGGCGCTCACGCCGCTGGGCGGCCCGCACGTCGTCGGGATGCTGTACGAGGACGAGCGCAACGAGATCAGGCTTGCGCGCATGAGCCTCCAGGGCGACGTGCGATCGTCGTCCGTGCTCATCCGAAGGGCCGAGCCGCTGTGGCTGCGAGCCATCGACAACCTGGTGCTGGTCATCGCCCTTATCGGCGCGACCGTGGCGGTGCTGGTGGTCTGGCGGCGGCGCGACGCCGATCAGGTCGAGCTGCCCGAGAGCCTGGAGCCGGCCGAGCTCGGTCGTCGCGCCGCGGCGGCCGCGATCGACCTTGCGCCCTGGTTCCTCGCCGTCTACCTCGTCGCGGGCATCGCACCGCTGGAGCTGATGCGCCAGCACTGGCCGGGACATCGCAGCGGCAACTTCGAGGCGATGCTTCCCGGTGCCGTCGTCATCGGCCTGTTCGCGCTGTCGAGCTTCCTGCTCGAGCTGTTCACGGCGCGCACGATCGGCAAGATCTGCCTCGGCCTGCGCGTCAGCTGCATCGACGGCCGGACGCCGGACCCGTGGCAGATTCTCATTCGCAACGCGATGAAGATCTGCGAGATGATCGCCTGGTTCCTGCTCATCCTGCCGTTCATCAAGCCGCACCACCAGCGCCTGGGCGATCTCATCGCGCGCACCGTGGTCGTGGCGCCCCGGCGCGACGACACGCCGCCGGAGACGGGAGACCGGAGCTAGTCAGCGGCTGGAGGTTGGAGTTTGGAGGCTGGAGGTCGGAGGTCGGGGGCCCCGGACGCAGTCATGAGCTCGAATCGACCTGCTGCCGTCGTGCTTCTCTCCGGCGGCCTCGACAGTGCCACGACGCTCGCGATCGCGAGCGACGAAGGGTACGACTGCCACGCCCTGAGCTTCTCGTACGGTCAGCGCCACGAGATCGAGCTGGCGGCGGCGGACCGCGTCGCACGGCAGCTTGACGTCCGCAGCCATCGCACCGTGCGGATCGATGTCGACGGCTTCGATGACCTGTCGACGTCGGCACTGACCGGTCACCAGCGGGTGCCGAAGGATCGCGACGCGACACAGCGCGAGAACGGGATTCCGTCGACGTACGTACCGGCCCGCAACACGATCTTCCTTTCCTACGGTCTCGCCCTCGCCGAGCTCATCGGCGCCCGCGACATGTTCATTGGCGCGAACGCCGTCGACTACAGCGGCTACCCGGATTGCCGGCCGGCATATCTCTCGGCCTTCGAGCGCATGGCGAACCTCGCCACGAAGGCCGCCGTCGAGGGCGCGACGATCCGGATTCACGCGCCGCTGATCGACTGGCCGAAGACGAAGATCATCCGGAAGGGCCTCGACCTCGGCGTCGACTACGGACAAACCCATTCGTGCTACGACCCGGATCCCGAAGGGCGCGCGTGCGGCCGCTGCGACAGCTGCCTGATTCGTCGCGACGCCTTCGCCGCCCTGGGGATGCCAGATCCTGGTCGTTGAAATAATCTATTAGTCACTAAGCCAATCGTTATTCGTCAATTCGGACTCGGGTTCGGAAGCAGCATCGGCACGGTAGGGACCGCCCTTTCGGGCGGCCCCCCGCACAGATCCCAGCGTGCGGGACTACCGCACTGGGCTCCTACCTTGGGT
>NYZC01000361.1 GCA_002686995.1 Phycisphaeraceae bacterium | reverse complement strand
CTGTGAGTCAATCGCAATCCGGGCTGCGCTCGGCCCAGAGCGACGCTGGACTGCGTCAGGCTCAGCTCACGGGGACTGCCCCGCTCGCTTCGCCTTCCTTGCCAGCGCCGCGCTGGGCGCCTCGCTCGCCTCGGAGCCGATTGACTCACAGCCTCTGGAGGTCTGCACACCCCTGCAGAGCGCTACCGGGCGACGACGCCTATCGCGGTCCCTGCGACCGCGATCGCGATGGGTGTTGCGAGGGACTGACCGGTGGTGGCGTCGACATGGTAGACCACGCGGCCCGGATTGCCGCCGAATGGGGTCTGGACGAGGGTCGCGGTGTCGCCGTTCCTGCCGAGGGCGACCGCGATCGGCCCGCCGGTGGTCGGCACGGTACTGAGGTGGGTGGTGTACCAGCCGAAGGAGTCCCGTGCCATTCGTCGCATCTGGCCGGTGGCGGCGTCGACCACGATGACCGACTCGCCGTTCGGCGCGTAGGCCCAGCTCGGGTCGCCGCTCGATGCGCCGGCGGAGTACACGGACGTCCACGTCCGGGACGTCACGTCGAGGGCGTCGATGCCGCCCGAGGTGAGCGGGCTGGCGAGGCGGGTGCCGATGAGGAGTTGCGCGCCGTCGGGTGAGAGGTCACAGGTGAGGTCCAAGACCGTTTGTGCGGTCGCGATCGGGACGGGTTCGTCGGCGATCACTTGCAGGTCGTTGCCCCCGGACGCCCCGACGACGATGACCCGCGCCCCGACACCTGCGGAGGTGGCCACGGCTGCGAACTCGCCCCGTTCGGCCAGGGTCAGGACGCAGCCATCGGCGAAGCCGGGGATGGACCCGGTGACGGAACCGAACGTCGGCTGCACCGGGTCTACATCGACCACGACCAGATTGGGTGGCGTCAACACGAACAGACGGCGGTCGTCACGATCGTAGGCCAGACCTTCGACGGTGCTGGTGAGTGTCACCAGCGGCCACCACATGGGCGCCGCGCCGTCCTCGACGAGACCGCGGTGGATCGTCGTCGCCCCGCCGCTTTGGATGGCGACGTAGAGCTCCGCTCCGCCGCGCGCGAACGTAGCTCGGACGCGCGCTCCGGCGGACGGTCCCGGCAAGGTATGCGACCAAGGGCTCAGGCCCGTGAGTGGATCGACAGCGGCGAGCTCCGTCGACCCCGCGGCGGCGAACGCGACCCCGAGGGGCGGCATGGCAACCTCGAGCAACAGTCCGCGCGTCGTACCGACCACGCCCGGTGTCCCGCTATGGGTGACTGCACCCTGCGCGAAGGCTGGGAATCCGGCGAATGACGTCGTGGCCGGTCCCGGTATCGGAATCGCGAGCGTCATGCTCCCGCTCACGTCGAGCATCTGCACCGCGAGCCACGTCGTCTGCGCTGGGTCGATGAAGACGATTGGTCCACCGAAGGAAAGGCTGGCCTCACCCTGACTGACGGCGATGACGCCGAGCCCGCCCGGCGGGCCGTCCCGGAGCTGCATCGCGAACGCGAGGTTGCCGATCCACGGGGCGCCGGTGATCGTGAGCCGCGGAGTTGCGCCGGTGCCGTACGGAAACCCCTTTCCATAGGGGAATTGCGCACCGGCACCCGGCCCCAGGCCAACGGCCACGATGAGAACCAGTCCTCGGTGCAAGAGACATCCTTCCATCGATCGTCATCTCAACGCTCCGAGGGGTGGCCAATCAACCCTGAAGCCCGCAAAAAAACGTCATTCGACGCCGACGCCGACCACGCGGGAGCGCACGGTCGCCCCGACCAGTTTGTAGAGGAGCCGGGCCCCCACGTTGGCGTTCCATTCTCCATCGCCGCGTTGCGGTGCGACCTCGACGAGATCGAAGCCGACGATGTGGCGACCCGAACGAACGACGGCATCGAGGATGGCGGCGGCATCGGTGAACGACAGCCCCCCCGGCACCGGGGTTCCCGTTCCCGGACACAGGGCGGGGTCGAGGCAGTCGATGTCGAACGAGACGTACACGTTGCGCGGCAACGAATCGGCGATCGCGGTGGCCACCGATTCGAACGGTCGCCCTTGATGACGGGCGCTGAACAGGTCGCGGTCGAGGAACGCGACCACGCGTCGGTCTGAACTTCGGGCGCGCGCCAACTCCTCATCGGAGTAGTCCCGGATACCGACCTGGACGAGGCGTCCCACCTCCGGGATCCGCGTCAGCACGTTGTGCATGATGCTGGCGTGCGACCACGTGAACCCCTCGTACGCTTCTCGCAGATCGAAGTGGGCGTCGAAATGGAGGATGCCGAGCCCGGGACACCGCTGCGCGTGGGCGCGGATGGCTCCGAATGGAACGGAGTGATCGCCGCCGAGCACACCGACGATGCGGCCGTCATCGAGCAGCGCATCGACCTCGGCTTCGAGCCAGGTGTTGAGGCGCGCGCCGAACCCGTCGACGCGATCGCGCGCACGTCGCAGGCGCGCCGAGCCGTCGATGTCGCCCAAGATGACCGGCCCCGCTGCTCGCCGCGCGTCCGTTCCCCAGCGCCTCACGCGCGCCGACTCCGGATGCTGGAAGATGCCGACGCGATGTGGGCGCCCGAAGTCCGGGTCCAGCAGATCGACCTGGGGGCTGGCGGCGCGGACGGCCCGGGGGCCATCGGCTGTTCCAGTGCCGTAGCTCACCGTCGCCTCGAACGGGACCGGCACCACGTGCACCAGGGCTTCGCCCGCACGGTGGGGGAGGGCGAAGATGCCGCGGCCCGGTCCGGGGTCGGCGTGATGGAGGGCGTGGTGCCGCATGTCGATCAGAACGATACGCTCCGGGCGCGAAGACGCCAGAACCACGTCACGGCCGGGTCGGCTGGGCCCAGTCTCGACCTTGGCGGGGCGCGGCCGCGTAGGATGGTGGACTGATGTTCTCTCGCGACGATTTCTTCGGGGTGCCCGGCCGGACCTGGCTCACGCACCTGCTCTGCTGGACGGGCGGCGGCGTCCTGCTTGCCGTGTTCATCTGGACGTATACCGGCTCTTTCGTGGCGCCCTTGATCCGGAGCGTCTCGATGCTGGGGACGTACGGCTTCATGGCGCCTGCCGTGTTCCGATGGGCCGGTCGGCTCGGCGCTCCCTCGCGTCCGTGGACGGGCGGTCGGGCGTTGCTCGATGTCGGGGTCGTTTTCACGCTCTTCGTCTGCGTCCACGCCGCGCTGCACTCGACGCTGAAGGTGGCGTGGAACGTCACCGATCTCCCGCTCCGCGAGGCCTTCACCAACTACTTGTATCGCGCGTGGCTCATCGAACTCATCGTCTTCTCCGGCATCTTCATCACGGCGCAAACGTCCCGGTACAAGCGATGGTTGCGGGAGAAGGAGCTCGAAGCAACGGAACTGCGTCGACAGCTCGTCGAGGCCCGGCTCGCCGCGCTGCATGCGCAGCTCCAGCCACACTTCCTCTTCAACACGCTACACACGATCGGTGTGCTGACGCGCAGGGATCCCGAGGCCGCCAACCGAGTCATCGCGCTCGTGGGCGATCTGTTGCGCCGCACGCTCGACAGCTCGGACGAGCAGGAGGTGGCGTTGAAGGAAGAGCTCGAAGCGCTCGCGCCCTACCTCGAGATCCAGCGGACGAGATTCCGTGACCGGCTCGACGTCCACCTCGATGTCGACCCCGACACCCTGCACTGTCGCGTACCGAACCTGATCCTCCAGCCGCTGGTCGAGAACGCGGTCCGACACGGCATCGAGGCCCGCTCCGGCGAAGGGCACATCTCCATCCGCACCCAGAGCGAAGACGGCCACCTGATCCTCGAAGTCGTCGACAACGGAGTCGGACTCGGGGGACGGAACGGCGTCAGACCACGCGAGGGACTCGGACTTGGCAATACTCGCGAACGCCTGGCCAGCCTCTACGGGGACGATCAGGAGCTGGTCCTCGAAGACCTGGAGACCGGTGGCGTGCGCGCGATGGTGCGCATTCCCGTTCTACCTGCGCGGGGGATCGCTACATGAGCGACGTTCGCGTCCTGATCGTGGATGACGAACCCGTCGCGCGTGAAGGCCTCCGCGAGTTCGTCGACCTGGAGGAGGGCTTCACGGTTTGCGGAGAAGCGGAGTCCGGAGACCGCGCACTGACCCTCGTGCGCACGGAGCGGCCCGACGTCGTTCTGCTCGACGTTCAGATGCCGGCCATGGACGGGTTCGAGGTCCTGCGCTCGCTGTCCGACGATGAGCGCCCGGTGGTGGTCTTCGTGACCGCGTTCGAGCAGTATGCAGTGCGCGCGTTCGAGGAGCACGCGGTCGACTATCTCCTCAAACCGTTCGATCTCGACCGTTGCCGGACGGCCCTCGATCGCGCCCGCCGGCGGCTGCATGGCCAGGAGGGCGACGACGGTGCGGGGCTCAAGAAACTCCTCCAGTCCCTACAACGCCGCGACCGCCGCTGGCTGGACCGTTTCGTCGTCAAGCAACGCGGCCGCATCGTCCTTGTTTCCGTGCCGGACGTGACCTGGATCGAAGCCGCAGGCAACTACGTCTACATCCACCTCCAGGACGCCAAGCACCTCATTCGCGACAGCCTGACGCACCTCGAAGCCGAACTCGACCCCGACGCCTTCGTCCGCATCCACCGGTCGGCCATGGTCCGCCTCGGCGCCGTCAGCGAACTCGAACGCATCGGCGGTGGCGACTACCTCATCCGGCTCCACGACGCGACGGAGTTGACCCTGAGCCGCAGCTACCGCCGCACCTTCGAAGAACGCATCGGCCGTTCCCTCTGACGGGAGCGCGGACCTCCCGGTCCGCGCTCCCGTCAGAGCAGATTGCTTCACTCCCCCGGAGGCCCACGCGGGGTCAGCGCGTTTTCAGCGCCAGCGTCACCGGCGTTTCGCCGGGCTCGAGTCGAATCGTGATGGACCCGCTGCGGCGCTGGCCCGAGACCTGCAACGACGCTTCGAAGACGTAGCGCGCGGGCTCGAGACTGCGGAAGGTGAACGTGCCGCCGGGGCGGGTGCGGACGTTTCCGGCCCGAGTGCGGATGCCCTGGTCATCGACGCGTTCGAGGGTGATATCGACAGGGCGAGTGGCCGGGCTGCCGTCGATCGTGACGCTGCCCAGGACCATGCAGGTGAGGTCACCGGGATCGAAGAGGACCGGTTGCTCGACGCCCTTCACGACCTCGACGCTGGCCTTCATGCCGTCGAGACCGGGGTGGCTGCTGCTGAGGGAGACCCGCCACATCCCCGTGGCAAGCCAGGGCACCCGAACGATGCCGTCCTTGCCCACGTCGATCTCACGACGGCGACCGGTGCTCGAGCCGATCGGTTCGACGACGAGCCGGGACCGGAACGACTTGCGGTCCTTCGCGTCGATGCGGACCCGGATCGACCCCGCCCCGATGAGGAGAAGGTCTTCGATGAGCACGCGCCCCGCACGGGTCACGCTGCTGCGTCGCGAGGGCAGGTAGTCCGGATGCCGCGCTTCGATATCAACGGGACCGATTCGAAGGCCGGCGAGGAGATAGCGTCCGTTCCGGTCGGTGAAGGTCTGGGGTCCGTGGTCCGGGTCTCCCGGACCGGTGGGGAATGTCTCCCGCGGCGCGACGATAGCACCGGCTACGGGATCACCTTGTGCGTCGGTGATCCGGCCCGCGAGTGCGGCGCCGCTCCGAAGTTGGATGCGGACCGGCGCGTTGCGTGGATGGATGCTCGGGACGTAGAGCGGGATGACCCCGGTCGCGTAGTCGTCGGCCGTGACCTCGATGCGATAACCGCGTCCCGGATCCAGAGGTGTGCGACCCGACGAGAACCGGCCCTCTGCATCTTCGAAGAGATGGCCCGGCGATTTCCAGGTCGTCGGTACTCGTCGCGGGCGTTTCACGCCGCTGCCGTCGGACGCGGGGGAGAGCACCACGCGGAACCTCGTGACCGGCTGCCCGTCGCCGTCGACGACCCGGCCGTCGAAGCTGCCCGCCCGCACCAGGATCACGTCGACGTTGCGGCGGCCGACGTTGACTGTCTTCGTCTCTGACAGATAGCCGTACTCGTCGACGCGGATCTTCAGCTCGCCGCCCGGGACTCCTTCCAGCAGCCAGTGCCCGTCCGGTCCCGTTTCGGTGAACAGACCGAGGTCGAAGGGTCGGTCCAAGAAGGCGCTGACCGCAGCCCCCTCGATGGGGCGGCTCTCTTCGTCGAGCACGCGCCCCCCGACGCTGCTGCCCTCGACGAGACGGATTGCCAGCTCATGCATCCCCGTTGTGATGTCGATCTCGCGGAGGTCGGGGACGTGCTGAGGGTACGAGACGCGCATGGTCAACCGGCCGCGGCGCGGCGCCGGAATGCAGAACCGTCCCTGCTCGTCAGTCGTGCCTCGGCTGCGGCCGACGACGCGGTTGCGACCGACGGTCACGAGCGCACCGCCGAGCGGCTCGTCGTCCGGACCCCGTACCACGCCGCAGACGTTCACGCCGCGTTCGAGCGAGACGTCGAGGTTGACGTCGTGTCCGGTCGGATGTGCCACCCGCGTCGCGGGGAGGTACCCGGGCTTGCGGAAGGTCAGGCTTTGCCGCCGGCGATCGGGTATCCCCGTGATGCGATAGCGGCCGTCCGCGGCGGTCGTGGTGCGGAGTTCGAGCCAGCCCACGTGCCGCACGACGACATCGTGCAGCACCTTGCCGTCGGGGTCGCGCACGATACCGGCGACGGACCGCCCTGGGCGCAGGACGATCTCCATCTCCTGCGGACCCGTGCCGGACCACGGCGCAATCCGCCGTGTGACGTTGCCCATCCCGTCGGCGGCAACACTCACCCACACGGCGCCGAAGGAGCTGCTGAGCTTCACCTGTGCCCGACCCTCGAGGTCGGTTGGAGTTTCGAGTTTGGCCTGCTCGATCGTGATCCGGGCTTCGGGTACCGCGAGTCCGCCAGAATCGACGATGCGGATGGAACGGGTGATGTCGAGAGGGTGGGCCACCAGTCGGGCGGACGTTATCGGACGTCCGGGGAGGAGTCCGACGGATTGCGGCTCACAGATGTAGCCCTCGAGCGTCGCCGCCATGGTCAGCATCCAGGTTCCCGAACCTCCGGGAAAACGGATGGAGAACTCGCCGTTCTCGTCGGACACGATCTCGGTCTCGCGTCGGGGTTGGCCGAACGTGCTCTCGCCCGCGTAGAGCGCGCACCGGATGCTCGAGCCGGGTAGCGGATCGCCCGCGGGATCTTCGACGCGACCGACCAGCACCTGGCCGCGCGGCACCAGCTCCTCGAAACGACTCGAGCGTACGTCGCCCCCCGGACCGCGGGTCAGGTTGTCGTCCCCGTCCGCGATCTCCTCGTTGGAGTCTCGCCACGGAGCGCCGCCGATCGGGTGCGCATCCCCCCCGGCGAGCCAGAAACCAGCGACGGCGACGGCCGCGAGAGATACGAGGAGAAGAGGAATCCCCGTGCGCAATCCAGGACTCTTCGGACTCATGACAAGGCCCGCGGGCGGTTCTCTACGATCATCCTAACCCGAGCACCCCGAGGCGCGACGGCCGTCCCGGGCGAGGCGCCGTCACGCAAATCCTTGACCCAGTGAAGGATCGGGCGGTTTCGCGCGACGGCGAGAGACCGGGCCTTTTGAGTCGGGCTACGGAATGAGAGGATTTCGCGCACATGATCCGATTGCTCACAGGCAAAGAGCCCGCCGCCGCATTGGCATCCGGGCTGAAGGAGGCGGTGGCCCGACTGCATCGACCGCCCCACCTCGCCGTCGTCCGAGCCGGGGACGATCCCGCGTCTGCGAGATACGTCCGCGGGATCGCGCGGCGCGCGGAGAAGGCCGGGATCGAGGTCGGCGTGCGTGCGCTCGACGCCACGGCGACCTACGCGGAGTTCGTCGCTGCGACGGAAGCCGCGGGCAACGACCCCGCGGTCGATGCCGTGCAGGTTCAGAAGCCGGTGCCCGAGGGTCGCCACACCTCCGAGGTGGTCGAACGCATCTCGGCGACGAAGGACGTCGAGGGCATCCACCCCGAGAACCAGGGCCTGCTCCTGCTCGGACGTCCGCGCTACATCCCGTGTACGGCGGCGGCGGTCGTCCGGCTCCTCCAGCATCATGGCGTGCCACTCGCGGGCAAGAACGCCGTCGTCGTCGGCCGCAGCGACATCCTGGGTAAGCCCCTCGCGACGCTCCTCCTCGGGCTCCACGCGACGGTCACCGTCTGCCATACCCGTACGGCCAACCTCGCCGACGAGGTCGCGCGCGCGGACCTGGTCATCGCGGCGGCCGGTTCCCCCGAGCTCGTGCGTGCCGAGTGGATTGCGGAGGGCGCCGTCGTCGTCGATGTCGGCCACCACGTCCTCGACGACGGCCGCACCGTGGGCGACGTCCAGTCGGGGGCGGAGACCCGCGCGTCCGCGATCACGCCGGTTCCCGGCGGCGTCGGACCGCTCACGGTGATCGAGCTGCTTTCGAACGTCGTCGCGGCGGCCGCGCATCACTGCGCCACGTCGTGACCGTGGGTCCTACTTCTGTTTGAGGATCTCGTCGATCGTATTGACCGCGATCGCGTGGTACCGGGGCCGAGCGTCTTTGTAGATCTCGCGGGCGCGCGCCTTGCCGGCCTCGGTCTTGGCGAGCTCCTGGTAGACGGGCTTCAGGAACTTGCGGCGACCCTGGGTGAGGAGGAGCCGCGAGGTGGCGGGTTCGGCGGGCGCGTAGTCGTTCGGGATGGCGACCAGGCACCACTGGCAGAGGATCTCGTAGTTGCCGGTGTTGGTGAGGTTCCATGCCGCGTCGAGGGCGGCGAGGCGGTCCTGCGAGACCTTCGGCGGCAAGGATCTCAGGAAGTGGAGCCACTGGTGGGTGGTCCAGTTCTTCGCGGGGACGTCCGTTGCCGCGAGCTTCCCCGACGCGACGTCCCGCGCCTGCGCCTCGCATTTCGTGAACACGTCACTCACGGCTTTCGGGTGGTTCGCCGGGAGCCCGGGGCGGTGCAGCCACTCGTCGACGCCGACCGAAGCAGCAGTGATCTCGTCGGTGAACAGGTGCTCCGCGAGGTGGCGCTCGAGGTCCTTGGTCGTGCGGCTGGTGAACGCGTTCGCGTCGAACCACTGCTTGAGGAATCGGTCGAACCGCTCCCGTCCGAACCTCTCGTCCAGCAGCCGCAGGAAGAGGTAGCCCTTCTCGTAGGGGACGTTGGAGAACGCGTCATCCGGATCGCGTCCCTTCAGGTGCACGTGGAGCACGGTGTCACCCTCCGGTAGCTCCTTCATGTCGGACATGAGGTCCTGGTGGCCGAGGACGGCCTCCATCTCGGCTCGTTCCTTGCCGTACACCGCCTCCATGATCCGGCGCTCGAAGTAGACGGTGAAACCCTCGTTGAGCCAGAAGTCGGACCACGTGGCGTTGGTGACGAGGTTGCCGGACCACGAATGCGCGAGCTCGTGCGCGACGAGCGCAGTCAGCGAACGATCGCCAGCGAGGACGGTCGGCGTCGCGAATGTCAAGCGGGGGTTCTCCATCCCGCCGAAGGGGAAGCTCGGCGGCAGGATGATGATGTCGTAGCGACCCCATTGGTACGGGCCGTAGAGCTCCTCCGCGACCTCCATCATGCGTTCGGTGTCGGCGAACTCCCACGCGGCGCGTTCGACGACCGAGGGCTCGGCCCACACGCCGGTTCGCGGCCCCATCGCCTTGAACGCGATGCTCCCCGCCGCGATCGCGACGAGGTAGCTGGGGATGGCCTGCGGCATGCGAAACCGGAATCCGGCCTCTCCGGCGACGGGCTCGAGTGACTCCGCCGCCATCACCGGGCGGATGCCGTCCGGCGCGGTGACCCGTGCGTCGAAGGTGAACCGCACGCCGGGAGAGTCCTGACACGGCAGCATCGCGCGCGCATTGATCGACTGTGCCTGGGAGAACATGAACGGATGCGTGCCATCCGCGGTCTGCTCCTTGGCGAGCCATTGCAGGCATGTGCCGTCGGCCCGGGTCGCGTATCGGATCTCGACGCGGTCGTGCCCGGGCGCCAGCTCCACGACGAGCGGCGTGCCGAGCACGTCGTCACCGCCTTCGTGCGTGTACGCCACCTCGGCCAGGGCGGTCTGGGTTCCCGCGCGTACTCCCAGGATGTCCAGGAACTTCGTGTCGAGGATGAGCGGCGCTGATGGGTCCGAGCGTTCGATCGTCCACGTCACCGAGCCCGTCAGCCGTCGATTGGCGAAATCGAGATTCCAGTCGATGTCGGCGTGGGTCGTTCGGACCTCAACGGGATGGCCGAGGGAGTGGATGTCGGGCACGTGGTCGTCTCCCGAATGGCTGCAGGCGGAGAAGGCGAATGCAAGCGCGAGCATCGCAGCTGCGATGCCGGGGCCGCGGCGGGTTGTCGTCGGGTGCGTCATGGGGCCGCGAATTCTAAGTCAGTTCGCGTCGAAGCGATTGGAACGGGTCCAGGAGCGATCCTACCTGCGGCCTCGGTTACCAGGGGAAGTGGGGTTCGAGATCGAGGGCGAACGTCGGCGGAGCCAAGAGCGCGACGCTGAGCCGCGGTCGGGCGTGGCTCGAGAGGGAGATCAGCGAGCGGGTGTCCGTGGCGATCGCGACGTGGATCAACGACGGCGGGTCGTCGCGCGGAACGGGGGCGTCGAGGGGGAACCGGGGGAGCCGATCGGGCCACGTCGGCCATTCGACCTTCATCGCGAGCGCGGGGAAGAGACGGGCCGCGGTGAGCGGCGCGCACCACGGACCCGGGGTCGGTTGGGGGGGCGGGGACAAGGAGGGCGTACGCGGAGGCACGGGTGCTGGCGTGGGGGTGACCATGGGACCCCGCTGCGCAACCCGCAGAGGGACCCGCGACCGTTCAGGGGACGGACGGCGGGCCGGGACGGCGGCGATGCAGAGCAGCAGCAGGATCCCCGACCACACCCACGGACCCGTGGCAGCGGGGCGAGGAGCGGCGATCGGGTTGTCTCGTAGGGGGACAGGGCGGCGGCGGTAGACCCGGTGGGCGGGTACCGGGTTCTATCGGCCGTGCGGAGGATCCAAATGCAGGATCAGTTGCCAGCGTGGGTCAGCCGCCGGTGGACCATCCAGTCGGTGGTGATCGAGACGACGGCGTTCGCGCAGGCCCGTCGGACCCGGATGTCGGAGTCGTGATGGCTGCGGTGCTCGAGGCGGCCAACCCACCCGTGGCCCTCGTAGCCCGCGGCGCCGAGCGACTCGGCGGCGTGATAGCGGACGCTCCACACCTCGTCGTCGATGAGCGGACCGAGTGCGGCGACGCCGGCTTGGGCGTAGTGTCGTTCCTGCGCGCCCAGGGCGCGCGCGGCAGCCCCGCGGATCGATGGTTCGTGGTCACCACAGAGGCGGGCGAGATCGGGGATGGCATCCTGGCCACCCGGACCGATGAGACGGACGACCTCGCACCCGAGGTAGCGCGCACCCGTGTCGTCGGTGCTGGCCATGAACTCTCTTGCGTAGCACAGGGCCGACGGGCCGAACCTCGCCAGGTTGACGGCGATCTCCTGCCGGTTCTCGTGCTCGGCGGTCGCGGCGCGGGCGGCCCACTGCCCGGCGGTCATCCCGCCGATCTCGGGCTCCCGGTCGGGCGCCTGGAAGTACTCACAGCAGTGAGCGCAGCAACTGGGACCGCACTCATGCTCGTGAGCGCAGCCGGAAACCACCAGGAGCAGAGCGGCCAGAGTGGCCAGCATCGAGACAGTGCGCATCGGTCTTCCCTCTTCGCTGGGTCCCTGTCGTGACCGGTAGGCACGACAGGCGCGGGTATACCTATCCTACCGGCTATCGACCGAACCTGATTGCGACCTTGCGGAACTCCCGAAGCAAGCCATCCTACGCCGTGAGCAACTCGACTGGCGGAGAGCGGACGTTTCGACTATCGCCCGGTGACGAGCCGGGACGGCGAACGGTCCTGCGCGACCGGACCCTCTGCTTCCTCGGGCGTCGGGGGGTGTCGACCACGGCGTTTCATCTGGTCGAGCAGCTGCCAAAGCGCGCCCCGGAGACCGTGCTGGTCGCGCGTGATCCGGGGGGGGTCGTCGCACTCGCCGCGTGTGCTACGTGGCCGGACGCGAAGATCGTCACGCACTACCTCGATGCGTTCGAGGCCCGCGGCGCGACCCGGACGTTCCATCGCAACGACGTAACGGGGATCGAGGTCGCGTTGACGCCCGATCTTCCCGGCGGTCCGTTCGATCTCGTCGCGATCGGTCTGCCCGCACGCGGCGAGGCGCTGCTCGGACGCGAGCTCCTGGAGCAGGCTCACGACGCGCTACGTCCGGACGGCCGGCTGCTCGCGTCGACCGACGGAGGTACGACATGGCTGCGCAAGGTCGTGAAGGAGGTTTTCGGCCGGGCTGACCTCCAGGGAAGAGCGAAGATCGGCGGACTGGTGACGACGCGGCGGACCAGGTCCGATGCGCGACGTCGCGACCATGATCATGTGGTCGAGGTCACTCGTGGCGAGCGAACGCTCGCGCTGAAGACGCGACCGGGCGTGTTCTCGCCGGGCCGCCTCGATATCGGGACGCGTGCGCTGCTGGAGTCGTTCACGGCGCCGCCCGGAGCGCGCGTGCTCGATCTCGGTTGCGGGATCGGTGCACTCGGGCTCTGCGCCGCGGTCGATGCCGGCCCCGACGGCGTGGTGATGGTCGATTCCAGTGCCCGCGCCGTTGCCGTGGCCGAGGAGAATGCCCTCGTGAACGGCCTGGATGCGGCGCGGTGCGTACTGCGTGCGGACCTCGAAGACCTGCCCGGCGGCCCGTTCGACGTCGTGCTTGCGAACCCGCCGTACTTCTCTCACGGCCGGATCGCCGACGTGTTCTGCGCGACGTCCGCCCGCGAGCTCGCGGGGGACGGCGTGCTGAGACTCGTGGCGAAAGCAGTGCCGTTGCACGGGGAGATTCTCGAGCGGCATTTTCGAGATGTGCGGGTGACGAAAGTCCGGGATTACGGGATCTTCGAAGCTCGTTCGCCCGATCGTCGACACTGATCTTTCGCTGACGCCGCGGTCGGGCAAGAATGAACTCGTGGTCGCTTCGCACACGCCGTTGACACCCGTCGCTTCGCTGCAGGCGGCCGGTCCGCCTCGCGTGCTCGTCCTCGGCGCATCCGGCCTGCTCGGCCCCGGCATCGCCCAGATCCTCGTGAAAGAGGGGTTTCGCGCCACCGCCCACGTCGGGGGCGATGGAGACCTACCGGCTCTGCGCGGCGTGACGACGTGGCGTCAGGAACTCGCACCCGCGGCTGCGGACCCGTCGATCGAGGTGCCGGCGGCCGACGCCGCGATCTTCGCCCGACCCATCGACCCCGGCGACGCCGCGCCGGAGGAGCTTCAAGCCGTCGCGCTCGAGCGTCTGGCTGCGGAGTTCGAGATTGCAAAGCGAGCCGGCGTCCAGCGCTGGGTCGTGATCAGCGGCATCGAGGCAGCCGGCCCACTGACGTGGGAGCGCGGGCTCGAATACGAGAACATCGATCCGGCACCGGTCATTCACATCGGAGGTGCGCTGCGTGAGATGGAGCGCGAGGTCGTGCGGCTGGTGGGCGCGGCGGGCGGATCGCTGGTCATCCTGCGCCCCGGTCACCTGTACGGAGAAGGCGAGCCGGGCTTTCTCGACCAGGTGATCCAGATCCTCACCGGTCCGGATCGCGAGCTCGTGCGGGCCGAGTGGGCGAATCGCCGGTTCCAACCCGTTCATGCGCGGGACGTGGCGAGGGTTGCGGTCGCTGCCGTGACCCGCGGCGAGGGCATCTACCACATCACGGACGGCACGTGCCCGACGGTGGGACACATCGTGCGGGACATCCAGGGCGTCGGGCGTCTCAAGGGACTGCACCTGCCGTCGGTACGGCCGCCGCTGCGCGCGCGTCCGGATCGCGGACGCATCCACTACGCGTTTCCAGCCGATCGCGCCATGCGCGACCTCCAGTACCAGCCAGGCTGGACGCTCTCCGCAGGCACGGCCGCACTGGTGGACGAGCTGCATCTGGAGAAACGCACGGCGAGCGGACTATCGCGCATCGTTCATCGATCGCGGCAAGACGCGGACGCGCTCCTGGACGAAGAGGCGGGGGTGACGATCGCTGCAGGAGCCGACGGCGAGCAGCTTGCGCAGGACTGGGCCGACGATCAACGGTTGACCGACGTGCTGCACCGGCCCGTCTTCCGGTTCGTGAGGGATGTGCTCCGCAGGTCCGCCGCGACTCGAGTCCTGGACTTCGGCTGTGGCGACGGTGCGTGGTCACGGACACTGGCAAAGGACTCCGGGGTTCGGATCATCGGCGTCGATGGGTCGGCGGGTCGCATCCGCCGTGCGATCGAGCTGGCGGAAGCAGACGGTGTCTCCGACCGCGTCGAATACCAGAAAGCGAACCTGTTCAATTTCACGGTCGACGAGAAGGTGGATGCCGTCTGCTGTTTCGGGAGTATCCAGCACCTGCCGGACATCGAGCGGCAGCTCCCGATGATCCTCGAACGCAACCTGCGGCCCGGCGGGGTCCTGCTGGCCATCGGACGTCACTGCGACGATGGTTATCATCCGAGTCTGCTCCGATTCATGCAAAACGCGAAGGGCTCGTGGGCGTCCCGGTTCTTCGACATTCACCGCTACGAGGCGACCGTCGACGTCGGAGGGCCGCTGCGTCTCGACGAGGTCTCTCCGACGGCGGCGATGCGGATGCGGGCTCCGGAGCTCGATCGCTGGCTCCCGTCGCGCTACGCACCCTTGCGCATGGGCCACACGCACTTTCTCGCCCCCTTCATCGCCAATGCATTCGTCGTGTATCAGCGGTCGCCGGGCGTTCGCAGACTGACCCGGCTGGTCCTGCCGGCGGTGCTCCGGCTGGACGGCTGGTTGTGCCGCTTTCCGCAGTTTCGCAGCTGGGCGGCCCTGGGTATGTACGCGGTGCGGTACGAGGGGACGTGATGCGCAGCCGCGTTGATCTGTGGATCCTCGTTGGGCTCTTCGCCTTCGCACTCGCTTTCCTGTTCGGCGCCAGGTGGCTGGGTCAGCAGGACCGGGCGCGGTACAAGCTGGTGCCGCTTCCGCCGTGGACGTCCTGGGAGGCGCGGCTCGTCTCACGGCTCGAGATCCTGACTCCGCGGTTTCCTCACCTCGCGCAGTGGTCGTCGGCCAACGGAGATGCAGCCCGCGCCGAGGCTGCGTTGAAGATCGAGGCGGCGGACCGTGCCGGCCGGACGGCGGATTCGGTCGTCGATCTTGCCGTGCTGCGTCTGCTGCAGGCGCGCGCCGCGGAGGCCGTGGCCGTCGCGAAATCCGGGCGAGCGGCGTTCGCGGACGACGCGCGGATTGCGCTCGTCCTCGGGTTGGCGTCCGAGGCCGTCTCCGACCTCGAGGGCGCTCGCCGAGAGTTCGAGCACGCCGAGGCACTGTCGCGCGACGACGTCGACGTGCTGTATCGATTGGGGCGCCTGCACCTGGAGGCGGATCGGCCTCGAGAAGCGCGGTTGTACGCAGAACGCGCAGTCCGAGTCGAACCGCGGCATCCCGAGGCGCAGCGGTTGCTGGCCCGCTCCTGCCTCGCCACCAACGACGCCGGACGGGCGAAGCGCGCCTACAACGACGTCCTGCAACTCCTGCCTGGCGACCCGGCGGCGCGCGACCAGCTCAGCGTCCTCGACGGCTCCCCGCGCTGACTCCGCGGACCCAAACCTCGGTTCACCCGCAAGTTTCTCCGTGCGGGAGACCGATGCAGTCCATGAGATCGGTCGCCGACCGGCCAGATCGGAAAAGGGGAAGGACCATGAAGGTTTTCACGGGGCTGGTGATCCTCGGGCTGGTGATCCTCGTGGGTTGCGCGACCGACGCGCCGGAGGTCGTCGCCGTCCAGGGCGATCTCACCGGTTGGACTACGCTGCCTGTCGACGCGGTGACCGTGGTGCGGCAGGGCGAGCGGCATCTCATCACGGTGCGGACCCAGACGTCGACCCCCGACTGGATCGTGCGGCTCGCTCCCTGGACCTACGATTCCTCGCCCCACATCCTGCAGTTCGACCTGGTGGGGCAGCGCAATGGTGATGTGGCACCCTCACTCGACCTGGTCGACATCACGAGCCATACCGCGTCCACAGACGTCACCATCGATTTCACGACCCGGTGGATAGAAATCTCCGGCGCCAACGGGTCATTCCTGAACAAGGTGCCGTGGCTCCCCGCTGCGTCGAACTGAAGCCCCGACGCGTCCCTGCCCGATGGGTGAGTGGGGAAGGACTCTCGGGCGAGCCCCGACTCCGGTCCAGAATCAACTCCGGTCCAAGAACCCACTATGCAGGGAAGACGTGAATTCAGAGTACGGCCGCAGGACCCGGCTCAGGTAGCCGTGACCATAGACCTTCCGGGCGATCCGCCGCCGCCACCGCGCGTCGTGGACATCGGAAGCGATGGGTGCCAGCTCCACTGGGGCATGCCGTGGGCGCCGTCCGTCCCGTTGGGCATGCGCTTCCAGGGCACGGTCTGCTTCAACGACGTCGAGCCAGCGTTCCCAATCACCATGCAGGCGATGAGTCGCGCGGAGGCGCCGAGCGGACGCACCTATTCGTTCGAGTTCGGTCTCCGCGACAGTGTTCGCGACGAGTTCGTGCAGGCGCTGATGAAGACCTTCAACCGCCGCGCGGCCCACCGCGTCAAACCGGACCCGTTGACCGCCATCAAGGCCGTTCTCTCGCTCAAGGACGGACGCTACGACACCCGGGGCCGCATCCGCGACATCAGCGGGGCCGGCATCGCGATCATCGCCGAGGCCGACGCCGACCGGAACCTCGCCGAGAGCGACGTCCTTCGCGTCCGTATCGGCTTGACGACCGAGCCGATCCCTCTCGACCTCGAGGGCAAGGTCGTTGGCCGTCAGGTCGTGCCCGAGGGCATCCTCTACCGCCTCCACTTCATGCTCGATCGCTGCTCCAATGACGCCGAGATCCGGTCCCGCATCCTGGAATACGTGAAGCAGCGTCAGCGCGACGTCATCCGCGAGGCGTAGCCGCGCATCGCCGGGAGCGCGGACCTCCAGAGCGTGCGAAGCAATCTGCTCCGGATGGGAGCGCGGACCTCCAGGTCCGCTCTGGGGTCCGGATCCGGCTTCGCCGGCAGGCCAGAGCGGACCTGGAGGTCCGCGCTCCCGGCAGAGCAGAGCGGACCTGGAGGTCCGCGCTCCCGGCAGAGCAGAGCGGACCTG
>NYZC01000360.1 GCA_002686995.1 Phycisphaeraceae bacterium | reverse complement strand
CCCGGTTGCCCGCCCAGCGGACGTCCACATGCTCGAGCACCGAGTCGACGCTCGTGTCGCTGAATCTCAGTGCCTCCCAGGAGCCGGTGATCGGGACGGTCGCGTCACCGTCACGGAGCAGGTCACCACCGGCGGTGTCGTCCTCCGCGGCGGTGAGGACGATCGGATCGGTCAGCGTCCCGACCGCGTCGAGCGTGCCGGCGACGTTGAAGAGCTGGCCGTCGAAGAACTTCAGGACCGTTCCTGGACCGAGCGCCAGCGTCACGCCCGCGGCGACCGTGAGGTTGGTGCTGCCGAAAATGTAGGGCAGGATCGTGACGTCCCAGGTCCGATCGGCGTCGAGCGTGCCCCCGTCGAGACGGACCGCCTGGACGGCACTGTCAGACGCGGTGATGCCGTCGAGGACGGGGTCGGCCGTCATGTCGAGCGAGTAAGGCACGTCGTTGACGCGCGTGACGTGAACGTCGACGAGCGTCGGAGCGCCGCCGTCGATCCGGAATCCGGTCAACTCGCCGTCCGCGACGAGCACGTTGCGGAACGTGGCATCGGTCTCGTTGAGGTCCACCGATTCGGTGAAGTTGAAGGTGTTGCCCGGCGAGGCGGCGTTGCCCGCAAAGCGGATCTCGACATACTCCAGGCGGGAGAGATCGGAATCGGCGTTGAGCTCGAGGTGCTCCCACGATCCCGCCACGCCGGCCGTGGTCGTGCCGTCGGCGTTGGAGTCACCACCGGCGGTGTCGTCGCTGATTGCCGTGAAGATGATGCGTTGGGCGTCGGTGCCGACGGCGGTCACCGTACCGTCGACCCGGAACCTGGCGCCCACAGCGAACTTCACGACGGTGTCCGGAGCGATGGTCAGCGTCGTTCCCGCGCCGACGGTAATGTTGCCGGTGGTATGCGCGGGCAGGCCGCCGAAGTCCCAGGTGCGGCCGGTCGTGATCGTGCCAGCCACCAGCTGAACGTGATCTCCGGCGGTGTCGGCGGCGGTGAGACGGGTCAGCGTCGGCGTCGAGGCGATCGCGAGGCGGAACGGCACGCTGTTGGCGCGGAAGACGCTGACGTCGGTCAGCACGGGGCTCACGGCGCCGGTGATGTCGACGCCGATCTGGTCGACGTCGCGGACGATGACGTTCTCGAGGACGACATCCTGCTTTTCGCGGATCTGGACGGCGGGCGTGAAGTTGAAGGTGTTGCCCGGGCTTGCCGCGTTGCCTGCGAACCGGACCTCGACGAAACGGAGCGTGCTCCCGGCGGAAAGGGAGTCGAGGTAGAGGGCCTCCCAGTGCCCACGCAGCGGGACGGTGGCGTCGCCGTTGTGGTTCGAGTCGCCTCCCGCCTCGTCGTCGTGCTCCGACGTCAGCACGATCGGGTCCGCGGGCGTGCCGATCGCGTTGAGCGTGCCGTCGATCTCGAGGAAGTCGCCGCTGCGGAACTTGATCACCTCGCCTGGGTCGATGCCGAGCGTGGCGCCCTGCTCCACGGAGATGTTGCCGAGCGACGTGGCGGCAAGCCCTCCGAAGTTCCAGGTGCGGATGTCGCTGATGGAGCCGCCGCCCAGGGCGTAGTCGTATCGACCGGCCGCGCCGACCGAAAGGTCCATGAGCGTCGGCGTCGACGCGATATCGGCCGTGAACGCATCGCCGGATACGCGATCCACATGGACGCGCGTGAGCTGCGGCGCGGCACCGGTAATGCTGATGCCCACCTCGTCGGCTTCGTACACGCGGACGTCGGTCATGACGACGCCCTGCTTCTCACGGATCTGGATGGCGGGTGTGAAATTGAAGGTGTTGCCCGGACTCGAGCGGTTGCCTGCGTACCGGACCTCGACGTGCGTCAGCGTCGAGCCGACCGTGAGCGAATCGAGATAGACCGCCTCCCAGTCGCCGCGCCGCGGCGTGCTCGCCGTACCGTCGTGGTTGGAGTCGCCGCCGGCCGAATCGTCCTGCCCCGAGGTGAGAACGATGGGCGCCCCCTCGGTGCCCACGGCGACGAGGATGCCGTCGATCTCGAAGAACGCGCCGGTCGCGAACTTGATCACCTGGCCCGGGTCGATGTCGAGCGTCACGTCGGTGTTGACGGTGATGCTCCCGATTGTGGTCGCGGCGAGCCCGCCGAAGTTCCAGTTCCGGTCCGCGGTGATGTCGCCGCTGCCGAGGGCGTAGTCGACGCCGCTCACGTTGCCGACGGTAAGATCGGAAAGCGTCGGAGCCGAAGCGATGTCGGCGAAGAACGCGTCGCCTGCGGCGCCGTCCACGTGCACGCTCGTCAACTGCGGCGAGGCGCTGGTGATGCTGACGGCCGTGCTGTCCGATTCGAGCACCTGGACGTTCGACATGACGACGCCGTCCTTGCCGCGAATCTGCACGGCGGGGACGAAGTTGAACCCGTTGCCGGGCGCGGACCGGTTACCAGCGTAAAGGACGTTGACGTACGTCAGCGTTGACCCGGCAGTGAGCGAGTCGAGGTAGATGGCCTCCCATTCGCCGCGCAGCGGCGTCGCGATGCCCGGCCCGGAGAGATCACCGCCGATGTCGTCGTCGAGCACCGTGGTGAACGTGATCGGATCGTCCGCCGTGCCCTGGGCATCGAGGATGCCGTCGGCTTCGAACCACGCGCCGCGGTTCAACTTGATGACCGTGCCCGGATCGATGTGCAGGGTGATGCCGGTCACGATCGACGTGTTGCCGGTCAGGTGCACCGTTCCGGTCCAGGTCGTCTCGGTGCTGATCGAGCCGCTGAATACCGTGAGCGGGCGCAGGTCGATCGTCGTGCTGAACGTGTCGTCACCGGTCTCGCCGCCGTTGCCGTCGCCGTCCTGGTCCAGCGCGTTGCCGTCGAAGTCGGTCAGCGCGGGATCGATCGTGAGGGCGTAGTCACCGATCGCAGTCTGCGCCGGCAGCGTGACATCGAACGAGTCGGATCCGGCGGAAGGCGTCAGCAACAGGTCGCCGGGATCAATGGCCGTGCCGCCGGGCGTCGTGAGCGTGATCAGGCTGGCCGGAAAGGAGACCGGATCGACCGGCTCGTCGAAGTCGACACGGAAAGTGTTCAACTCATCCAGAACGGTCCGCGTCACGCCGATGATCTTGGGCCCGGTACCGACGCCGTCGTTCGCCAAAGCGTCTGGCGCGGCGGGGGCGTCGACGCCCGACTCTTCATTAATAAGGATGTCCTCCGAGCCGTCGCCCGCGGAAAGGAGGATGCGCGGCTCCAGCGGGCTCAGTCCCTGCCACGTCCCGTCGATTTCATGCCGCGATGTCCTGAATAGGAACAGACCGCGCCGCGCAAGATGGCGCAGAAGTTCCCTAATACCGTCACGCCACCCGGAAATGATACTTGACCAGACGCTCTGTCTTCTCTTTTCCTCTCTCTCCTGTCTCGCTTACGCTCAATGCAATCGGGGTATTCCGAAGTTTACCCGACATGGCGGTTCAGTTCAACCAGCGAGACGCGAAAAACGCGTTTCATGGGCCGGCAAGCGCTGTTTCGTCAGGTTTCGGCCCACGTCAGATCGGGCGTGATTCGATGCCAGTCCGTGGCTTTCTGATAGGCGTGCGCAAGACGCAGGACGATCTCTTCCCGGAACGGCAGCGCGTAGATCATCATGCCCAGCGGAAGCCCGTTGCCGCCGAAGCCGCACGGTACGGATACGGCGCACAGGTTCAGGAGATTGCCGACATGACAGTTGCGCACGGCGGCAAGGTTGAATTCGAAGTACGAATCGAGCGTCGCGTCGACCTCTTCGACCGGGGCTGCCGCGCCGACCGTCGTCGGCATCAGCAGGGCGTCGATCCCACTCATCGCGGGCTCGATCTCGTTGCGAAGCCGCACCATCTCACGTTGCAGGAGCAGGTACTGCTCGGACGTGATGTCGCGGCCCATCGCGAGGCGGTCGGCGACGATCGGATCCATTTCATCATGGTGCTTCTCGTAGATCTCGCGATTGGCGATCCAGGACTGCGCGCCCATGATTCGGCGCAGGGCTTCCGACTCGAATGCGCGGCGAATTTCCGGAAGATCGACGTCTTCGACTTCCGCGCCCAGGTCCCGAAGCACCGCGCCCGCGGCCTGTACGGCATTGACCGCTTCCGCCGTGGAGCTGTCGAATCCAGGCCCGGTCGCGAACGCGACGCGCATCGCGCGCACGCCTTCATTGAGCAGGGAGCACACGTCGTGGCGCGGCCGACCGGCTGTGGCTGCGTCGTCGGGTGACGCGCCCTGCAGCGATTCATAGACATGGGCGGCGTCCTCGGCGCTGCGCGCCAACGGACCGATCGAGTCGAAGGACCACGCGAGCGCAAAGACGTCCGCGCGGCTGATCTGTCCGACTGTCGTCTTGAGACCCGTGACGCCGCAGTACGTCGACGGCATGCGCACGGATCCGCCGGTGTCGCTGCCGAGCGCCATCGGCACGAGGCCGCCGGCGATGCTCACGGCCGATCCGCCGCTTGAACCTCCAGGCAGGTGCGGACGCTCGTGCCATGGATTGTGCGGCGTGCCGATGTCATGATTGATGCCGATGCCGCCGTAGGCGAGCTGGACCACGTTCGTCTTGCCGAGCAGGACCATGCCCGCGTCGGCGAGGCGCCGGATGACGGTGGCATCGCGCGGTCGCACGTTGTCGGCGAGAAACGAGGCGCCGGCAGCGGTCGGCATCCCTTCGACGTCGATCAGGTCCTTCGCCGCGTACGGAATGCCGTGGAGAATGCAGAGATCGGTGCCGGCGCGACGCTGGGCGTCTGCGCGCTCGGCTTCGCTCAGCGCGCGTTCGGGGCACAACGCGCTGAACGCGTTGAGGCGCGGTTCGAGCTTGTCGATGCGTTCGAGAAGAGCGCGGGTCAGCTCGACGGAGCTGTACTCTCCAGTGCGCAGTGCGGCGGCATGTTCGGCGATGGTGCGGAAGTGCATGCGGCAAATGTAGCCGAAGTAGCTGGAGTCGCCCGACCTCAGACGGCGCCGAGCGCCGTCGCGCGTCTGATCGAGGACGAAGTCGAGCAGGTTTACGAGTTGCGGACCCTCCGTTCGATCGCTTCCATCACCTCCGCCGCCTCGATTCCCGGCAGGCACACGCGCTCGGCGAGCGGGCACTTTCGCTCGTAGCACTCGAGGCAGTCGAGGTCGCGGCGCGCGATGACGACGCCCTGGTCCGCCCGGGGCCCGACCCGTTTCGGATCCGTCGGGCCGAACAACGCGACGACCGGTGTACCGACGGCCGCGGCAAGGTGCAGCGGCGCGGAATCGAGCGTCACCGCACAGCGCGCCCGCGCCAGGATGGCTGCAGTGCCCCAGAGGTCGGTCGAGCCCGCAAGGTTGACGACGTGCGGACCAGCGACGCCGTCCTGTGCGAGGATTTCCTCGACCATCGGGCGCTCGTTCGGTGCGCCGAGAAAGACGGTGTGGTGATCGGCATGGCGGTCGTGCAGCGCCCGTATCAGGTCAGCCCATCGTGCGACGGGCCAGTGCTTGCTCTGCCACCGTGAACCGGGGCACAGGGCGATGATCGGTCGCGATGCGCCCACCACTTCGAGGCTGCGGGCATGCTCGGCGTCCGGCACGGGCAGGCGAAAGGCGGAAGGAGGCTCATCAGGCGGATGCGCGTCGAGGCGACGGCTCGTCGAGACCAGCTCGCGCGCCAGCACCCAGAGGCGGTCGATCGCGTGGGTCACCCCGGGCGGCACCTCGACACGGCAGTTGTAATGCATCCACCCGAGTTCCCTGGCGTCGCTCGGCCCGTATCGTTCGGCCGCGCCGGAGAGGCGGGCCATGAGCGCGCTGCGCTGCAGGCCCTGCAGGTCGAGGGCGACGTCGAAGTCGCGAAGGTGGCGCACCCAGCCGGCCGCTTCGCCGAGCCACCTTGGAAATCGGGCGCGGCGGAACCGCTCCCGGGGGAACGCGATGATCTCGCGCACGCCGGGGAAGAGTCGGACGAAGGAGGCGTATGCGTCGTTGACGATCCACGACACGTGCAGATCGGGCGCGGATCGTGCGATCCATGCGACCGGGCCCGCCGCGTGGATGATGTCGCCGAGCGAGCTGGGCTTGATGACCAGGAGGCGGGTCATGGGGAGTGGGGTATAGGGTATAGATTCTTCCGGTGTCACTTCTCGTCACCGTGACGAGAAGTTGAAGAACCACGGATGAACACGGATGGACACGGATTTTTCGGACCGGACGCCTCGCGGCGTCCGGGTCCGAACTCCCGTCCGTGTCCATCCGTGTCCATCCGTGTCCATCCGTGGTTCCTGATCGTTGCGGCTCAGCCGCGTTGGGGTATGGGGTATGGGGTATGGGGCGCGTGCGTCCAGGGTCAAGGCCAACCTTGTAGTGCCGGTGCGCGGTCCACCGCCGGGTTACGCCGGGGGTTCGCCTGGGTATTGCGCGCGCTACGCACTGGCGAACCGCGCGGCGTCAGCCCGCGGGTCGAATGGCATGGCGGCCTGATGCCGAATCGGAACGCCGAATCCACCGCATACCCCGGACCCGCTATCATGCCCGATCCCAAGCGGCCGGCGAGACGTATTACTGCGCGTTCGTGAACCTCAGTGAACTCCATCACCGTGCACCTTGATCCGAATTCAAAGGGGGCATCATGCGCCCGAACATCGTCATCTGGATCGTGACCGCCATGATGTTTTCCTCCCATTGCGGACTCTCCGCCGCGACCGGTGCCCCGTCCGATGCGGCCTGGACGGTGCTCCAGGATCGGCCCGACCGCCTGATCGTCGTCCTGCCCAACCGGCTGGTCGTCGTCGCGCAGGAGCTTCAGACCGCCCCGGTCGTCACCGCGCAGGTGCACGTCAAGACGGGATCGATCTTCGAGAACACCGAGCAGCGCATCGGGGCCGGCCTCTCGCACTTCCTCGAGCACCTGGTCTCGGGCGGCACGACCGGCACCCGCACCGAGGAGCAGTCGAACCGTGTGCTGGGGCGCATCGGCGCCATCACCAACGCGTCGACGGGCCTCGACAAGGTGCGCTACTACGTGCACACGACCAGCGATCACACCTCCGAGGCGATCGATCTGGTTTCGGACTGGCTGAATCACAGCAGGATCACCGATCGCGAGTACGAGCGGGAGCGCGACGTCATTCAGCGCGAGTTCGAGATGGGGCTCGGCGAACCGCGCCGCATCTTCTGGAAGCTGACCCAGCAGGCCCGCTACCGACACCACCCGGCGCGGCATCCGACGATCGGCTACCTCGACGAGTTCCTGAAGATCAGCCGGGACGACATCTACGCGTTCTACCGCCAGATGTACGTGCCGAACAACATGCTGTTCCTGGTGGTCGGTGCGATCGACCGCCACCAGGTCGTCGAGCAGGTGGCGCGCCTCTGGGCGGACGTGCCGGCGCGACCGCTGCCGACGGTTCGATTGCCCGTCGAGCCCGAGGTGGACAGCCCGCGCGTCCAGGTGGGTACGGCCGACATCGAGCGCCCGAGGCTGCGACTGGCCTGGCCGGGCACGCGGCTGGGCGGCCCGGGCGACTACGCCCTGGACGTGCTCGGCGTCATCCTCGGCCAGGGCGAGTCGAGCCGGCTCGTGCGAACCGTGCGCGACCAGCACCGCGCGGTCAACATGATCTCCGCCTACAACCTGAGCTTCTCATGGGGCGAAGGGTTCTTCGGCATCGACTGCGAGATCGCGGACGGCGCCGACGGGGCCGATACCCAGGTACGGATCGATCGTGCGCGCGCCCTGATCTTCGAGCAGATCGAGCGCATCAAGGACGAAGGCATCACGGAGATCGAATTGCGCCGCGCGCAGCGCCAGGTGCTTGCCGACGCGATCTACGACAGCCAGAGCGTCGAGGCGCTGGCCGGCCAGCTCTCGCACGGCCTGATCGACATGGGGGACCCGGACTACCAGGATCGTTACGTGAAGGCCATCGCGGCGATGACGCCCGAGCAGGTCAATGGCGCGGTCCGCGATTTCCTCCTCGACAACCGCCTGATGACGATCACGCTGCTGCCGGCCGCGGGCGACGAGAAGGCCGAGGCGATGACGCGGCCGGACGATGCGGCGTGGCCGAAGGACGCCCCGGTCGAGACGCTCGTGATCGACAACGAGCGGCTCGTCACGCGCGTGCGTCGCAACGTCGGCGGTGAAGATGCGGACGCGGCTTCGATCGATTCGGACGCGCCCAGGCTCACGACGCTCGAGAACGGACTGCGCGTCATCATCGGCCGTTCGACGCTCGTGCCGGCGGTCGCGGTGCAGATCTACCAGCGCGGCGGCCTGCTGTCCGATACGCCCGGTCAGGAAGGCGTCGCGAAGGCGGTCGCGCGCATGCGGATCCGTGGCGCCGGCGACCGGACCGCGCAGCAGATCGCCGCCCAGATCGAAGACCTCGGCGCTTCGGTCAGCACCGACAGCGGCTTCAACAGCTCGTTCACGCGGGCGGTCTGCCTGAAGCAGGACTGGCCCGCAGTGCTCGACCTGTTCGCCGATGTCGTGCTCAACCCGTCGTTCGATGCGCAGGAATGGGAACGAATGAAGCCGCGTCTGCTCGCGGCGATCGACCGTGAAACCGACACCTGGCACGGCGAGCTGCGCAAGAGCTTCCGCGGCCGGTACTTCGAGGGACATCCCTGGTCACAGACGCCGCTCGGACGGCGCGACGTGGTGGCCGCCCTGAGCGCCGACGATCTGCGCGAGGCGTTTGGGCGTCGTATCGGCGCCGCGGACAGCGTGCTCGCGGTATTCGGTGACGTCGATCCGGACGAGACGCTGAACCTGATCAGGCGGCACTTCGCCGAAATGCCGCCGAAGCCGGCCGATCCGTTCGTCCCACCCGCGCCGACGACGCCCGCGGCGGAGATGCTGCTGCGACAAACGTCCAAGCCGCTCGGCGCGGTGCAGATCGGATACGGGCCCGGCATCACGCGGGCGAGCGAGCACTACGCCGGCATCCAGGTGCTGACGCGCGTGCTCAGCCGCTTCCCCACGGGATGGCTGGACCGTGAGCTGCGCGGCAAGGAAGGCGGGCTCGTCTATGCCGTCGGCTGCGGGCAGTTCGCCGGGCTGGTGCCCGGATACGTGTCCATCCTCTTCAACGCGGGGCCCGACAAGCTCGTCGAAGCGCTCGGCCGCGCGGCGAAGGTCGACGACCGGGCGCGGACGGAGCTGGTCGACGCTGATCACCTCGCCGACGCGAAGGCGGCACTGCTGACCGCGGAGTTCTTCGCCAAGCAGTCGAACGGCGACCGCGCGGCACAGGCGGCGCTCGACACGATGTACGGCCTGGAGCTCGACGAATCCGAACGATTCATGGAGCGGGTCAAGGCCATCGGACCTGAAGAGCTTCGTGACCTGGCGCGCCGGCATCTTCGTGATGCGGTGACGGTCGTTCTGTCGCACAAGGAGCTGGACGAGGCGGCGCTGCAGGAGGCGATGCAGGCGGGGGAATAGGGTATCGGTTACGGAGTATGGCGCCTCCCCACGATCGTGCCGGCGCGTGGTCCACCCCCCGGCTTACGCCGACGTGTCGCGCGCGACTCCTCCCCGCACCCCGCACCCCATACCCCATACCCCATACCGAGCTGCTCCATGTACGTATCGCTTGCACCCGACAACATCGGGCACCACGAGCTGACGCTGCCGCAGCTGATCGAGCTTGCCGTTGCGCACGGCTACGGCGGTGTCGATCCGCCCATCGACGCGATCATGTCGATGCCCGAGCCTCAGCGTGCGTGCGATGCCGTCGAGTCAGCCGGATTGCGCTGGGGCAGCTTCGGCCTGCCGATGGAGTTCCGCAGGGACGACGAGACCGCGACCGAAGGGTTGCCTCGCGTCGAGGCGATGGCGGCGGCGGCGAAGGCGATCGGCTGCGATCGCTGCGCGACGTGGCTGATGCCTCGTCACGACGAGCTTGACTACCAGGAGAACTTCGACGCGCACGTGCGACGGCTGCGCCCTGCCTGTCGCATCCTGGCCGATCACGGGATTCGTTTCGGCATCGAGTTCGTCGGACCCCTCACGATGCGGACCGGGCACCGTTACGAGTTCGTGCACACGATGGACCAGGCGCTCGAGCTTGCGGCCGCCATCGGTTCCGATGTCGGGCTGCTTCTGGACAGCTTTCACTGGTTCACCAGCGCCGCGACGATCGACGATATCCGCCGGCTGCGATCGGAGCAGATCGCGCTCGTCCATGTCAACGACGGCATTGCGGGACGCGGTCCCGACGAGCAGATCGACAACGAGCGCGCTCTGCCAGGGGAGACGGGGGTCATCGATCTGCAGGGATTCTTCGGCGCGCTCAGGGAGATCGCCTACGACGGCCCGATCGCGGTCGAGCCGTTCATGCAGGAGCTTGGCGACGTGCCGGCTTCAAACGCGGTGAAGCGGGTTGCGGATTCGCTTCGGCGATATGGGGTTCTGTCAGGTTGAAGCGATCACCGACGCGCGGCGATACTTCCCGTCGGTCTTTTCGATGCCGCGCCCGTTCGCCACGAGGTGCTCGAGGACGTGGTGGATCGACTCGAGCCGGTCCGGCGCCTCGATCGCAACGCCGAGCGCTTCGATCGTCGCGCCGTCGGGGTGGTCGCTCAGGTATGACAGGACGCGAACCTGGATGTCGATGACGCTTTGCGCGGCTTTCTTCGCAAGCTCGACGCCGGGCTGGTCGTACGCGTTGATGTTGATGAACGAAGCGTAGAATCCGACGGCGCGCTCGTAGAGCGCGATCAGCGCTCCCAGCGACCGGGCATCGAGCCGGTTGATCATGATCGAGATCGATTCGCGGCCGCGGTCATAGAGCGCGTCGCGCGTGCCCTGCCAGAATCCGTGCAGGTAGTCGCCAGTGGTCGTGCCCGAGTCATCTTCGACCTGGTCGACGGATCGGTCTGGCCGGCGATCTTCGAGCACGACGAGAAACGTGGCGAAGAAGCCGGCGGGGCCGTCGAGAAGCTGCTGCATGTAGGCGTGCTGGTCGGTGGTGCCCTTGTTGCCGTAGACGGTGATGCCCTGGTGAACGACTTCGCCGTCGTGATCCAGCCGCTTGCCCAGCGACTCCATCACCAGCTGCTGCAGGTAACGGGGCAGCAGCAGAAGCCGGTCCTTGTAGGGCAGGACCACCATTTCGCGCCGACCCTGCTCCGAGATTTCCCAGTGCCACATGAGGGCCAGCAGCAGGGCGGGGTTCATGTCGACGGTGTCCGTGCGCGTGCGTGCATCCATGGATGCCGCGCCGCCGAGCAGCGCCTGCACGTCGACGCCCTGCAGGGCCGCCGGAAGCAGTCCGACCGCTGACGTGACGCTCGTCCTTCCGCCGACCCAGTCCCACATGGGCATCCGGACGAGCCATCCGTCTTCCCGTGCGAGCCGATCAAGCCTGCTGTCCTGCTGCGTGATCGCGACCGCCTGCGCCGGAAAGCTCAGCCCGCGGTTTTCGAACGCCCGCGTCATCTCGAGCATGCCGCAGTGCGTCTCGCGCGTGCCTCCGGATTTCGACACGACGAGCACGAGCGTCGCGTTCAGGCGGCTTCCAAGATCGTCGAGCAGCCGATCCACGCCGTCCGGATCGGTGTTGTCGAGGAAATGGAGGGTCATGGCGTCCGTCGACTGTCCGAGACCGTCGGCGACAAGCTGCGGCCCGAGCGCGCTGCCGCCGATTCCGATCAGGACGACGTCGGTGAACCTCGCGGCCTGCGGCGGCGCGACACGTCCCTCGTGGACGTCATTCACGAATGCGGTCACCTGCGTGACGGCCTCCTCGATCTGCCTGCGGATGGCCGGGTCCGGCGCGCGTTGCGGGTCGCGAAGCCAGTAATGACCGACCATGCGGTCCTCGGTGACGTTGACGCGCTCTCCCGCTTCGATCCGGTCGCGTTCGCGCAGGGCGGCCTCGACGAGCGGCTCCGAGCGCTCGAGAAACGCTTCATCGAAGTCCATGCGGGACACGTCGATCGTGATGCCCGCCGCGGAGGGGCGCCATCGCGGCGAGCTGAACCTGGTCCAGAGCTCGTTTCGGTCCGGTCGCTCCGAGCCCGGGCGTCTGCTTCGAATATTCGAATCGCTCATCGTGCCACCCCGTGCAGGACCATGTGCGTCCATGTGAATATAGGACCGAGAGAAGCAGCAGGGTCGCTCCTCGCTACCCGTCATTCATCGTCTGATCGATGCGGAGGCGTAAGAGTCGCTGACAGAATGAACCGTCAGGCCCGAGACCGGCGACAGTGGCGTTTGGCAAGAAGGCCGAAGCAGGTTGCCTCCATGGCCGGCGATGCAGGACGACGCAGCCAAACGCCTCTGTCGCCGGTCGAAGCCAGGAGCATTCTGTCAGGGGCTCCAGGTTACTCGGGCTCGGTCCGGACCGTCAGCCGGTGGCGGCGTCCGGTGACCGGCTCGATCAGGTCCGCGGAGACGAGGCGCTCGGACCGGTCCGGGGCAAGGAGGGTCGCCACCGGGTATGACTCGCCGTGGTGGTTGCGGAACTGGAGCAGCTCGCCGCGGTTTCCCGTGCCGACACCGATCGCATTGATGCGCGCGACGTATTCCCGGTTGAGCCAGAGCATGTGCCCGGTGTAGGAGCGCGGCGTTCGATTGGCGAGCATGATGGTGCGGCGATCGCGGATCACCACGATGTCCAGGTCGTCGCCGAGCGGAGCTTCCTCGGGAAACTGCAGCGGCGGCAGACCGGCGTCGGGATCGGCCGGCTGGGTGAGCTGCATTCGCTGGCAGCCGGCAACGCTCACGACGAACAGTACGAGCAATCCTGGTCCCGACCGTCGAAGCGGATCGAAGAGGTGACGCATGGGCAGAGTGTCAAGTGTCAGGTGTCAGGTGTCAAGGGAAAGGGGAAAGCAGTTCGGGTCGGTCGCACGTTCCCGTTGCTCTTGACACCTGGCACCTGACGCCTTGCAATCGGCGCCATGGTTCGGATCGGTTCGATTACGCTCGACGCCCCGTTCTTTCAGGCCGGGCTCGCCGGCTACTCCGACGCCGCGATGCGCCTGGTGGCCCGGCGGCACGGTTGTCCCTACTGCGTGACGGAGGCCATGCTCGACCAGTTCCTGATCCAGGGCGGCAAGGGGGTGCGGGCGGCGGAGCTTCGCGACGAGGATCACCCGATCGCGGGGCAGCTCATGGGCTCGCATCCGCAGGACATCGCCGACGGGGCGCGGGTGCTGATCGGACTGGGCTACGACGTCGTCGACGTCAACCTCGCATGCCCGGTCAGGAAGATCCGTCGCAAGTGCAGGGGAGGCCACCTGCTTTCCGTGCCCGACGAGGCGATCGCGATCCTCGACGCCGTGGCGCAGTCCGTGGCCGGCGAAGTCCCCTGCACGGTGAAGCTGCGCCGCGGCACCGATGACTCGCCCGAGGCCGCCGCGGCGTTCGAGCGGATTTTCGAGGCGGCGCGTCGTCTCGGCTACGCGGGCGCGGTCGTGCACGGCCGGACCGTCGTGCAGAAATACCTCGGCCCTTCATCGTGGCCGTTTCTGCGCAAGCTGGTCGATCAATACGGGTGCAGCGATGGGTTCGTGATTGGCGGTTCCGGTGACGTCTGGACGGCGTCGGACATCGAGCGCATGCGGAGCGAGGCCGGCGTCGAACTGGTCAGCGTCGCCCGCGGCTGCATTGGCAACCCCTGGCTGTTCGCCCAGGCGCGCGCGCTGGCGAACGGCGATCCGGATGCGGCGGCGCGGCCTCCGACGATTCACCAGCAGCGCGACGTGCTGCGCGAGCATTTCGAGCTGAGCATGTCGCTTCATGGTCAGCGTCGCGCCGGCATGTTGATGCGGAAGTTCGGCATCAAGTTCTCGCTGCATCATCCACGCGCGGAGCAGGTGAAGCGCGCGTTCATCTCGGTGGCGTCGCTCGAAGACTGGCGAGCGGTGCTGGAGACGTGGTTCGAGCAGGACGGTCCAGGCCGGCCGGCGGATGTCGAACTTGCGCACACCGGTGAAGCGGACGGGATCTAAGGTCCAGGGTTCAGGGTCTGGGGTCGGGTTCTTGTGATTCTCGTGCTGTCACCCGGTCCACCCCCCGGCTTACGCCGGAGGTACGCCTGCGTACGCGAGGATCAACGACTGGTGAACCGCGCGGCGTCAGCCCGCGGGTCGTATGACATGGCAGCCTGATCCCACATGTGATCGTCGATCCCGACCTCCGACCCCAGACTCCCGCCCCGATTATCGGGGTGAACCCACCCGCCATTGTGGACGAATAAGTAGGTAGTACATCGATACCCAGGGTCCGAGAAAACCCTTCTCAGGACCTCATCGTCGTGACCCGCAGGCCATCGTGTCGCGGGGGAGGAACGTCTCATGTGCGGAATCATCGCCTGCGTTGGAAACAAGCCTGCCGCCCCGATGCTCGTCGAGGGCCTGAAACGGCTCGAATACCGAGGGTACGACTCGGCGGGCGTGGCGGTCGTCGCCGATCAGGGGCTCGAGATCGCCCGGTCCGTAGGCCGCGTCAGCGTGCTGGAGTCGCTCCTCGGGGACGACGGGCCGCAGGGCACGCTGGGCATCGCGCACACGCGCTGGGCGACGCACGGCGTGCCCAGCGAGGAGAACGCGCATCCGCACAGCGCGATGACGAAATCCGGTCACACCGTCGCGCTCGTCCACAACGGCATCATCGAGAACTACCAGACGCTGCGCAAGTACCTGGCCGAATCGGGTTACGACTTCACGTCGCAGACGGATACGGAGGTGCTCGCCGCGCTGATCGCGCATCTCTACGACGGTGATCTCGAAAAGGCCGTCCAGGGCGCGCTGCGCGAGGTGAACGGGGCTTACGCGATCGCGGTCGTCAGCGACGCCGAGCCGCACACGCTGATCTGCGCCCGCAAGGGATCGCCGCTGATCATCGGCATCGCCGATCAGAGCTACGTGGTCGCGTCCGATGCGGCGGCGATCGTCGCGCACACGACGCAGGGGATCACGCTCGACGATTACCAGGTCGCGCGCCTCTGCGCCGGGCCCGTCGACCGGCACTCCACCGACGGCGGCCCGTGGTCGGTCGAGTTCCGCACCACGACGATCGACAACCAGCGCGTCACCCGCGATATTCGACAGTTGGACCTCGACCTCCAGCAGATCGAGCTGGGCGTCTACCCTCACTACATGCTCAAGGAGATCATGGAGCAGCCCGAGGCGATTCGCACCTGCCTGCGCGGGCGCATCGACGAGCGCGATGGGCGGGTCGTGCTGGGCGGGCTCTCCGGGTACACCCGCGAGCTCGTTCGCGCCAAGCGGTTTCTGCTTGCGGCGCAGGGCACGGCGTACTACGCGGGGCTGATCGGCGAGTACCTGCTTCATGATCTCGCGAAGGTCTCGGCTCGTTGCGAGTACGCCAGCGAGTTCCGCTACCGCAACCCGACCATCGAGGACGATTCGGTCATGCTCGCGGTGAGCCAGTCGGGCGAGACCGCCGACACGCTCGCCGCGTTGGGCGAGGCCCGCGAGCGCGGCGCGCTGGGCATCGGCGTCGTCAACGTCGTCGGGTCGTCGATCGCGAGCGAAACCGACGCCGGGGTGTACCTGCATGTCGGTCCGGAGATCGGCGTGGCGTCGACGAAGGCGTTTCTCGGCCAGGTGCTGATCCTGACGCTGATCGCGCTGCACATCGGCCGTCGCAAGTACCTTTCGCAGGAGACGGTGGCCGAATACCTGCACCAGATCGGCCGACTGCCCGAGATGATCGAGCGGGTGCTCGAGCAGTCCGACCACGTCAGGCAGAGCGTGCCGCAGTTCGTGGAGCGCGACAACTGGCTGTTCCTCGGTCGCGGGTACAACTGGCCGGTCGCGATGGAAGGGGCGCTCAAGCTCAAGGAGATCTCCTACATCCACGCCGAGGGCATGCCCGCGGCGGAGATGAAGCACGGACCGATCGCCCTCATCGACGAGGGCATGCCGGTCGTGTTCGTCGCCCCCCAGGGCAGCCAGTACGACAAGGTCATCTCGAACATCGAGGAGGTCCGGGCGCGCGGCGGCCGGATCATCGCGGTCGGGACCGAGGGCGACGAAGACATCGGATCGTACGCCGACGTCGTGTTCAGGATTCCCGACGTGCCCGAGCCATTGCAGCCGCTGCTCAGCGTGATCCCGCTGCAACTGCTGGCCTATCACGCGGCGGTGCAGCGCGGTCATGACGTGGACAAGCCGAGGAACCTGGCGAAGAGCGTGACGGTGGAGTGAGGGTGCATGACCGCTGACGCGGGCATGATTCAGATTGCGCCAGAGGGTTGGGTGGCTGCGCTCGACCCCAGCCACCCACTCTGCGAACGATTCCAGGGGGACCCGCGACAGCTGTCATACACCCGTGGCGTGAGGCTCCGGGTACCGGAGCCCGACACCCGACACCCGGGTCCGTTATCATCGTCGTCTTCTCCACACACCAGGGAGTCGTGCGATGAAAACCCGGATTCCTGTTCTGCTGATCGCCTTGACGGTGGCCGGATGCGCGCCGTACGTCAACATTCCTCCCCAGGCCGGCGACCTCGCCAACCACAATCCCAATAACCGCAACGTCCTGAACGTCGAGTCGAAGGCCGTGCGGGCCGTCGCCGAGGATTTCGGTCTCGCCGAGCCCTTCGCGGTCGAGCCGCTCGCGGACACCACGGCCCACAACCACCTGACTCTTATGCCCCGCATCGGCGAGCTCGCCACGGCCGAGAACGTCGAGGGGCTCGCCACGATCAGCGTTCGAAAGGTCTACATCCGGGGCGCGAAGGCGAACGTCAGCATGGTCTACACGCCGGCGCGGGCCGAGGAGGGCCGGCGGTTCGTGACGGTCGACCTGCGCCGGGAGGCGTTCCGTGGCTGGACTGCGAACCTCGTGAAGGCCTGGCGCTTCGAGGTCGAGCGGGCCCTGATCGACCCCGAGACCAACAGCGCGGTGGTCGTCAACCCGTAGCGCGGCCGCGTCGGGACCCTCGAGGAACTACGGATTAGCACGGATTAGCACGGATGAACACGGATTGGTCAGAAGGAGGAAGCACCGGGCGACCTTCAGAGCCGGCGGCCGGCTGGAGATGAAATCATGACGTGGACGCTCAGCGCATTTGCCGACGAAGCCGGTCCGACCGCCGACGAGCAGATCAGGGCGCTGGCCGACGCGGGCATTTGCCAGATCGACATCCGCGGCATCGAGGGCCACAACATCGTTGCGCTGCCGCTCGACCTGGCGGAGGGCATCCGGGCGAAGCTCGACGCGGCCGGCGTCTCGGTGTGCATGTTCGGCTCGCCGATCGGCAAGATCGACATCGCCGACGATTTCGAGCCGGAGCTCGAGAAGCTGGATCACCTCGGCCGGCTCGGGCCGCTCTTCGAGTGCCGGGCCGTCCGTCTGTTCAGCTATTTCAACAAGAACGAGGCGCCGGCCGACGACTGGCGCCGGGAGTCCCTGGAGCGGCTTCGCCGGCTGCGCGACCGCGCCGGTGAGCTCGGGCTCGTGCTTTACCACGAGAACGAGCGAAAGATCTACGGCGACCGCTGCCCGGAGATCGAGCTGCTCGCCGCGGAGCTTCGAGACGGGGACCGCTTCCGCCTGATCTTCGACTTCGACAACTTCAACCAGAGCGGCGACGACGTGTGGGACAACTGGTGCCGGCTCAGGGACGACACCGATGCGTTCCACCTCAAGGACAGCAACGACCGCAGCGAGCACGTGCCGATCGGACAGGGCGAAGGCTGCGTCCGGCGGATCCTCGCCGATGCGCTGGCCGCGGGCTGGTCAGGCCCGCTGAGCCTGGAGCCGCACCTCAAGCACTCCGCCGCGGTGACGGCCACGGGTCCCCACGGCAAGGCGCATCAGAGCTTCACGTCGCTGACCGAGGCCGAGTGCTTCGCCGAGGCGGCGCGCTGCGCGCTCGAGATGATGGGCGAGCTGAGCGCGCCGGTGAAATGAATGGATTCGCGGCAGCCGAGCCGGGCCGACCCCGGCCCGACGTTTCAGAAATCGTGCATTCGGCCTCCGCTTGCCGATGTTTCTCGCAGAGCCTCAACCATCGCGGAGCGCGATCATGAATCGACGCCGGTCCTCGCTCAACGTTCTCCTGGCATGCGGCGCGGTGGCGCTGCTGGCCGCGACGCTCGGCGCCGAGCAGGACGGCGACAAGGCCGCCGCCGGCGATCAGTCGCAGAAGCTTGACCGGATGATGGAGCGCCGCCGGCCGACCGCGCCGGTCAAGCCGATCGGGCGGGGCGTGGTCGAGGCCGAGATGCCCGGCGCGCCCGCCGCCGCGCCGGGCCGGTCGGGCATCGACGCCGAGGTGCTCGGCATCGCGCCGGGTCAGACGTCTCCGAGACTGCGTCGCGAGGGCGAGTTCGTGCCGTTGCGCCGGGGAAGGCTCGCCCGGGCCGGCGGCGGAAGCCAGGTCATGTTCGTGTTCGACGGGGACGGCAAGGCCTCGCCCGAGCCGCCAATGATCATCATGCCCTGCGCCGCCCTCGAGCACATGGAGCGGCTGGTCGCCGAGCAGGGCGACAAACTCGTCTTTCGCCTTTCGGGTCAGATCTATCGGTATCGCGGGTCGAACTACATCCTGCCGTCGATCTGGAACATTCCCCCGGATCAGGGCAACCTCCGTCAGTAAAACCAGGGAAATTAAGCTATTAGTCATTGAGCCAATCGTTAGTAGTCATTTCGGATGCGGCTTCCGACCCGAGTCCGAAATGACTACTAACGATTGGCTTAATGACTAATAGCTTGATGATTCAGACGCCGCACGATCCACGAGGATCACCACAAGTGCCGCAGGGGCCGGGCCCCATCGACGGGGCGTCGTTGGTCGTGCCGGTCGCGAAGACACTGTGCGTGCGTGCGGTCTTCGTGCTCCCACAGTGCGTGCACGCGATCTTCTCATCGGCCTCGTTCATGCGACGAAGCGTTTCAGTGATCTTGCCGCAATCGTTGCACTCGTACTCGTAAACCGGCATCGTCAGGCTCCCGAAGAAGGCGATTCGCGTTGCGTTCAGTGTGATGAATGATACATTCTAGCGGTATCGGGCCGTGAGAAGGGGGCGGGGGCCCGCCCGTCCGGCTCGCGACCGCGGTTTGAGGAGCCGCCATCATGGCTAAATCGTCGAGAACGCCCGCCACGCCACGAGTCCGGTACGACACCACGAAGTTCGAGAACGTGCTGCAGATCGGGGGCATCCAGACGGCGATGCTGGAGGCGCCGACGGGGTCTGGCCAGTATCGCCGCGTCGCCATGTTCAACACGGGCTCGCCGCTTCGGTTCACCGTCGCGCTCGATCGCGGGGCCGACATCGTCGACGCCGCATTCGGTCCGCACAACCTCACGTACCTGACGTTGAACGGGATCAAGGCGCCGAGTCACGCCCATCACCGCGACATGGAGTGGCTATACGGCTGGCCGGGCGGCCTCGTGACTTCCTGCGGCCCGCAGTTCATGGGCGCCCCGCGCGCGGAGGACGGCATCGACGTCTCGCTGCACGGGCACCATTCCAACACGCCCGCGGCGGTCGAGATGCTGATCAATCCCGACCCGCACCGGGGACGTCACGAGATGCTGCTCACGGCGTCGGTGCGCGACACCCGGCTGTTCGGGCCCAACATCGAGGTCCGCCGGACGATCGTCTGTACGCTCGGGGTCGCCGAGATCAGGATGTTCGACGAGATCACCAATCGCGGCGACGGCCGGACGCCGCACCACTGGCTCTACCACGTCAACTTCGGCTACCCGCTGCTGGACCAGGGCACCCGGCTGATCTACAAGGGCCGGGCCACTTACGTCGAGCGGCCCGAGCCGAAGCGCGTCCCGACCGAGGCCCAGCTCAATCGGCTCAAGAAGGTAACCGGCCCGATCGCCGCCCACGCCGAGGCGGGCGAGCGCTGCCTGATCGTCGAGCAGCCGGGTCAGCGGGACGGCCGGGCGCGGGTCGGCGTCATCAACGATCGGCTGAGCCTCGGCGTCGAGATGGCGTACCCCGTCGACGCGCTGCCGCGGCTGACGAGCTGGCAGCACTACGGTCCCGCCGGCTGCTATGTGTCGGCGATGGAGCCCTTCAGCGGCTCACTGTTCGGCAAGGCGGTCGATCCGTATCCAAAGGCGGAGCAATACCTTCGTCCCGGCCAGACGAAGCGATACGAACTCGTCCTGCGCGTGCTGAGCACGAAGGCCGATCTCGCAAAGCTCGCGAAGCACGACGGAAAGGTTTTTCATTAAGCTATTAGTCATTATGCCAATCGTTATTTGTCATTTCGGAGCGCCGGTTAACCAGCAGAGGATAGTGGATGCGAGTTCCATACGATGAAGGCCTAGCGAGCCACAT
>NYZC01000359.1 GCA_002686995.1 Phycisphaeraceae bacterium | reverse complement strand
CATTCCCGCCCAGCGCCTGGCAGAGGAAAAAGAACGCCTGCGGCCGCCCAAAGTTCAACCCGATGAGCTTGCTCTTCGCATTCCGATCGACGTCGGCAGACAGCTTTTTGTGGATGACTTTCTCATCGAGCGCACGACGCTCAAGCGAAATTTCCACAAGACGACGTTTCATCCGGCAAACCCCGTGCTGCGTCCGGACAAACCGTGGGAGCAGAAGAACCATCCGGCCAAGACAGCGGGGAAAGCCGCAGCGATGGTGTTCAGCGGCGGCGTCTTCTTTGACCCGGAAGACAGCCTGTTCAAGGTGTGGTACATGAGCGGCTACGGGCTCGACCGCGCTCTGGCCGTCTCGCGAAACGGAGTGCACTGGGAGAAGCCCCTGCGGGATGTCGTTCCCGGCACCAACGTCGTGTCCCCCGGGCTGTGTGACACAGCCGTGTTCTGGCTGGATCTCGAGACGAAGGATCGGGGGCAGCGCTTCAAGATGTGGCGCGAGGACGAAGGAAAGAGCGGGATGGGGCTGTATTACTCGGCCGACGGCGTTCACTGGGGAAAGGAGGTCGCGCGCACCGGGAGGACCCCCAGCCCGAGCACGGTGTTCTGGAACCCGTTCCGCAAGGTGTGGGTCTACAGCGTACGTTTCTCCGATTCGGCGATCGGACGCTATCGACGCTACTGGGAGACACGCGATGCGGCGGCCGACATCGACTGGGATCACTTCGCGCGTCCCGAAATCGGCCCGGGCGGCAAGGGCCCCCGGCGCATTCCGCTGTGGGTCTGCGCCGACGAGAAGGATCCGCCATACCCCGGCACGAACGCCCGGTCGGAGATCTACAACCTCGACGCCGTGGGCTATGAAAGCGTGATGCTGGGGCTGTTCAGCATGCTGCGGGGCAGGTTGGACGGACGGCCAAAGATCAAGGAGATCGTGGCCGGCTTCAGCCGCGACGGATTCCACTGGCATCGGCCGTTGCGCGAGCCGATCATCGGCGTCGATCCGGATGATGACAAGGCGTGGAACGCCGGCAACATGCAGTCAGCCGGTGGCTGCGTTCTGCTCGTGGGCGATGAGCTCTACTTCTATGTTTCCGGGAGAAGCGGTCTTCCGGGCGAGCAGGTCTGCACCACGGGCCTTGCGGTACTGCGCCGCGACGGCTTTGCCTCGATGGACGCCGAGGCTGCCGAGGGTGAGCTTACGACTCGCCCGGTGACGTTCGGGGGCAGGTATCTGTTCGTCAACGTTGATGCCGATGCCGGCGAACTGCGGGCCGAAGTGCTCGACGAGTCCGGCGCCGTCATCCCCGGATTCTCGCGCGATCGATGCGTGCCCGTCCGTGTCGACAGGACCCTCGCTGAGATCCGGTGGAAGGATGATGAGGATCTGTCGATCGTGGCGGGTCGTGTCGTGCGGTTTCGATTCATCCTGCGCCATGGCCGCCTCTATTCGTTCTGGGTCAGCCCCGAGCGTTCCGGGGCAAGCTTCGGATACGTCGGGGCGGGCGGACCGGGCTTTCCGGGGTCGCGCGACACCGTCGGCGAGGCGTCCTATCGAGCCGCGGCGAGCCTGAAGAGGTGAAGGGGCCATCCACGCCGCGAGGCATTGCGCGGTCTGCCGCGCATCGATAGGCAGGCGATGGCGTGCTCGTCGACATCCTGATGTCGCGCCTCCACATCCCCTCGAATCGGGGTTGCAGGTGGCCCGCCGTGCTTCAATCAATGACAGCGAGTTGATCTGAATAGCAAGAGGCAAGCGGAGAGCAATGCGGTCAGCGATGCGGGCTCCGGTACGAAATAGTCGAGTCGGAGGCCAACCGGTGCGGCGCGGAGTTGAAAAAAGCCGTTGGAGGCAATGGGGTTATCGTGCAGGAGGTCCGTGAGATCGAGGGCGAGCAGGCTGACATCAAGGCCGGCTAAGCTCGCGGTGTCAACGAGTGACCAGGTGAAGTTGCGTAGAGGGTCGAAGTTGGTAACGCCGCCGATGTTGCCTTCGGCGTCGAGCCCCTGCATGACGATGACGAACGGGTCGTCTTGCGTGGAGGTGATGCTGAGTCCGCCCTGCGCATCGAGCAAGTCCCAGCCGGCGGATGCGCCCTCCTGTCCGAGTGCATCGTTGAGGATGGGCGGTGTGGCGATAAGAACGCGATTGGAGTTTGGCGTATTGACGCCGAAATGGACCGTGGCCCCCGGCGTTCGATTGAGTTGCGTGATGGACAGTGTCGAGGAGGCCACCGTCTCCCGTCTGCAATTAACACCAGGGCGACACCTGCAAGCAGGCCGGCGCTGCACGGCTCGGGCACGGGGCGAATCGTCAGTCCGACAAAGCTCAGTGATCCCGAATGATCGCCGACCGGTGTCGTCGCGCCGGTAGCGGGGTCGACGATCCACAGGCTGTCGGCAGACGCGTAGAGCGTGCCGTCGTGGTCGAAGGCCACTGACGGTGTGGGGCCGAACGTCGCGGCGCCGGCGAGGTCGCCGCCGATCACGGTCTCGACACCGGTATTCACATCGATCCGGACGAGGCCGTCGTCGGGATTCACGCCGTACAGATTGTCTCCGGGATCGAAGGCAAGCCCGGTGAAGGTGCGATCGACGTCCGTCAGTTCCGTGGCCAGTCCGGTGGCAAGGTCGACGCGGGCCAGCACGGGCGTGGCATCGACGAGTGGATTCGAGCTCAGCATGCTGATGACCATCTCATCCCGGCTGTCGAACGCGAGTGCGAACACGAACGGTGGAAACGCGGTGCCGTCGCCGAAGGGAATGCGATCGACGATTTCGCCGGTTTGTGGATGCAACCGGTTCAGGTGGGCCGCCCCCAGCGCGGGATCGGACAGTGACGGCACGGAAAAGACGTTGAACAGTCGGCCGCGCGTATCCGCCGCGAGATTCTCGCCCAGGCGATCGATTTCGAGCGCGTAGCCGCGTGGAAGCAGCGTTGGCACGCCGGTGGTCTTGTCGAACACGACTACGCTGGCGGGCGTGACCGGTGCGAGCGAAAGATAGTTCACGCCCAGGCCGACAAGGCGCGCGTCAGGGACGTCGCCGGTCGCGTTCAGTGCGGCGACGCCGATGATCAGGGCGATCTGAATCCGCAGGGGAAGCAAGGTCTCCGTCTCGTCCGGGAGGTCGATCCGACCGGACTATTCTCGCCCGACCGCCTCGACGAGCAAGCCCCGGCGGACGACCTCGCCGGTTCATGCCGACGATCGTCGCCGGCCATCCGTTCGAATTCGAACCCGGGATCAGTCCTGGTTCGGCGACGCCTCGCTCGTGTCAGGATCGCTCCCGATCGTGGTGGTGACAGGTTCGGCGAAGCCGCAAATGGCCTTTTTCTCCTCCCAGTTCCAGCCCTTCACCTGCGCCTGGTTCGAGTCCGCGACCTGCGGATACATCACGTCGCTCGTGTCGAGGGTGTGCACGAGGCCGGATGCCGCCGCGTCTGCCGGCGGACCCGCCTCTCCCTGGACCTCGACCGCGCCGGAATCCTGTTGCGACGCGACTGACGAGGTCTCGCTGAATCCATCGGCCGAGAACAGGACGCGGCCCTCCAGAGCCTCGAGCCCGCACCATTCGCAGCACGAGGCGGGCGGACGGCGATCGGATCGTCGGTTGCGGCGGTTTCGCATGATCATGGCGGTGTCCTTTCGATGGCATGTCGGACGTTCACCACGATCCGTTGCACATGGCGTGCCAATCACCGCGGGCTGCCGCCGCACCGGCGGATTCGCTGGATGCCGGTAAAGTGACCTTTCGGCTTCTTTCGCCGGCGCGGGGAAGCGGGAAGTATCACCCGATCGATGAGGTGATTACACCCATCGGCATCAACTGGTCGGATACCACCGCGGGTCGTACCGCTTCGCGTACCGTCGCGTCGCCTGGGACAGGTCGATGGTGTTTACCAGGACCTGCTCGCGCCCATAGGGCACGTGCGTCATGCGGCGACCGTCCGGTGCGATCAGGCTCGTCGCGGAATTCTGAAACTTCATTGCGGTGTTGACGCTCGCGAACCAGATGGCGTTCTCCTGCGCACGGCAGACCATCGCCATCTCGTAGAACGATTGCCCCCACTTCTTCGGTCTTCTTCCGGTGCGATCGCTGCCCGTCACCTGCGGCTGGAAGACGATCTTCGCCCCGCGGCAGGCCGCCCAGCGCACGGTCTCGGGATAGCGCCATCCCTCGTGACAGATGACGATGCCGCACCTGACGCCGCAGAGCGTGAAGACGCGACGACGGCCGTCCGGCACGTAGTGACGCGATTCGCCGCCTGGCGTGATCTGGTTCTTCGCCTGGTGCCCGAGCACCCGGCCCGCGGGCGAAACCACGTACGCGAGGTTGAGCAGACCGTTGTGCGTCGGCCACTCCATGCCGACGATTGTCGCCAGCCGGTGCGTCCGCGCCATCGACCGAATCGACTGGAGCACGTGCTCCATCGCCGCACGGTCGGGCTTCGGCAGGTCGACGTCGATGCCGCGCAGGCCGGGGAAGTACGTCTCGGGAAAGCAGGCGATCCGTGCCCCGCGCGCGGCCGCGGTCTTCATGGCCGTGTTCGCCATATCCAGGCCGTGCGCGGTCGTCTCGGGATGCTTCAGGGCGAGCAGGGCGATGCGGACGGCGTCGGGCATTCTCTTGAAACCTGTGGCGCGGCGATTCGGACAGGTCGGAAACCTGCCCGCTGTGACGGTTACTATACTCGTCGCCGCCACCCCTCTGTCATGCCTGACCTTCAACGATTCCGGTTCGCCGCCGAGCACCACGCGATCGTCGCGAAGCATTGGGACGATTCCGTGGCGACGGCGCCGCCGGGACCCATGCCGTTTCTCGATGCGGATTTCGTTCGTGAGCAGCGCGACTATTGCGGTCTCGACCCTGATCTTGACGCGGAGCTCGCGCGTTGCGCGGCGCAAATCGACGCGTCGGACGATCTGCGGCTGCTTTTCTGGCATTGCCATCGGAGGCTCTTCGTGCATCCGGGCCCGGCCGGGTTCGAGCACTGGCCGCTGACATTCGAAGAGCTTGGCGACGCGAGCGGGCTGCTCTATCTGCTGGTCGGGCTGTCGATGGTGCCGGCCGTGAAGGCGGCGCACGCCGCGCTCGGCGCGGAGGCGTCGGTGACCGCAGAGACCTGTCGCCAGATCTGGTGCTTCAACGAGAACTACAAGGTCGGCCGCGAAGGAAGGTCCGGCATCCTGGCCCACGATCTCGACTGGCTTCGCAACTACGTCGACGGATCACTGTTCCGACGGGGTCGCTTCGAGTATCGGCTGGTCGAACTGCCACAACCGTTGCGCGCTCTTCGGCACCGACGATCGGGCGAAGTCGTCGTGCTGATGCCCCCGGGGACCTGGTTGGACGGAGACGGTTTCGTCGTGGATCCGGATGATCCGTCGGCGCGATGGGAAAGCACGCTCAGGCAATCCGATCGCAGCATCGAGGGATGCCCGGTCGATTCCAGGGGCACGGCGCAGAACATCCGCGTCACCCTGAGCACTTCGCAGTGGGCGACGATCCTCGCACCGGGCGATCTCGTGCTCGATATGCACATTCCTGCGGGCGGCGGCATGAAGCCCGATCTGTGCGCCGAGTCGTTTGCATCGGCGTTCGAGTTCTTCGATCGGATGTTTCCGGATCGGCTCGCGAACGCGGTCTTCTGCACCTCCTGGATCTTCAACCCCCTCTTCGAGCAGCGCCTGCCCGACTCGAACTTCGCCGGGCTGATGCGCGAGGTCTTCCTGTTTCCGGTCCGATCCGACGCCGGAGCCGGGCTCGACTTCGTCTTCTGCCGCGATTACGACGACTGGTCGCAGGCACCGTGCCGGACGCGCCTTCAACGAACGATGATCGACGTCCACACCAGCGGCGGAAAGCTTCGGGTCGGCGGGATGCTGTTTTTCCGGGACGAGCTGGACCGATTCGGGACGCGGCCGTATCGGAGCAAGACGGGGCGAGTTGAAAGCACGTAATCGCGCGCTCAGGACGCCTCGCGCGGCAGGGGGACGACGCGAAGCACCTCTTCCAGCGAGGTGACGCCGCGCGCGGCCTTCGCGATCGCGTCGTCGTACAGACGGTCGAACGTCACGTCGTCGGCCCATTTGACGTCGACGCCGCCGAGCGATTTCGTCCTGAGATCGTCATCGAAGTGCATGAGCTCGAACACGCCAACCTGGCCGCGATAACCGGATTTCAAGCAGTGGGCGCAGCCCCTGCCGCGCAGAAAGCCGGCGTCCTTCGGAATATTAGGGAGGCGAGCCATGACCTTCGGATCGGGCCGGTCCGGCTCCGCGCAATGCGTGCAGACGCGCCGAAGCAGCCGCTGGGAGAGGATGCCGAGCATCGCCGACGCGATCAGGGATGTTTCGGCGCCGAGCGTGATCAGCCGGGCGATGGCGGAGGGCGCGTCGCGCGTGTGCAGCGTCGTCAGCACCACGTGCCCCATCTGCGCGGCGCGCAGCGCGATCTGCGTCGTCGCCTCGTCGCGCACCTCTCCGATCATCAGGACGTCCGGGTTCTGCCGCATGAACGCCCGGGCGTAGTCGGAGTACGACATGTGAGGCGATCGTCCGGGTACGCCCGATCGAGCACGGTGTCGACCTCGAACGCGTTGAGCTGCACGGGATCGATCGTGAAGTTCGTTCGTTTCTGGACCTCGAAGATCAACTCTTCGTCTTCGATGTTCAGCATGCCCAGCGGCACGTGGGCGTGCAGCTTTTCGTGAACGGTCCGAGGAGCACGACGTGACGCTCACGGCAGAACGCTTCGGGGAGCGGTCGCACCATGCGCAGGTCGATCTCGAATCGGGTGAGGTCCCTGAAGGGCGCGCGGTCTTCGGTCGGTGCCGGTTCCGGCATGCTCACGATCCGTGGAACAGGACGTGCCACCCCATGACCATGACGGCCACGTCGGCCCACACGTGGCTGACGTAGGCGGGCCATATGACATGGTAGCGGGCGTAGAGCCATGACCACGTGGTGCCGCCGATGAAGACGCCGACCAACGCGAGGGTGGAAAGCGACGGAGAGACCCAGGCGTAAAGGGCGACGATATGGTGCAGGGTGAAGCACGCGCCGGAAAGCAGCGCCGCCGCGATCCTGCGCTCGCGCCCGAGCAGTTGCTCGAATCGGCTCGTGACATACCACCGAAAGACGTACTCCTCCAGCAGCGAGTTGACGAGGATGATGTAGGCAAACGTCGCGAGGTAGGCCGACCTTGCGTCCAGCCCCGTTTTGGCGGCCCGGGCGCGGAACGCGTCCTGGTCGATGAGATCCCTGCAGAGCACGAACGCGACGAGCATGGCCAGGACGATCACGACGCCGGACAAATGGCCTGCCCACTGGCCGTCGCGCGTCAGTCGAAGGAAGTGCGGGCGCTCACGATCGACCAGGATGAGCCAGGCCAGCGGCAGCGCCAGGATCCAGGCTTTGGATAGCAGGTAGATCGCCATCCCCGCGATCGTGTCCGGCAACACGATCAGCAGAAAGGCGGCACCGATGCTCGGCGCGGGAACGAGCAGTGCGAGCGCGAGCAGTGCGGTGCGATTCGAGGACTCGGAGGGCGTGGCCGGCGATTGCACGGATAATCTGTCCCGGGAAGCGTCGCCTCACTATAATCAGAACGCCGACGGCTCATCCCTTGCATCCGCGGCTGAACGAGAACGAGAACGATTCGAGCTCCTGTTCGAACGGGGACGATCCAGGCGCAGACGCCCGTCCTCGCAGCTCGATCTGACGAACCCGGCGGTTCGCGTGGGACGTCGGTCAGCGGCACACTGCGATGGTCGACCTGGTCGGAGTTGGTGGCCCAGTTCTGCCGTGACGATCCCGGCGTCAGCAGGTGCTCGTCGATGCGCAGCACCTGGCCGAGCCGGGCGTCGACGACCTGCGCCATGTCCGCGGCCTTTTGTTTCGCGATCTTGAGCGCTTCCAGGCGCGTCGTTCCCGTTCTTCTCGGACCATGCGCATGAATTGAACTTTCCCTGTGCGAATGTCGTTACTACGATAGAGAAGGCTGGAATCTCCATGAGCAGGATTGATCTCGCCACCAGAGTCTTTCTCGCCGGCGTCGTCGCAGCGATGCCCATGATCTGCTGCTGCGCGCTGCCGGAGGCGGATTCGACGGCGAGTGAGGTCGCCGCGAACTGTTGCCCGGTCAATCATTCCCCGGTGGAGCATGCAGACCCGTGCTCCGACGATGCAGACCGGTGCGCCTGTGAAGAAGTGCAGATGGTCGCGGACGCGCCGTCGCCGACGACTGCGGCACATGACGTCGCAGCGCGGCTGCACGCCTGCATGCCGAATGCGGCGATCGGGCAACCTCTTTCTGCTCGGCTCGTCGCGAACAGGTTCGGAAACGACGCGCGACGGTCGGTCGCCGGGGACTCCCTGCGCTCGCTATCCTGTCTCCTCACGACCTAGCGGTTCCCGTTTGAAAACCACTGTCTGACAACCCGGGCGCCGGGTTGTCGTTGTCGTGTCGTATTCCTCGAAACGGGAGCTACCGATATGCATGTTCGCAACGCTGGCCGAGTCGTCTTCGCGATGCCGATCCTGGTCGTTGTTCTTCTGGTCCTGAGTGCCTGCCAGGGCAACGGTTCGAATCCGGAAGGGGGCGCGGCCCAGGCGAGCGGGGCGTACCCGCTTGATACCTGTGTCGTGTCGGGCGAGCCGCTCGACACCCTGGGGGAGCCCATCGTCATCGATCACGAAGGTCGCGAGGTGCGCTTCTGCTGCTCGCCCTGCATCAAGCAGTTCAAGAAGGAGCCGGACAAGTACCTGGCGCTGATCGACAAGGCGATCGCGTCCGGTGCACGATCGGTGACCGATGACGACGCGTCGCACGGTGATCATGGTCACTGAACAGGATGGAATTCATGAACCGGCTGCTTCCCGTCATCCTGCTCTCGCTCGGCGGTTGCGCGTCACCGTTCGACGTATCGCGATTTGACGATGACCCGCGCCGCGGCACGAACCTGGTGCTCGTCTCGGATACTTCGCCGGGCGTAGACCCGGCGCCGGATTCGAACGACGTGCTGATTCCATCGGAAGCCGGGCCAGACGACTACGTTCGGATCGCGCTCGATCGCAACCCGTCGATTCGCGCCGCGAATCGACGGGTCGATCGGCTACAGCAGCGCATCGCGCAGGCGCGCAGCCTCGACGACCCGGTGTTCAGGGCGGCGCCCGTCGGAGAAATGGCCGAGACGGCGGCGGGCGAGGTCGTGCTGATGACGAGCCTGAGTCAGAAGCTGCCGTTTCCCGGCAAGCTGGCGGCCCGTGAGCGGATCGCCGTCCGGAACGTGGCCGTGGCCGCCCGCGAGTGCGACGCAGTTCGACTCGGGGTGATCGCGGACACGCGGCGCGCCTTCTGGAGTCTCTACTACACCACGCGCGGCATCGAGGTCATCGAGGTCGATCGCAGGCTGCTCGGACAGTTCAGATCGATCGCGGAGTCCAAGTACAAGGCGGGCGCCGCCACGCAGCAGGACGTGCTGCGGGCCTCCGTCGAGCTCAGCAACCTGGACAACGAGCTCGTCACGCTGCGTCAGCGACGGACGACCGCCGCCGCGATGCTCAATCGCCTGCTGAATCGGCCGGTCAACGCTCCGCTGCCCGAGCCGGGTCGCGTCGACATTGCGGACGTCGCCCTGCGTCTGGACGACCTGCTTGCCGCGGCCGCGCGCGACAATCCCGAGATTGAGAGGATCCGCGAGCGCATCGACGGATACCGCGAGCGACTTGCGCTGGCCCGGCTGCAGCGGTGGCCCGACGTCACGCTGAACGTCGCCTACAGCGCCGTGGATGACGACGGACTCGCGACGACCGCGAACGGCAGGGACCAGTGGTATGCGGGTTTCGGCGTGAACCTGCCGGTCTGGTTCGAGAAGCTCGACGCCGCCGAGAACGAGGCGCGCCAGGGCATCCTGGAGGGCGTCGCGGCGCTCGCCGACCGCAGGAACGACATCGCGTTTCGCGTCCAGGACGCGCTGGCCAGGGTCGAGACGCAGCACCGTCTCGCGACGCTGTTTCGCGACGTCATCGTGCCGCAGGCGCGGCAGACCGTGCAGGTGTCCGAGAGCAGCTACCGCGCGGGACGCGAGGATTTCCTCACTGTCGTGGACAACTGGCGGAAGCTGCTGGATTTCGAGCTGATGTACCACCAGAGCGTCGCGCAGCTCGAGCGTCACTTTGCCGAGCTGCAGCGCGTCGTCGGTCGTGACCTGGATCGACAGGGATCGTCACGGCGCGCTGATGAAGACAAGGAGACCGGATCATGATCGACGAGCGCTCCAGGCACGCCGAGCCGGTGCCGCCGAGTCCACCGCCTGCGCGGGGACCGGGCTGGATGATGATCCTCGTCGTGATCGTCGTCGCCGCCGTCACGCTGTTCGTCGGCGTGAAGTGGGGAGAGCCGATTCGCGGCGCGGTAGCGCGCGGCGTCGCGGCCTTCGGGATCGGTCCGGATCACGCGGAGGATTCGGACGGGAAGGACGCGTACTACACCTGCGGCATGCATCCCTGGGTGGTGCTGCTCGAACCCGGGAGCTGTCCGGTCTGTCGCATGGATCTCGTGCCGCTGGATCCGCAGAAGTTCACCGGCGAGGTGGCCATCGACCCGCTGGTCGTCCAGAACATCGGCGTCCGCATCGCGCCCGTCGAGACCGGCCCGCTCACGCGCCACATCCGCACCGTCGGCACGGTCGACTACGACGAGACGGCGGTGCGCGACGTCAACATCAAGGTGCCGGGGTGGATCGAGAAGCTCCACGTCGATTTCGTCGGCGCCAAGGTGAAGCGGGGGCAACCGCTCTTCGACTTCTACTCACCTGACCTCTACGCCGCCCAGGAGGAGTACCTGCTGGCGCTGAACAACTCGGACAGCATTCGTTCCGATTTCGTGCCCGATGCGGCGAGGAGCGCCACCGAGCTTCGCGATGCGGCGCGCACGCGCCTGCTCTACTTCGACGTGACGCCCGGGCAGATCGAGCAGCTCGAGCAGCGCCGATCGCCGTCGAAGACGCTGCCCATCCTGAGCCCGCACCAGGGCGTCGTGATCGACAAGCACGCGAACGAGGGCATGAAGGTCGACCAGGGCATGCGGGTCTACCGGATCGCCGACCTGGCGAACGTCTGGGTGCTGGTCACGCTCTACGAATACCAGCTTCCGTTCGTGAAGCCCGGACAGGATGCGATCATGACGCTTCCCTACGTGCCCGGCGCCACGTTCGAAGGCAAGGTCATCTACGTCTACCCGTACCTGGATCGCAAGACCCGCGAGGTCAAGGTCCGCCTCGAGTTCGAGAATCCGAAGGGCCTGCTCAAGCCCGGGATGTTCGCCAACGTCGATCTGCGCAGCACGCTCGCGAGGGATCGGACGCTTGCGCCGCGCGAGGCGATCATCGATACGGGCGAGCGTAAGGTGGCGTTCGTCAGCCTCGGCGCCGGAAGATTCGAGCCGCGCCGCGTGCGCGTGGGCGCCGAGACCTCCGGCGGCATGGTGGAGATCCTCGACGGCCTGAAGCCGGGTGAGATGGTCGTGACCAGCGGCCAGTTCCTGATCGACAGCGAAGCAAAGATCCGCGAGGCGCTGGCGAAGATGATCGGCGGTGCGTCGGCCGCCGACCAGCAGGCCGTGGCGGCCGTCGTGGGCGTGAGCGAGCTGCGAAGTCTGCCTGCCGCCATCGCCGACGGCATCGGGACGATGCTCGAAGCGTACTTCGAGATCGGCGACCGGCTCGCGGCCGATTCGATCGACGGCGTCGAGGCGGCGGGCCACAGCGTCGCGGACTCGATGACGGCCGTGATGGCGGTGGCGATTCCCGACGACCCGCACTTCTGGCCTCGGCACGAGGAGGGCGCGACGGTCCGCGGCCGGGCGCTGGAGATCGCGGCGACCGTCGATCTCGAGGCGGCGCGCGTTCGGTACGGCGAGCTCAGCGTCGCGCTGGACAAGCTCATCCGTGCCACCGGCGTGCCCAGGAGCTTTGATCGACCGGTGCAGCAGCTGCGCTGCCCCATGTACCGCACGGGCCAGGGCGGCACGATCTGGCTGCAGCCCGATGAAGACGTGCGCAACCCGTACTACGGATCGGCCATGCTCGGTTGCTTCGACGAGCGCGTGACGCTGCCCGTGACCGGGCCGGCCGGCGACGCGACCGGGACGCCGGGGGAGTAGCTGATGATTGCCAGGCTCATCGACTGGTGCGTGCACAACCGGGCCATGGTGCTGCTCTTGACGGCGTTCCTCGTGGCGGCAGGGATCTGGTCGTCGAGGCACATCACCGTCGACGCCATTCCCGACCTCTCCGACGTCCAGGTTGTCGTCCGGACGGAGTTTCCCGGCCAGGCGCCGCAGATCGTCGAGGACCAGGTCACCTACCCCCTCACGACGGCGATGCTGGCGGTGCCTTACGCGAAGGTCGTGCGCGGCTACAGCATGTTCGGGACGAGCTTCGTTTACGTCATCTTCGAGGACGGCACCGACATGTACTGGGCGCGCAGCCGCGTCCTCGAGCAGCTGAACTTCGTGTCCGGCGCGCTGCCCGCCTCGGTTTCCCCCCAGCTCGGCCCCGATGCGACGGGCGTGGGATGGGCGTACCAGTACGTGCTCGTGACGGGCCGCTATTGCCCGGATCACCCCAACGGCCTTTGGCACGACCCGGAATCGGACGCCTGGTACGCGAAACGGGAAGACGTTCCCGAGGACGACGACGTCCGCGCGCGCATCGAGCGATACCGCACCTTTCCCGACCGGCGGGTCATCTACGCCGACCTCGAGGAGAACCGTCGCTACGACGTGTTCGAGGACGCTCCGCACGAGGTACGGTCCCGTCTGCGCGAGACCGAGCTGGTGAAGGGCTTCGATCGATGCCCCCTGGACGGCGGGCCGCTCGCGGAATGCGACCTGGATCTTTCGGATCTGCGCGGCATTCAGGACTGGTACCTCCGGTACGAGCTGACCGCGGTCGAGGGCGTCAGCGAGGTGGCGCCGATCGGCGGCTTCGTCAAGCAGTACCAGGTCGTCGTCGACCCGGTGAAGCTGCTCGCCTACCAGGTGCCGCTACCGAAGATCAGGCAGGCGATCCAGCGCTCCAACATCGACGTGGGCGGGCGGCTCATCGAGATGAGCGAGACGGAGTACATGGTGCGCGGGCTCGGCTACCTGGGTGCGCTGTCGGCCGAACAGATCGCCGCCGCCCGCTCGCGCGGCGAGCGCGTCGAGTCGTTGCGCACGCGCCGGGCCCTCGAGGAGATTCGCAGGATCGCGCTGGGTGCGTCGGAGAACGGGACGCCGATCTACCTGGCGGACGTTGCGGAGGTGCGCATCGGCCCCGAGATCCGACGCGGGATCGCCGAGTGGAACGGCGAAGGGGAGGCGGTCGGCGCGATCGTGGTGATGCGGTTCGGAGAAAACGCCCAGCGCGTGATCGAGCGCGTCCGTGAGAAGCTCGGCGCACTCGAGGAGGGTCTGCCGCCGGGCATGGCCATCCGGGTCGGCTACGACCGCAGCGACCTGATCGATCGCGCGATACACACGGTTTCGACCACGCTCAGGGAAGAGGTCATCGTCGTCGCGCTGGTGATCGTCGTCTTCCTCCTGCACGCCCGCAGCGCCCTGGTGGCCGCGTTCGTGCTTCCGACGGGTGTGCTCGCGACGCTGGCGATCATGTACCTGCTGGACATCAACGCCAACATCATGAGCCTGGGCGGCATCGCCATCTCGATCGGCGTCATGGTCGACAGCTCGATCGTGATGGTCGAGAACGGCCACAAGCACCTCGAGCGCGAGAAGCGGCGCGTCGCGACCGGCGCGTCGCCTCGCTCGCGCGTCGACGTGATCGGCGGCGCCGCGCAGGAGGTCGGCCCGACGCTCTTCTTCAGCCTCCTGATCATCGTCGCGAGCTTCCTGCCCATCTTCGCGCTGGGCGAGGAGTCGGGACGCCTGTTCAAGCCGCTCGCCTACACGAAGACCTTCGCGATGGCGTCGGCCGCCGTCCTGGCCGTGACGATCATCCCCGTGCTCATGATCTTCTTCATCTCGGAGCGCATGGTGCCGCTACGGGTTCCCCGGACGCTGCGGCTGCTCGTCTATGGCCTCTCGATGTTCGTGCCGGCAGTCGTCCTGGCGTTCGCGCCCCTGGGTGATCTCGAAGAGCATCGGGCCTGGATCGTGATCGGGTGGATCGTGCTCGTCGGCCTCGTGATGCTGCCGCAGCGCGTCTACTCCGAGCAGGGCAATCCGTTGAGCATCGTGCTGCAGAGGTGCTACCACCCCGTCTTCGTGTTCGTCATGCACCATCGATGGCTGACGCTCGTGCTGGCGACGCTCCTGATCGCAGCCACGATCCTGCCGTTCAGGAAACTAGGCAGCGAGTTCATGCCGCCACTCGAGGAAGGCGACCTGCTCTACATGCCGACGACGGATCCAGGCATCAGCATGATGAAGATTCGCGAGCTGCTGCAGCAGACCGACAAGCTCATCATGCAGTGCCCGGAGGTGGAGGCGGTCCTGGGCAAGGCCGGGCGCGCCGAGACGGCGACCGACCCTGCGCCGCCGAGCATGCTGGAGACGACGATCACGCTGCGGCGCGACAGGCGCCTGTGGCGCCGGGCGCCGCGATCGTTCGACGGCTGGCCCGAGGGAACGCGCTGGCTTGGGCGGCTGCTGGTCGGGAAGACCCGGCCGATCACGATCGACGAGCTGGTCTACGGCTATGACTGGCCCGACGGCACGCACGTGCCCGGTCTCAACGAGGTCCTGCAGATCCCGGGTGTGACCAACTCCTGGACGATGCCCATCCGGACGCGCATCGACATGCTGTCCACGGGCATCAAGACGCCGGTCGGCATCAAGGTGATGGGCCCGGACCTGAGCACGCTCGCGGAGCTGGCCGAACGGATCGCCGGCGTGGTGAAGACGGATGACCGGACGCGGCGGCACACGGTCAGCGCGTTCCCGGAAAAGAGCGTCGGCGGCAACTACTTCGACATCGGCATCGACCGGGAGGAGATCGCGCGGTACGGCCTGACGGTCGGCGACGTGCAGGACGTCGTGATGAGCGCGATGGGCGGCATGAGCATCGACCACACCGTGGAAGGGCTCGAGCGCTATCCGATCAACGTGCGCTATCCGCACGAGCTGCGGGACAACATCGACGCGCTGCGGCAGACGCTGGTCCCCACGCCCTCCGGAGCACAGGTGCCGATCGGACAGCTCGCCTCGATCAGCGTTCACAAGGGGCCGCCGATGATCAAGAGCGAGAACGCCCGGTTGACGAGCTGGGTGTTCGTGGACATCGCGGGCCTGGACGTCGGCACGTACGTGGCCCACGCCCGGAAGGCCGTCGCGCGCTCGGTGACGCTGCCGCCTGGATACAACATCGTGTGGTCGGGCCAGTACGAATACATGGAGGCGGCGCGGAAGCGACTGTCGGTGGTCGTGCCCCTGGCCGGGGTCATCATCCTTCTGCTGCTGTACATGGCGACGAAGAGCTGGCTCCGGGTGGCTATTCTCGTGCTCAGCCTGCCCTTCAGCCTCGTCGGCGCCGTCTGGCTGCTCTACATCCTGGACTACAACCTGTCGCTCGCCGTATGGGTCGGCGTCATCGCGCTTGCGGGACTAGCAGTCGAGACGGGCCTGGTGATGCTGCTTTACCTGGAGAACAGCTTCGAGCGGTTTCGCGAGGAGGGAAAGATGCGCAACGCGGATGATCTCTGGCACGCCGTTCACGACGGGGCCGTTCGGCGCATCCGCCCCAAGACCATGACGGTCATGACGACGTTCATCGGCCTCGTTCCGCTGATGTGGGCCAGTGGTGCGGGCGCCGACACGATGCGACGCCTCGCGGCGCCGATGATCGGCGGCCTGGCCACGGCCTTTGTGCTTGAGTTGCTGCTTTATCCGGTGATCTTTTACATGGTCAAGAGCGTGGCGCTGCGAGGGCGGAGCGGGAGAAATTAAGCTATTAGTCATTAAGCCAATCGTTAGTTGTCATTTCGGACGCGCCTTTCGAACCGAGTCCGAAATGACAACTAACGATTGGCTTAACGACTAATAGCTTAATGAATGACTCCGTCATGCGCCAAGAGCGGCTACGATGCATCAATGAACGAGTATGAGCCTTATGTCGTGGCCAACGACGCGCTCGGGTGTCACGAGACGCTCGAGGCCAGGATGGATCGCGACGGGTACCTGTTCCTGCGCGACCTCGTCAATCGATCGACCGTCGACCGGCTGCGCGGCGATATCCGGGCGCTGCTGATCGAGCGCGGATACGTCGAGGACGATCCCGATCTGGAGCTGAAGTGGACGGGCAGGCTGCCCGATCCGAAGGTGATCGGCTTGAGCGCGCCGATCCAGCGTCAGATCAGCGACATGGACTCGATGCGGGCGCTGGTCGAGTCCGACGATCTCAGGTCGATGCTGCGCACGTTGTTCGACGGCGAAGTGTTCACCTGGGTCGAGAATCTCGATCGCGTTCGCATCCAGTTCCAGGACGTCTCGGTGACGAACGTGGGCGGACAGCAGGCGCCGTTCGCCACCCCTGCCCATCAGGACGGCTACCACTTTCCGGTGCCGTTCTACTCGGTGTGGATCCCGCTGATGGACATCGATCTTGCGATCGGGGGCCTGGCGGTGCGCGCCGGGTCGCACACCGAAGGCCTGCAGCAGCACTGGTGGCATGGCGGCCGGTACCTGGGCATCCCGGACACCGTGGAGCAGGCGCAGGCGTTCGAGCGCGAGGGCGGCGTCGTGGTCGCCGGCGAAGTCGATCCCAGCGCGCGCCCGAAGATATGGCTGCGCAGCGACTACCGGGTCGGCGACGTCGTGGTCTTCCACCCGCGCCTCGTGCACCGTGGCGTCGGCAACACGTCGCCGCAGCTTCGACTCTCGGTCGACCTGCGCTATTCGAAGCAGGGCGATCCGCTCGTCTGGCAGGCGCAGTGTCGCCTCTACGAGTGCCACGCGTGGCTCGAGCAGGCGCGCCGGTGCCTGGACGCGATGCCGATCGAAGGATCGGTCGCCGATCGCGCGTGGGAGCTGATGCGGCGAACGGGCCCCAGCGACGCGATCGAAGTCGGGGAGCAGGCTCGCGAAATGGTCGATCGCGTCAAGTAAGAAGTTAGATTCTCAGATTGTAACTTCTGCGCACGGTGCGGAGAAGTTTGAGGCGCGAGAATGTATGATATCCATGGCCATCCAACGGACTCTG
>NYZC01000358.1 GCA_002686995.1 Phycisphaeraceae bacterium | reverse complement strand
GTTCAGTCGCATCCTGATTGCCAATCGCGGGGAAATCGCCGTCCGGATCGCCCGGGCCGCCCGCGAAATGGGGATCGAAACGGTCGCGGTCTACTCGACCGCCGACGCGGCGTCGGCGCACGTCCGGCTCGCCGACCAGGCGATCTGCATCGGCGGCCCGCCCGCGACCGAGTCGTACCTGAACATCCCGCGCATCATCAGCGCAGCCGAGGTCGCAAACGTCGACGCCATCCATCCCGGCTACGGGTTTCTCGCCGAGAACGCTCACTTCGCCGAGGTCTGCCGCTCCTGCAAGATCGAGTTCATCGGCCCGAGCGTCGAGTCGATGCGACGGCTGGGCGACAAGGTTTCCTGCCGCGAGCTGGCGATCAAGCACAAGGTGTCGACCGCCCCGGGCAGCAAGGGAAAGATCGAGGACGAGGGCCAGGCGGTCAAGCTCGCCCGCGAGATCAGCTACCCCGTCATCGTCAAGGCGGCGGCGGGCGGGGGCGGGCGCGGCATGCGCGTCGCGCACAACGAGGTCACCCTGCGGTCCGGCCTCAACCAGGCGATGGCCGAGGCCGAGGCGGCGTTCGGCGACGGCACGATCTACATCGAAAAGTTCATCGAGCAGGCCCGCCACGTCGAGGTGCAGGTGCTCGGCGACCAGCACGGCGCCATCGTCCACCTGTTCGAGCGCGACTGCACGATGCAGCGCCGCCACCAGAAGCTGATCGAGGAGTCGCCGTGCCCGGTTCTGGACAGCGACCTGCGCAACGAGGTGTGCCGGTCGGCGGTGAGGCTCTGCAAGGCGGCGGGGTACTACTCGGCGGGCACGGTCGAGTTCCTGATGGACGCCAAGGAGAAGAAGTTCTACCTGATGGAGGTCAACACGCGCCTCCAGGTCGAGCATCCCGTCACCGAGATGGTCACCGGCATCGACATCGTGAAGATGCAGATTCGCGTCGCCGCCGGCGAGCGGCTGCCGTTCACGCAGCGGCAGATCAGGCAGAGCGGCCATGCGATCGAGGTGCGCATCAACGCCGAGGATCCCAGCCGCGGCTTCGCCCCGAACCCCGGCCACATCGAGCACTTCGACCCGCCCGGCGGCCCCGGCATTCGCATCGACACGCACTGCCACGGCGACTGCCGCGTACCGCCCAACTACGACTCCATGATCGCCAAGCTGATCTCCCACGCGCCCGACCGCGAGCAGGCGATCAACCGGCTGCGCCGCGGTCTCGCCGAGTTCCGCATCGACCCCATCAAGACGACGATCCCGCTGCATATCGAGCTGATGCGCAACGGCAACTTCGTCAAGGGCACGGTGGACATCCATTTTGTCGAGCGCCTGCTGGAGCGGTGAATCAATCGGGCGCGACCGGTGATCCGCGAGGCGGAATGGCCACAAGAAGGCACGAAAAGACACGAAAAGCGGAGACATACGATCCCGATTTCGCGAACCGACGGTTGGTCGGCGGAATCGTCGGCGGCACCCACGAACTGCGCGTTCCTTTTAGATCTAGTGGCTTTTCGTAGCTATTCATGAATCGTCTCAATGTCCGCGGGGGTGCATGACGGCTGACGCGGGCATGATTCAGATTGCTCCAGAGGATTGGGTGGCTGAGGTCGAGCGCAGCGAGCCCCCAGGGGGCGTGTGACGACTGAAACGGACGCACGCAAGCCCAGCGCAGATCTTTGTAGATCTTGTGGTCCCGACCGGTGTGGCGCAGCGTGCCCTCGAACGAGATATGCGACAAGTGGCTCAGCGCGTTCATGACATCCACTGGGGGCTCGCTGCGCTCGACCCCAGCCACCCACTCTGCGAACGATTCCGAAAGGACCCGCGACAGCTGTCATGCGCCCTGTCCGCGGAGCGCGGGTGACGCCCTTTTGATTTCTGATTCCTGATCTGGGAGCATGGTCCGATGGATGGTTTGCTGCCCCCGGACCTCTTGCGAGAAGTGCGCTGTCGGTTCGCATACGTCGACGGTGACCCGTCGACGCCGCAACGGATATTCCTCGATACCGCATCCGGGTCGCTCCGGCTCGAAAGCATGATCGCGGCTCTGGCGGAGCAGACGCGCTGGCCCGACCAGCTCGGACGCGCTTCCGAGGGGTCGCGCCGCGCCGGCGAGATCGTCGAGCACGGCCTGGAGGACGTGAGCCTCTTTCTGGGCGCCCATGACGGAGCGATCGTCCCCGCCATGAGCGGAACGCATGCCATGTTTCGGGCGGTTCACGCCGCACTGGGCGACGAACGGGGCGGCAACGTCGTCACGACCAACCTCGAGCACGCGTGCGTATACGATTCGACGCGCGTGTTTGCTGACGCCGTCGGCGCCGAATGGCGCGTCGCGGACCTGGATCCGGCCACGGGCCGCGTGCCGGTCGAAGCGATCCTGGCCCGGGTCGACGCGCAGACGAGGCTGATCGCCACGATTCACGGGTCGAACGTCACCGGCGCCGTTCAGGACCTGACCACCCTCACGGCCGAAGCGCGCCGGATCAGCCCGAACGTCCTCGTGGCCGTGGATGGCGTCCAGTATGCGCCGCACGCTCCGGTCGACGTGCACGAACTCGGCGTGGATGCGTACGTCTTCAGTCCCTACAAGGTGTTCTGCGTCAAGGGGATCGGATTCGCGTGGCTGTCGCCGCGCATGAGCGGCCACGGTCACTGGAAGCTTCGCGGCAAGCCCGACGACGACTGGATGCTCGGCAGCCCCTGCGATGCCACGTACGCGGCCTGGTCGAACGTCGTGGACTACCTCTGCTGGATGGGCACGCAGACCGGCGGCACCGGCGATCGCCGGCAGAGGCTTCTTGCCGGCATGCGCGCTTCGCACGCCCATTCGACCGCCCTGCTTCACCGCCTGCTCGAGGGCGCAGACGGCGTGCCTGGATTGCGTCGCATGGAGCACGTCACCCTGATCGGCATGGACGACGATCTGCAGAGACGGGTGCTGCTCGCCCTGTTCAACGTCTCGGGACTGGACGGGTCACAGGTCGCCGAACATCTGCGCCGGCGCGGCATCGTCGTCCAGGGCCGAAAGGCGGACATCTACTGCGGGCACGCGTTCGACGGTCTCGGCCAACCCGGGGCCGTCCGCGTCTCGGGCTGCCACTACAACACGCCCGACGAGATCGACGCATGCCTGGGCGCGATCAATGAGCTGCGCAGCATGGGTGCCGACGAGATCGCCCTCATCGGCGCCGCCCCCGTGCGCTCAGGTCAGGAAGGTTAGCCAGGGATGGCGGGTTTCTGGCTGGCGCTGGCCTGCCTGCTCGACTTCGGATTCGCCCAGCTGTTCAAGGCGGCGCAGCGCGTCGGCGCGCGTCCGGCGGTGGTCGTCAGCACGAACTACCTGACGCTGAGCGCGGCGCTCGCGATATTCCTGGCGGTGCGGGGTCAGCTGGCCCTGACCGGCGGGATCGCAATGGTCGGCGTCGTCGCCGGCTGCGTCTTCATCTGCTCCATGACCATCATGACGCGGTCTCTCGAGCGGGCGAACGTCGCCGTCGTGCTTACGGCGTTCCGCATGGCGATCGTGGTGCCGATCGTCGCGGGCGTGCTGATCTGGAGCGAGCCCGTGGGCAGCCTGCAGCTGCTTGGGCTGCTTCTTGCAATCGTCGGCCTTTTCCTGATCACCCGAGGCGCGAAGACGACAAAAGGGAAAGGCGTCACGTTGCCGCTGCTCGTCGTCGCGGGCGTCTTCCTGGCCCAGGGCGCGAGCCATACGTGCCTGCGCTGGGTCCGGCATGCCGGGCTCGACGAGCAGAAGCTGAACGTGCTGCTGGTGATCGGCCTGACCGCCGGCGGGCTTGGAGCCGTCCTCGCGGGCGCGTCGGGCATCCGGCCATGCCGGAAGGATCTGCTCGTCGGCGCCGGCATCGGACTGTTCAACCTCATTGCGCTCTTCGCGGTCCTGTCGGCGCTCGGTCGGTTCGATGCGGCCGTCTTCTTCCCGACGATCGCCTGTGTCACGGTGGTCCTTGACAGCGCCAGCGCGCACTTTTTCTGGAAGGAGCGCCTCGGGACGACAGCGTGGATCGGCGTCGCAATCGCCGTGCTCGCGGTGATCCTGGTGCTGATCCGGGTCGGCGCGTAGCCGAAGTCGCTGGACTTCGGAAAGTCGAACCACCACGCGCCACCGTCGGTCGCCGACTCCGGGGCGCGTACGGCCCCCGAGACCGGCCGAAGGCGGCGTCTTACATTCTGAAACTGCACCGGAACCGAAGTCTGGCGACATCGGCTACAGGGCCTGTGCGCCGTCGAGCCGCATCGCGAAATGGAGCTGCCGCGCCACCTCGACGAATCCCAGCTGCGGGTAGAGGTGCCGGCCGATCTCGTTCTGCTCGAGCGTCTCGATCCGCGCGATCTTCAGCCCCTCCTCGCGAAACACGCCGAGCGCATGCTCGATCAACCGACGTCCCAATCCCTTCCCGCGCAGGTCGGCGCGGACCGCCAGGTTCGGAATCGTCCCCACGCCGGCCTCGCGATCGAGGCGCATCGTCACGTAGCCCGCGAATGCCCCGGCCTCGTCCTCGGCGACCGCGACCCGTCCGTTCGGCGCCGCGAAGTCGTCGTCGACGTGCCGCATCTTTCTCCACGCCCAGTCATGGTCGCCGAACGCACCGAATCGAGATTCGATGTTTCGATCGATCGACACGCTCTCGAACGAATCCGCCGTCAGCCTTCGCGCCGCGTCGAGATCCTCGGGTCGTGATGGTCTGATGACGAACAGGGTCGCGCCCTCGAATCAGAACTGAGGCGGTCCGACCGGGATCGGCCCCTCGTCGATCGCCTGCTGTCGCGCGCTCAGCGATCGGTCGAAGAAGCGATTGATCGGCTCGAGCTCCAGCTCCTCGCAGATGTCCCGGGCGGTGCGCGCGTCGTCGAGCGACGTCAGCACGAGTTGCCCTTCAGGCTCGGCGAGGTCGATCTCGATCGATGCTCCGAATCGCCGCCGAAGCTCGTCCAGCTTCCGCTGGTTGTAATCCATGTGCAGCACGACGTAATCCAGGTTGAGCCGGCGCGTCAGGATGCGGCCGGAGGGGATCGAGGATCGGCCGAGAATCCGGCCCAGCGGGTTGACGAACACGCTCCCGTCACTGCCATAGGCCGACACGACGTAGCAGCCGTTCAGCAGCGCCCAGGCCTGAACGAGCATGCCCCCCTGGAACATCGACGGAAAGAGGACGAGATCCGGCTCGAGCCGGGCGTACGCGCGCCTCAGCTCGTCGAAGTTCAGGTCGAAGCAGACGATCGATCCCACGCGGCCGAAGTCCGTCTCGACGACGAGCGGGTCGCGGCCCGGCGCGATGTCCCGGCCCTGCTCCAGCTCGAGGATTGGCGGGTGCACCTTGTCGTAGACGCCGACAACCTCTCCGGACCGGTCCAGGAGCACGACGCTGTTGAACCGCTTCCCGTCGCGCTCCAGGTACACCGCGGCGCCGATGTAGCAACGGTGCTTCCGCGCTCGTTCGGCGATGCGGCTCACCGTCGGGCCGTCGATCGGCCCGGCCGACGCACATGCCATCCCGTCGGATTTCGCACAATCCTCGTTGCCGCCGGCGAAGCCCTCGGGCAGCACGATCAGGTCCGGTCGATCGTGCGCGGCGTGGTCGATCCACTCGATCGCCTGCGTCACCGTCTGCTCGACCGTCTTCGCCCCTTCAGGCCGAAAGCTCAGCGTGGTCACGGTTACGTTTGCAGCCATGACGAGATCGTAGTGCGACGATCAGAGGTGGACAACGCGCACCGACCCTCCATTCGTGCACCACGCTCCCGTAGGCATGCCACTCCGATGATCTGATTTCTGGCGACTTCAGCTACGCGCCGCGGCCCGCCCCGACCGCAACGGGTTCTCCCTCGAGAACCGTGTCTTGCTCACGCCCTTCACCTTCAGCCACGACAGGTACGGCGTTCCGGTCTCCCCGGCGCTGGCGAAATCGCAAAGGCGCACCGTCCTGCCGCGCGCCCCGCGAAACTGCATCAGCAGCATCGGCTCGGGGTTCATGCGCGACGTCGCGATGCGCCGTCCGCTGAGCCCGTCGGCGTTCAGCTCGGGCAGGTCATCCGGATCCATGTCGTTGAAGCGCCGATCATACGTGAGCAGGATCGGCCCTCGGTAGATCGAGGCTTTTCCGGAGCACTGCTTTTCACCAACCCAGTAATGGAACGACATGTCCAGGTCGATCCGGACGCGGTCGCCGCGCCGCCACCGCCGGTCGATGACCAGGTAGCTGCCGGCGACCACGTTCCTGATCGATTCGCCGTTCAGCCGGACGCGCGTCCGTGGCGACCAGTAGGGAATACGAACCTTCAGCGCGAACTCGGCGGACCGGGAAGGCGAGACGGCCAGCTCCACCCGGCCGCCGCACGGGTACCGCGTATCCTGGGACAGCGTCAGCTTCGTTCCGCCGTCGAGCGGGACGGTCATCTCGGACGGCCCGAAGTAGTTCACGATCACCGCACCGTCTACCGCCCGCATGACGGCCCAGTCGTCGATCATGCCGAGCGTCCTCGGCCCGTTGACCGAGCAGCAGTTCAGCTCCGGCGTGCCTTCGCGCGCCTGAAACACGATTCGAACCGCCGACGCGATGCGGACGCCGTCCATCGGCGTGTCGTAGGTCACCCATCGTCCGGACTGCGAGATCAGGCCGAGGCCGCTGTTGAGCGTCGACAGCTCGATCTCGTCGGCGACGATGGACGAACCCGTCATCTTCAGCATTTCCACGCTCATCGCGATCCATGCCACCGTGCAGCAGGTCTCGATCGCGCCCTGGTCGTAGGGATTGCCCTGGGCCTTCTCGCCCGAGGTGAATCCGCCGTTGTTGTGGCGGTCCGTCCGAATCATCGACCACCAGAGATTCTCGAACGCCGTCCGATGATCCGGGTTGCCGGTGATCCAGTGAAGCTCCGCGAGGGCCATGATCGGGTGCAGGCTCTCCCACCGTGGCTTGGGCGTCTGGTGGAACGGAACGTCGGCCAGGCCGGCGTTGAAGTAGTCGCCCGCCATGCTCGTCGGATCGTCCGGCCGCTCACGCTGCGCGAACTCGTTCACGATCTTGAGCGCCAGATCGAGGTAGCGTTTCTCGCGCGTGCGGCAATACAGCATCGCCAGGCTGTGCGCCGGCGCGAGATTCATTTCGGAACGGCCGGTGGCGACGAGTCGCCGGGATGGGGACAGGAACATCCTGCACATCAGGTCAGCGATGCGACGGGCGCATGACATCGCGCGCCGGTCCCCGGCCGTCTCGTGCCAGAGCAGCAGGCCGAGCATGATGTGATAGTGCCCCCAGGCGTCCCAGGTCTGACCAGTGCGGTCCCTGACCGGATCGGTCAGGTAGTTGGCCCACTTCTGCCCGTTCCACTCCAGCCAGTGAGATACTTTGCGCGGGTTCCGATGCGGGCGCTGCACGTTGGGCGCCTGCCCGGTCAGGCGATTCTTCTTCGGCCACGGCCCGAGGTAGCCGTCGGTGTCCTGCCGGGTCGCCAGTTCCCCGACGAATCGCTCGAGGCGCCTGCGCAGGTCCGGGTCACCGGTCAGCCGGTAAATCTGCACGGCGTGCGTCAGGTACTTGCCTGCGAATTCGCCGGCCCAGGACACCATGCAGCGCAGGGGCTGCCGATCGCGATCGTCGAACATCGCGAGCATGGCCGGATTGGCATCCGGCGCCGGCTTGACCCACTGCTCGCTCACGGCGGCGAGGTAGTCGCCGACGACACCCCCGGGACGACAGGTCGAGTCGGCGGCGCGCCGGCAATCCGGTTCCCTGGCATACTTCATGGAGAGGTTTCCAACAGGGCGACTTCAGCTACGCCCGCCTGACTCGAGTCGATAGAACGCCCTGGCATTCTCGCAATAGAGCTTGCGCCGCTCATCATCGCTGCAACCTTCGGTAGCCCAATCGACGGTGGCGATCCACTCGGGGTAAGTCGTCGCCAGCTCCGAGACGAACCAGTCGCCGCCGAAGGCGACGCGATCGAAGCCGAACGTCTCGAAGATGTGATCGAAGTAGGGACGGAGGTCGTCTCGTGTCCAGCTCTCGTGATCGGCTTCGGTGACCATGCCCGAGACCTTGCAGACGACGTTCGGCATCTCGGCGAGGGTCACGATGTGGCTGCGCCACGGCTCGATCTCGCCCTCCTTGATCCTGGGCTTGGCGACGTGGTCGAGCATGAAGCTGACGTCGGGACAGGCGCGCACCATCTCGATCACCGCCGGAAGCTGCCGCTCGGCAATGCAGATGTCGAAGCTCAACTGGTGTTTCGGCAGGCAGCGCAGGCCCTCGATGAAGCCCGACCTGGCCCCGAAATCGTCCGCCTCGGACTGGAGCAGCCGACGCACACCCTTGACCAGCGGGTTCGCCGCATACGCCTCGAGCTCGGATTCGACCGCCGTGCCGGATTCGATCGCGGCGCTGACGATCATGCCCTGCAGCCGGCTGTCCTCGGCCGCCAGCTCGGTGACCCAGCCGGCTTCCCTGGCACGGTAGGGCGTGTCGACACAGACCTCCATGAAGAGAAACGCTTCCAGGTCCACCGCACTCGAAGCCTCGTGAAAGCGCTGCAGATCGAAGGACTTGTACAACGCGGGCGCTTCGGCCCTCAGGCCCTCATAGCCCAGGCGGTCGATGTCGGTCAGATGGACGTGGGTGTCGATGATGGGGAAACCGGGCATGGTGACCTCGTCAGTGTTGCAGGTGACGCAGCGGCACGATCCAGGGTGATCCGAGTTCCATCCTGTATTCCATCCTGTATTCCATAAGATTACAACATGAATACACTTACACCACCTATCGAACAACGTCCCTGCCCGAACGGCGGGCGGCAGTAGGTATGATAGACGGCAGCATCCCCCGGAATGTCCCCCCATCCGCTACGAGATGTTCATCGATCGCCCCCTGACGCGTCTCTCATTCGATCGACGATTTCAATCGCAGTCAATCCGCGACGGGTCACCTTCTTCTCATCCATGATCATCCTGATGAAGGCGCGTAACTCGTCGTCAGTGAGGTCATCTGACGACGACATCTGCTGGGCGCATTCACGCCAGCCGCCCCTTTGATTCGACATGTCGAATCCCTTCTCATTCGCCCGACAATCGAAGGGAACCGGGGCGAGTCGGCTCTATTCGCAAACCGCGAATGAACGTCGAAGAGATCTGGGACGAGGATGACCCATGCCGATCGGCACCGCCAGACCGGCCCCGGACGATCATTTCAGTTCCGATTCACTGAGTCATTTAACTCCGCACGCTGCTGCTTCAGGTACTCCTGAATGTGAATGCTGTTCTGCTCAGGCGTGAGAACGCCGGTGGCGACAAGGACCTGGCCGATTGGAGGCGTGACCTGCCTTGCCCTGGCCGTGAGCACCTCTGCCTGCTGCCGACTGACTGCGCCGCCCTCCATCGCCACGTCCAGGAAATCACGCCCGGTGTCCTCCGCCCAGTTCAAGAGCGAAAGCGCTTCGTCGGCGGTCATGTAACCTTCTTCCACGACCAGTGACGGAACGAACGGCCGCATGCCGCGCTGATCGGCCAACCCCTTGAGAAGCGCATCTGCAGTCACCGCACCTGAACGAACGAGGAACTCACCGAATCTCATGGAACGAGTCCTTTCGTATCCATAACGTCGGAATGATCCGAATGGATCTGGCGATTCTGGAATTTCTCAGGTTCAATCCCGGGTTTTCCCTGATTCGGCACCGTCGTCGTTCACGAGCAGCCTTCGTCGGAACGGACCAGAGGCGGTTTTCGACGCGGAGAGGCTGGATTCAGGGGGCGATTTCAGTGAAGTACGTGATCCCGTTCACGCTCTTCGGATTCACGTCCCGATCGTGCTCGCATTCTTCCTGACCGACGTGCCGAAGGGCGTCGGCGTTATTCCTCGCAAGGCGCCCCGTCGAACGATTCGGTATTGAAAATGTCCGCCTGCTGGCGCAGGTACGCGTCCTTCGAGAGCGCCGGTGTGTAGGCCGAAATGACCTGCTTCGCCTTCTTCGCGCCGTCGTCGAGCAGATCGAAGGCCATCAGGGCCAGTGTCTTGGCCGGTGCGACGTAGCCCAGGTCCGCATCCTCGATGCCCCAGTCGAGCTGGTGATGCGCGCCGCAGCCGCCGGTCATCATCGGATGCAGCAGCGGCATGAGGTGGCTCAGGTCGCCGGCGTCGGTCGAGCCGCCCATGTGCGGCTGGTCGCGGTAGCCCTTCGGATCCAGCACCGATCCCGCGCTTTCGCGGAACACGTCGGCCAATTGCGGATCGTTGCGCAGCGGAAGGTTGCCCGGCACCGTCTCGATCTCGACCCGGCATCCGATCGCCATCGCGGCGCCCCGCATCGCGCGGTCGAACTTGCCGGCCGCATCGAGCATCGCCTCGGTGGTCCGCGCCCGGACGTAGGTCTCGAGGCACACGTCGTCCGGCACGATGTTCACCAGGTCTCCCCCCTTCGTGATGATCGGGTGCACCCGAACGCAATCCTCGTCCCTGAACGTCTCGCGCTGAGCGTGGACGGCGCTGATGGCCAGTTGCGCCGCATTCAGCGCGTTCACGCCGCGCTCGGGCAACGCACCGGCATGCGATGCCCTGCCGAGGAACCGGACGCTCTTGGCCAGGAATCCGTTGGAGGACGGCGCGAGCCCCATCGTCCCTTCGTCCACGGACGGACTGGTCGAATGAATCATCATCGCCATGTCGACGTCGTCGAAGTGGCCCAGCCGTATCAATTCCTGCTTGCCGGTCAGAAAGGCGGTCCTGCCTTCGCGCACCAGGCCCAGTCGATAATCGATTTCGACGTACTCCTCCGCCGGGACGGCGAAGAAGACGATGTTGCCGGCAAGTCGCCCGGCCACCTGCGCGTCGACCAGCCCCATCGCCGCGCCAAGCATGCCGGCGACCTGGGCATTGTGACCGCATGCATGCGCCGCCCCCGTTTCGGCGTCGGCTCGCGGGTGATTCGGCAGGCAAAGCGCATCGAGCTCACCCATAACGGCCACTGTCGGCCCGGGGCGGCTGCCCCGCAGCACCGCCTTCACGCCCGTGATCGCCAGATTGTCTTCGTGCGGAAGACCGAGCTCATCGAACGCACGCTTCACCCGGTCGGCCGTCCGGTGCTCCTTGAAGCCCAGTTCCGGCGTATCCATGATCGCCTCGCCCGTTTCCACGATCGCGTCGCGACGAGCGTCGATGGCATCGGAGATCTTCTGTTGGAGGGCACTCTGCATCAGCGTCGAGGATACACGGAAAGACATCGGGCACGTACTCCCCCCAGCGCGCTGCACGATCAGCGGGGAGTAGCTGAAGTCGCCGGACTTCAGATCGGGCGGGATCCGGATACCGAACCCCGTGACTCCCGCCGAAGTCTGGCGACTTCTTGCCTAACGCGGGCTTCGCCCGCAAGTCGGAATGTCGAAGGTCGAAAGTCGAAAGAACCTGACTCCGGCCGGCGCGGTGGGGCTTCGACGGTTCCGCTTTCGACCTTGGACCTTGGACCTTCGACTTCTCGTCGCC